>DASVFB010000236.1:0-7807 GCA_036380275.1 Gaiellaceae bacterium | reverse complement strand
GGTGTGCCGAGGAAGATGATGCGCTCGTTGAGGAGGCGGGAATAGATGTCGAACGCGCGCTCTCCGCGCGAGGTCTGCTCGATCACCATCGGGACGACGTGTTGCTCTAGCGGGCTCATGCTGGCTCCTTGCTGCCGGGGGTCCACAGTTTCGCAGACGTATCAGGTTTTTCCTTCTCGGGTGTCCAAATGCTCTCTCGTGCCTCTGCCAGCTCGACGGGGATGCGCTTGACATCGCCGGCCAGACGGTCGAGCGCCGCGCGCAGACGCAAGTCCTCGCGCAGCCGTTCGTAGGCTCCCGCTTCGCGCAGCTGCGCGACGGTCGCCTCGAAATCTTCGTCGCCGTCGTTGTCGTCGTTGTCGTCGACCTGCTCGCGCACGAGCTCGTCCACCTCGCTGTCGGGGACGGCGATCCCAGCCTGCTCGGCGAGCGCCTCCAGGACGAGCTCGCGCGAAACCGAACGGGCGGCTTCGGCGCGCAACGTGTCCACGAGCTGGTCGGGCGTGCGCCCGCTGACCGCGAGGTAGGCGTCGAGCGACAAGCCGCGGCGCTCGACGCTTCGCGCAAGACTGTTGAGCAGCTCGCGCGTGCGCACTTCGACGAGAGGGCCGCCTGGCTCGACGTTCGTCGCGTCGACCAGTGCATCGACGGCCGCGGTGCGGAACTGTGCTTCGAGCTCAGCCTC
The DNA here is from genome assembly GCA_036380275.1 of Gaiellaceae bacterium. Classification (GTDB taxonomy): domain Bacteria; phylum Actinomycetota; class Thermoleophilia; order Gaiellales; family Gaiellaceae; genus DASVFB01. The sequence continues at coordinate 7,122 of DASVFB010000236.1, read as the reverse complement.
GAGCTGTTCGCGCAGGTCGCGCTCGATGTTCTGTCTCAGCGCGTCGAGCGTCTCGAACTCGCTGACCTTGCGCGCGAGCTCGTCGTCGAGAGGCGGCAAGACCTTTTCGTGGATCTCGTTCAGCGTCACGGCGACCGGGCTCGTCTCGCTTTCGGAGACAGGGATCTCGACGGAAGCGCTTGCTCCGGCGGCCACCCCGACGAGCGCGGTCTCGAGCTCCGGCGCAAGCCGTCCGCTGCCGAGCTCGACTGCGTAGTTGCGACGCGCGTCGTCGGTCATCACGAGATCGAGCACGAGGACGTCGCCCGGCTGCGCAGGACGGTCGTCGACCGGCGAGAGGTCCGCCGCCGTCTCCTGGAGCTGTTGCACGGCCTGCTCGACGAGCTCCTCTGGAATCTCCGCCTCCGACGCGGGCACCTCGAGCGTGCTCCAGTCCGGAAGCTCGGGCTTCGGCTGCACGGCGACCGTCGCCGTGAACTGCCAGGGCTCATCACTGATTGGAAGCTCGTAGCCGTACTCCGGCTGGTCGACCGGGCGGATGCGCGTTTGCGCCGCCGCGTTCCAGAACCAGCCGCCGATGTGGCTCTCGACTGCCTCCGCGTAGATGCGATCGCGTCCGATCCGTTGCACGAGCACCGGCAACGGAACCTTTCCCTTCCGAAAGCCTGGGATCTTCACGCTTTCCGCGAGATCGGAAGCGGCGTGATCGACCGCGTGCTTCACGTCGGCGCTCGGGACGTCGACTGTCAGCCGAACCTTGTTGTCACCGAGCTCTTCGACCTGCGCCTGCATCGCGCGGCCATTAGAGCAGACGGCGTTGGGGCTACGCGCCTATCCTCAACTGGCCGCGCGGGCGTGGCGGAACTGGCAGACGCGCCAGGTTTAGGTCCTGGTGAGCTTCGGCTCTTAGAGGTTCGAGTCCTCTCGCCCGCATCGGCCGTCCGGCGAAATGCTGCGCATTTCGCCGGGGTTCCGGCAGACGCGCCTTCGGCGCGCGTGCCGAGTGCCTGCGTTTGGAGGGAGTTGGCTCGGCAATCGTTTGTGTGCAGTGCGGCAAAGCCGCACTGCCGGCGATGCGCCTAGTTATGAATTTGCCCAGAGCACTACCAAGCCCGTGACGCCGAGGACCGCGAGCGCTGCGAAGAGGACCGTTTGCCACGCATTACCGCCGGCTTCACCCGGCGACGCTGCCGGCCGCGGCGCGGCGACCTTCGCCGCCGTTTCGTACACGTAGACGGCATGCGTGCCTCCGGTGGTGTCCGGGTTGGCGAGGAACGTCTGGTATTGCAGCGCGCGCGCCGTCGCGAACCGAATGCGCGAGACGCGCTCGAGCAGGCCCGATGCAGGCACGCGCCCGCGTCGGGCCGCCTTCGCCCACGTCGCGAAGCCGCGCGGCGGTGTGAGCTGGCGTTCCGGCGGGACCGGCGTGACGACGAGGCGGAGCTTCGCCCCGAGAGGCACCCGCGGAGCGCGCAGCGTGAAGCGCATCGGCCCGCCGTCGCCGAGGCGATACGCGTACTTCTTGCCGGCGAGCTCGACGCGCACGTCGAGCGCGGCTGCGATCGGTACCGACCGCGACCGCGGCGCGCGCGGAACTCGAACGTACAGATCGGGAGCCGCGCGGCCGAGCGGCAAGCGTCGACGCGTTTCGTCGAGCGCCAGCGAGCCCTCCGGCGCCGACACTGTCCCGACGAGCACGGGGCCGGGCGCAGCCGACGTGTTCTCCCCTCGCACGATCAACGCGTCGCCCTCGCGCTCGACCGACAGGCGTAGCGGCAACAGCCGCGAGGCGGGGGCGACGCGCAACGTCGCGCGGGAACCCAGCGTCTTCGTCCCCGGCGAAAAGCCGGCCCAGAGGATCGCATCACGCCGCAGGCCGGGGTCGGAATCCGAGCCAGGCGCGGTCTCGACGTCCGCGATCGGCCCAGGCACGGCGAAGCTGTAGTCGCCGAGCTTGTGCAGCATCAGCCGCTGGACCACCGTGATCGAGACCGGCTTGCCCGTCCTGTCAATGCCGACGAGCACACGCTCGTCGCTCGTCATCCCTCGCGGGAACAACACCTCCGCCGGCGTGCTCGCCCCCGCGAGCGGCGGCCCGGGCGCCAGGGACGTCCTTACGGACGGCAGAAGGATCGGGATCTCTGCTGCAGCAGCGCGTGACGGCGCCGCGCAGACGACGAGCGCGCCGACGGCGCCCAGCAAGGAGGCGCGACGCAGCACCTGGCTACCTCGTCTGCTGAACCGTCGGCAAGGTCGACGAGAGCGGATCGTCCTTCACCGGCGCGAACGTCATGTCGTGGAAGCGTGCGAAGAACACGTCGTCGTCGACAACGCCTTCGTGGTTGTGCTCGTTGAATCCGCGCTCGTCGCCGTTCGCCCCACGCGCCGTGACCTGTTCGAGCGCGTGCGGCAAGTCGTCGAGGCCGACGTTGCGGATCGCCTGCGCGAGCACGTTGGTGCAGTCGTACGAGTACATCGCGTAGTCCGGCGGTGCGATCACCTCGCGACCCTCGCTCGTGCGCACGCCCACCTTCTGCGCGCCATACGCGGCGTCGAACTTGGACTCGAACGCGTAGAAGAAGTCGGGGCCGAGCTCGGCGGTCATGCGGCCCGAACCGAAAGTCAGGCCGTCGAGCCAGTGCGGCCGGTCCGCGAGCGCCTGACGCAGGACGGGATCCTCGGCCGACGGGGGTGCGTACACGGGCACGTTCCAGCCCGCACTGCGGGCGGCGATGAGAACCTCCGCGACCGTCGACGCCTGGCCCCACACGATGAGCCCGGTCGCTCCGGCGCGCCGCGCACGCAGAACCTGCGGCGAGAGGTCTGTGTCCCGCGCCGGCAGTGTGAGCTTCGCAGCGACCGACTCGGGGTTTTGCTCGAACGCCTTGTTCAGCGCATCGGCGCCCTGCTGCCCGTAGGTGGTGTCATCGTGCATGAGCGCGAGCTTCAGCCCTTTCGGGATTGTGTACTCGGCGAGGCGGAACGAGATGCCGCGATTCGTCGGCGCGATCCTGAACACGTTCGGGCGCTTTTCGAGATCGACCAGTCCGCTGCCGCCGTCGTAGGTGATGCAGATCGGCACCTTTTTGTCGCGCGCGATCTTCCACGACGCGTCGACGCCGGTGCCGTCGTCGATGATCGCGACTGCGCCGTCGGCAAGCGCGCGCCGCACGTTGCTGAGTGCCTTACGAGGCGAGAGCGCGTTGTCGTAGCGCTTCACCTTCAGCGTGTACGTGCCGTCGTTTGCCGCGAGGCCGGCCACGTTGATCTCGCTCGCGGCAAGCTCCACGCCGCGCGCGATCGTCTGCCCGATGTACGGACTGCGTGAGAACGGCGCATCGACAGCGATCAAGAGCGTCTTCGACGGCTTCTTGCTGTCGCCGCATCCGGAGAGCGCGAGCACGACGAGCAGGAGCAGCAGGAGCGGCGCGCGCCTCACAGCGCGGCCCTGCCGAGGTAGGCCGTGCGGACATCGGGGTCGGCCGAGACGGCCTGCGGCGATCCCACCGCAATGACAGCTCCCGCGGCCATCACGATCACCCTGTCGGCGACGGCGCGCACCAGCCGCAGGTTGTGTTCGACGAGCAGCACGGCGACGCCGCGCTCGCGCAGGTCGGCGAGCAGCGCGTCGAGCCGTTGGACGTCCGCGAGCGACGCGCCGGCGGAGGGCTCGTCGAGGAGAAGGGCGCGCGGCCGCGTCGCGAGCGCCGCCGCGACGGCGAGCAAGCGCTGCTCGGGGCCTGCAAGCTCACCGGCACGTGCATCGGCTGCCCAGGTTAGCCCGACGTCGGAAAGCGCGGCAACGGCAGCGTCGCGGGTCACGGCGTCCTCCGAGCGCGCAAGCGGCGTCGCCAAGGCGGCCCGCAGCCCACCGCCGTGGACGCGTCGCAGCCCTGCGCCGACGATCAGGTTCTCGAGAGCGGTCAGCTCCCCGAACGCGGCCGAACCCTGGAGCGTGCGCACGAGGCCTCTGCGGGCACGGGCGCGAGGCGGTGCGTCTGCGAAATCGACGCCGTCGAAGACGACGGTTCCGGCATCAGGGCGGTAGACGCCGGCCAGCAGTCTCAGCACTGTCGTCTTCCCCGAGCCGTTCGGGCCGACCAGCGCGCAGACCTCGCCCGGCGCGAGCTCGAGCGACACTGCATCCGCGGCGACGATGTTTCCGAAGCGCTTGGTCAGCGACTCGGCGACGAGGAGCGGCGCGGCCCGTCTCGCCGACGCAGGCGAGCGCCGGGGAGCAGCGAGCGGCGTCTCGCGACGCTCGAAGTCGGGACGCGGCCGCGGAAACAGGGACCGCACGAGCGGCACAATGCCCTCGCCGCCGAGCGCGAGCACCGCCAGGAGCAGGAGGGCCGCGAGCATCGGGTCGAAACGGGCAGACTCGACGCCCTCCACGGCGCCGAGCAGTCCGGCGGCGCCGGTTACAAGCGCGAGTCCGGCGACGCCGGCAGCAGGGCCGAGCGCCGACGCGACACCGCCGATGAGCACCGCGACGAGAAGACGGAACGAGAGGTACGGCCCGTATTCGCCCGCATCCGCGACACCGGCGAGCTGCACCGCGAGCCCGCCGGCGAGACCGCCGATCGCGGCCGAGGCGACGAACGCTCCCAACCGCCGACGAGCAGTCGCGACACCGAGCGCAGCAGCTGCCGCCGGCACCTGGCGTGCGGCGCGCAGCTCGATCCCGGCGCCCGAGCGAGCGAGCGAGGCGCCGACCACGATCGTGGCGACGAGCAGCGCCAGGGCGACCTCATAGTGGCCGTCGACCGACAGACCCGACGGAACGACGATGCCCTGGGCGCCGCCCGACACAGAGCGGAAGGCGAGCAGAAAGAGCGTGACCGTCCACGTGAGGATCCACGTCGTCACGGCGATGAAGACAGGACGAAGCCGCACAACGCCGACGCCCGCGAGGATCCCGGCAGCGCCGGCGGCGACCACGCCGACGAGCGTCGCCGGAAACGCGGGCCAGCCTGCCTTCGCCGTCAGAACCGCAACAGTGAACGCCCCGATGGCCATGAACGCGCCCTGGCCGAGCGAGGGCATGCCTGCGAGACCGACCGTGATCCAAAGGCCGGTCGCCGCCAGCGCGAGATAGAAGCCGTTCGCAAGCGAGTCGACGTGAACCCAGGAGGGTGCGGCCAACGGAACGAGCGCCGCGAGCACCAGGAAAACGGCCGCCACGACGTGCCAGGGACGCCAGGCTGCACGCGCCTCGCGGGCAGCTTCGGCGAGAGCCGTGCCCGTACGCTCGGCGATCGTCGTCACTCGAGCTCCTCCACGGCCTCCAACGGAGGCCGCACCGCCACGAACAGGAGCACCAGCACGAGCGGCAGCACTTCGCGGTACGACGGGCCGAGCTCCCACGTGCCGATGTGCGCGTTCGCGATCGTCGCCTCGACGACGCCGAGCACGAGCCCAGCCGCCATCGCCTTCAGAGGAGACCCGAAGCGAACGACGAGCGCTGCAACTAGACCCTTGAGCCCGAGCAGCGCGCCGGTGTCCACGTCGACTGTGCCGCTCGGAGCCGCGACGATTGCCGCGACGGCCGCGAGCCCGCCCGCCAGGCCGAACGCAAGCGCCACGAGAGTGTCGACCGGCACTCCAACGATTCGCGCGCCTTCCGCGTCCGCCGCGATCGCCTGCAGCCCACGGCCGAAGCGCGTGCGCTCGAGTGCCCAGCGAGCTGCGAGCGCGAGCGCAATCGCGAACACGATGACGAAGAAGGAGCGGATCTGGAGCGACGCACCTCCGAGCGTCACGAAGCCGTCGTGCCCGAGGTCGCGAAAAGGGAGCGGATCGGGGAAGACGTAGCTGGGGCGCGTGAAGATCGCGGCCAACATCGCGTGAATCGCGAACGCAACCGCGACGATCGCCGCGACCCATCCGACCGTCGAACCGCGCGACAGGTACGGCTGCACCGCGAAGAGGTAGCTACCGACGCCCGCGGCGATGCAGATCGCGAGCCCGAGCACGAGCGCGACCACGAAACGCCCGGTCTCCGCAGTCTTCTGCGTGACGGGCCCTGTGCCCGCCGCGATGAGCAGCGTCGCGAACACCCCGAGGCTGACGAGCTCCCCGTAGGCGAAATGGACGATCCCCGTGAGTCGGTAGATCACGGAGTAACCCACGGCGATCAGGCCGTAGATGCCGCCTGCTGCAAGACCGGTGACGAGGACTTGGAGCGCGAGGCTCACGCGGCGGATAGTGTCGAACGCCGTGAATCCACGCGAGTTCCACCAGAACGCGATCGTCGTGGACGCACACAACGACCTGCCGGTTCTGCTGCTTCTCCGGAACCGCGAGCTCGGGGAACAGGGCGCGGAGCGCTACTGGAGCGAGCGGTGGGTGCCGGAGGCACGCGCGGGCGGCGTCGACGTGCAAGTCCTCCCCATCTACGTCGCGCCCGAGGTCGCCGAGGCCTCGCTACGCGCGACCTTGCTGCAGTTGGAGATGATCGAACGCGAAGCCGCGCAGACGTCTGAGGTGGCCCTGTGCCGGTCGGGCGGCGAGATCGACGCCGCGCTCGCCGACGGGAAAATCGCGCTGCTCGTCGCGCTCGAGGGCACCCCAGGGATCGGCGCGAACGTCGAGCTCATCTCCGTGTTCCACCGGCTCGGCGTGCGGATGGTCTCGTTCACGCATTGGTCGCGCGCCCTGCTCGCGGAAGGATCCGCGGACGAGGAGACAGGGAGCCGGCTTCCCGCGGCCGGGGTGCTCGCCGTCGCGGAGCTCGAGCGTCTCGGCATCCTGCTCGACGTCTCGCATCTCGCTGCCGCGTCGGTCGACCACGTCCTCGAGCTCGTGACGCGTACCGTCGTCGCCTCGCACTCGTGCTGCCGCGCGCTCCGCGACCACCACCGCAACCTGAGCGACGAGCACCTTCGCGCGATCGCGGCGACGGGCGGCGTGATCGGGATGAACGTCCTGCCCACGTTCGTCGACGAGACGGCGCCGACACTCGACCGTGTCGTCGATCACCTCGAGCACATGGCGGAGGTCGCGGGTATCGACCACGTCGGGCTCGGCCCGGATTTTCTGCGCGAGTACATGGATGCGATCTACCCGCAGTACGAGGAGGTGCGCCGCTTCGGCGGCGTCGATCTCAAAGCCGTCGTTCCG
>DASVFB010000235.1:0-2465 GCA_036380275.1 Gaiellaceae bacterium | reverse complement strand
GGCTTTCGGGACTGGACGCCTGCTGCGTCTCGGGACTCCCATGCCCTGACGCCGGGACTGCTTCATGCGCTAGAGACGAAGGTGCCGAAGCGCGCGATCGTGTTCTCGGACCTCGAGACGAGCTACCGCATCGAAGCGTTCGTCCCCGTCTACGTCGCAGCGGCGCCTCCTGCGCACGTCGCCGACACTCCGGCGAATCGCCCGTACGGTCGCCGCTATTCGGTGAATCGCTACTTCAGGACAGGCGATGTCGGCATCCTCGACCGGTACCACGCGGACTGGCTCGTGGTGGACAAGCAGCGCTTCGACGTGCGCCCGCCCTGGCCGCTCGTTTACGAGGACGAGCGCTACGCGCTCTACCATCGCCCCGAATGAAAGTCCTGCTCGTAACCATGTACTTCCCGCCCGCAGGGGGCGGCGGGGTGCAGCGTCCCTTGAAGTTCGCGACGCATCTACCCGCGCACGGCATCGAGACGCACGTCCTGGCCCCGGACGATCCGAAGTGGATCCACTCCGACCCGGATCTAGTTCCGTCGACGCAGGCGTGGATCCACCGCGCCCGCTATCTCGGGCCGCGCGCCCGCAAGCTTGCGGACGAGCTTCACGGCCGGCAGGGTCTCGACCGGCTGTCGCGGCAGGCGCGCTCGCTCTCGCGGCGCGTGCTCGTTCCCGACGAGAACGTCGGCTGGAACCTGACCGCGATTCCGGCTGCCGTTCGCATCGCGAGGAACGAGGACATCGACGTCGTGATCACGACGTCACCGCCGAACTCGGTCCACCTGGTCGGTGCGGCGGTGAAGCGGCTGACGGGTGCACGCTGGGTCGCCGACCTCCGTGACTCGGTCGGCGCGCACCCGCATCGCCGTGTCGAGAGTGCTTCCGTTCGCGCGAAGGAGAAGGTCAGCGAATCGGTTGCGCGGCTCGTTGCGCGCCAGGCGGACGTGATCGTGGCCGCGTCAGAGGCGATCGCCGACGAGGCGCGGAAGCTCGAGCCCGCCGGTGTCGTCACCACGATTCTGAACGGTGCGGACTTCGACGACTTCGCCGGGCTCGAGTACCACCGCGGCGATCGCTTCCGGATCACGCATACGGGCAGCTTCTTCGGGAAGCGCGATCCGCGCCCGTTTCTCACCGCCCTCGCCGGGTCCGGCCTCGACGACGTCGTCGCGCGCTTCGTCGGCGACTTCCGCGTCGCCGATCGCGAGTGGGCGGAGACGCTCGGCCTCGGGCCGCGGCTCGAGCTCCATCCGTACGTGCCGCGCCGCGACTCGCTCGCACTCCAGCGCGACTCCGATGCGTTGCTGCTGCTGATCCCGGACGCCGACGGCCGCGGCCAGGGTGTGCTCTCCGGGAAGGTCTTCGAGTACCTCGCGGCGGAGCGGCCCATCCTGGCCGCCGTGCCGCCCGATGGTGCGGCGGCGGATCTGATCCGTGAGACCGGTGCCGGCGTGGTCGTTGCGGCCGACGACGTCCCCGCCTTGACGGCCGCGCTGACGGAGCTCCATCGGAAATGGCAGGCCGGCGCGCTGATCGGGGCGCCACTTTCTGCGGACGATCGCGAGCGCCTCGGCCGCGGCGCGCGCGTCGAGGAGCTCGCCGACGTGCTGAGGAGCCTCGAGTGAAGATCACGGGCACGCTCTTCCTCGCGACGCTCTTCTGCGTGACGTGGGAGAAGGTGCAGTGGAACGTCGCCGGCGCGGTGGGAATCGCCGACGTGCTCACGGTGATGTTCCTCGTCGCTTTCGCGCTCGAGTGGGGCCGGCCCAGGTTCCCGCGCACGACCGTGACGGTGCTCGCGATCTTCGCAGCGCTCCTCGTGATCTACCTGATCGGGTTCTTCAACATCGAGACGAAGCAGTCGCTCGACCAGTGGGGCAAGGGAATGGTGAAGTTCGTTCTCCACTTTCTGTTCCTCGCCGCCGGCGTCGCCTATCTGTCGCGGCGCTCGACGCTCTTCTACTGGAAGGCCGTCGGTGCATTGACCGTCGGCCTCGTCGTGAACGGCGTCTACGGCGTCCTGCAGCTGCTCGCGGCCCGCGCCGGGACGAACCTCGACCATGTTCTGCTCTCGCCGCTGACCGGCGGAGCGAGCTCGATCAATGTGTACGGCGCGATCGGCGGCACGGCCGTCTACAGGCCGAATGCACTCACAACCGACCCCAACCATCTGGCCGTGATGATCTGCATCCCGCTGCTGACCTTGCTGCCGGTGTACCTGAGGCTCGAGCGCGGGCACAAGATGCGCGTGCCGCTCGCGGCCGTGCTCGGCTTCCTCTTCCTCGTCATGCTCTCGACGCTTTCGCGCAGCGGGCTGCTCGGGCTGGTCGTCGGGCTGCTCGTGCTTGCGATTCCGTACCGCCGTCGGCTCGTGTCACGTGCGCTCGTCGTGCCGCTGACCGCAGTCGCAGCGTTCCTCGTCGCAGTCGTGTGGAGCCGCCGCCATTACTTCGAAGTGCTGCTGAAGT
>DASVFB010000234.1:0-6304 GCA_036380275.1 Gaiellaceae bacterium | reverse complement strand
CGCTCCGCGGCCTCCTGCCAGAAGCGCTGGCGGCCGAGCGCGTCGCGAACGCCGTCGAGATCGACCGAGATCGGCGCCTCGGCGTCGCCGGACGCGATCTGCGTCGCGGTCTTCCGCAGCAGCTTCCCGAGCTCGCGCTCGAGCTGGCGGACGCCGGCCTCTCGCGTGTAGTCGGAGACGATCGTCTCGAGCAACTCGTCCGAGATCTCGACCTCGTCCTCGCGCAGACCGTTCCGCTCGCGCTGGCGCGGCCAGAGATAGCCGCGTGCGATCGCAACCTTCTCGTCGACCGTGTAGCCGTCGAAGCGGATTACCTCCATGCGGTCGAGCAGCGGCCCGGGGATCGTCTCGGCGACGTTCGCCGTCGCGATGAAGACGACCTGCGACAGGTCGAGCTCGACGTCGAGGTAGTGGTCGCGGAACGAATGGTTCTGCGCCGGGTCGAGCACCTCGAGCAAGGCCGCCGACGGGTCGCCGCGCCAGTCGGCGCCGACCTTGTCGACCTCGTCGAGCATGATCACCGGATTCATCGTTCCCGCGTCGCGGAGCGCGCGGACGAGCCGACCGGGCAGCGCACCGATGTACGTGCGCCGATGGCCGCGGATCTCCGCCTCGTCGCGTACGCCGCCGAGCGACATGCGCACGAACTCGCGGTTGAGCGCGCGCGCGATGGATTCGCCGATCGACGTCTTGCCCGTGCCGGGCGGTCCGATCAGCGTCAGGATCGCGCCGGAGCGCTTGTCCTCGGCGATGCCGCGCTCCTGCCGGAGCTTGCGTACGGCGAGGTACTCGATCACGCGCTCCTTCACGTCCTCGAGGCCTGCGTGGTCGGCGTCGAGGATCTCGCGCGCGACCTTCGGGTCGAGCCGCTCCTCGGACGTCTTCGACCACGGCACGGCGAGCAGCCAGTCGAGGTAGCTGCGGATCATCGACGACTCGCCTGAGGCATCGCCCATCCGCTCCAGCCGGCCGAGCTCGCGCTCCGCCTGCTCTCGCACCTCATCGGGCATGCCTGCCTCTTCGATCTTCTGGCGGTACTCGTCCACGACAGAGCCCTCGTCCTCGCCGAGCTCCTTGCGGATCGAGTCCATCTGCTTGCGCAGGAAGTACTCGCGCTGCTGCTTCTGCGCGCCCGACTCGACGTCGTCGCGGATGCGCCGGCGCACCTGCAGCTCCGCGAGCCGCTCGCGCTGAAGAGTGAGCGCTAGCTCGAGGCGCTCGACGACGTCTACCGTCTCGAGCAGCTCGACGCGCTGGGCGAAGCTCAGATCGGGCGCGTACGCGCACGTGTCGGCGAGCGCGCCGGCGCCCGTCACGGAGCGCAGGAACTCGCCGATGCGCGCGTCCGCGTTCCGCAGTTCGAGAATCTCTTCGACGACGGCGCGGTACTCGGTCTCGAGCGCGCGCGTCTTCACCGGCGGCGGCGTCTCGTCGGGCCGCTCCTCCACCTCGACGTAGAGCCGGCCGTCGGAGCCCGTCTCGGCCGCGCCGATGACGGCGCGGTGCAGGCCCTCGAGGCTGGCGACGCTCGCGCCGCCTGGCAGGCGGCCGACATCGGTCACCTCGGCGACGACGCCGACCGACGCGTAATCGCCCTCGTGGCGTGGCACGAGCAGCACACGCGACTCGCCGCCAACGTCGAGCGGCAGCGTCACGCTCATGTTCGGGAAGACGACCGTGTCGTCCAGGGGTATCAACAGCATCTTGTCCACGGGGTGCTCCACTCTCCTCGGGTTTGGTCTGCCGACCATAGTAGCTACAGAGAATGAAGCTACGGCAGACTCTCGACAGTGGAAACCATCGACCGTGAGAGCCTGCGGCAGAAGGTGGAGAGCGACGCGGACTTCGTGCTCGTGGACGCGCTCTCGCCGATGTCCTTCGCGGCGTCGCACCTGCCCGGAGCGATCAACCTCACCCCCGGCTGGGTCGACGACCGCGCCCGCCGCCGGATCCCCGACCTCGGCACCGAGATCGTCGTCTACTGCCTGGGCCAGGATTGCGACAGCTCGGTCAAGGTCGCGAACCGACTCGCAGAGCTGGGCTATCGGAACATCTGGCACTACGCCGACGGGATGGACGACTGGATCGAAGCCGGCCTGCCGCTCGAGGGCGGCCGGGTCTAGCGCAGCCAGCCCCGCCATGCGAACATATGTTCGTCGTGCGCGACGCGACGATCCTCCACGCCGACCTCGACGCCTTCTACGCGTCCGTCGAGCAGCGGGACGATCCTCATCTCCGCGGCCGGCCCGTGATCGTCGGCGCCGGCGTCGTGCTCGCGGCCAGCTACGAGGCGAAGGCGTTCGGCATCCGCACGGCGATGGGCGGAGCGAAGGCGCGCCGCCTGTGCCCGCACGCCGTCGTCGTCAAGCCGCGCATGTCGGCCTACTCGGAGGCGAGCAAGGCGGTCTACGAGGTCTTCGACGACACGACACCGCTCGTCGAGGGCCTCTCGATCGACGAGGCGTTCCTCGACGTTCGCGGCCTCGAGCGGATCTCGGGCACGCCTCCCGAGATCGCCGTCCGACTGCGTGATGCCGTGCTCGAACGCGTCGGCCTGCCGATCACGGTCGGCGTAGCGCGGACGAAGTTCCTCGCGAAGGTGGCGAGCGGCGTCGCCAAGCCCGAAGGCGTGCTCGTCGTCCCGCCGCACCGCGAGCTGGCGTTCCTCCACCCACTCGCAGTCGAGCGGCTCTGGGGCGTCGGCGACGTGACCGCCGAGAAGCTGCACGAGCGGGGAATCAGGACGGTCGGCCAGGTCGCCCGCCTCGGCGAGTCGACGCTCGTATCACTACTTGGCCGTGCGTCGGGACGCCACCTGTACGCGCTCGCGCACAACCGCGACCCCCGTCCCGTGCAGACCGGCCGCCGGCGTGGCTCGATCGGATCGCAGTGCGCGCTCGGCCGCTCGCGCAGGTCGGCCGATTCGATCGACACCGTGCTCGTCGGTCTCGTCGACCGGGTCACGCGGAGGATGCGCAAGGCCGGCCGCGTTGGGCGGACCGTCGTCCTGAGACTGCGCTTCGGCGACTTCTCGCGCGCTACTCGCTCGCACACGTTGCCTCGCGCAACCGCGCACACGCACACGATCCTCTCCACCGCGCGGGGGTTGCTCGCGAGCGCGATGCCCGTGATCGAGCGCGAGGGCCTCACGCTCGTCGGCGTGGCGGTCGCGAACCTGGACGACGACCACGCCGTTCAGCTCGCGCTGCCGTTCGATTCCTTCAGCGGCGATGCGCTCGACGCCGCGCTGGACGAGGTACGAGCCCGCTTCGGCGTCAACGCGGTAAAACGCGCCGTGCTCCTCGGCCGCGACCTCGGGCTGTCGGTGCCGCTTCTCCCCGACTAGCGGGGAGTCGCTGCGAGGATGCTGAGATCGCTCCGAGTCGGTGTCTCGTCCTCCAGTCGAAAGCCCGCTGCTTCGAACAGCGCGGCAAAGTCGTCGAGCGTGCGCTCGCGGCCACCCGGGCCGACCAGCATGTTGAGGTCGGAGAGCTTCGCCGCAGCGCCTTCGTTGGGCGGCCCGAGAATCCGCTCGACCACGAGAAGCATTGCATCACCGCGCATTGCACGGCGGCAGGCCTCGAGGATCGCGACCGCCTCCGCATCCTCCCAGTCGTGGAGGATCGCCTTCAACAGGTAGGCGTCGCCGCCCTCAGGCACCGATTCGAAGAAGCTCCCGCCGACCACGCGGCAACGATCCGCCACACCCGCCGCGCCGAGCAGGTCGCGAGCGAGAGCGACGACGTGGGGTTGGTCGAACAGGACGCCCTGCGTCGCCGGGTACGCGGTGAGGAGCGCGGCCAGGAGCGCACCGTGGCCGCCTCCGACGTCGACCACCGTCCCGAAGCGCTCGAAGTCGTAGCTCTCGAGCAGCGCTGAATTGACACGGCGCGTCAACGAAGTCATGGCCCCATCGAAGATCGCGCTCTCCTCAGGATGGTCGGCGCGGTACTCCCACACCGTCGTCCCGTGGACGCTGCGAAAAGCGTTCTCCCCGGTCTGCACGCTGTGGAGCAGGTGCGCCCACGCGTTCCAGTAGTACGGCCGCCCGACGTAGAGCGCCCAGCCGGCGAGCGATTCGGGCGCGTCGCTACGCAAGCCGTCGCCGATCTCGGTCAGCGAAAAGGCGCGACCGGGTTCCTCGTGCAAGATGCCGATGCTCGCCAGCGCTCGCAGGAGCCGGTAGAGAGCGTCGGGATCCGAGGCTGTCGACGAAGCGAGCTCATCGACCGTGCGCGATCCGTCAGCGAGCAGATCGGGGATTCCAAGCGTCGCGACGACGTGCACGGCCTGAGACACCTGGTAGCCGATGGTCAGGCGTCTGAGAGCCTCCGCCGGATCGTCTTCGCGCGGAGTCGCCAAGCTAGGGGATCGTGACGCCGCTGAGCACCACGGGACCGAGCAGGTAGTCGAGCTCGACGGACTGCAGGACCGGCGGAGCGGCGATCACGTCCATCGCCTTCGGGACAGTGCCCGGATTCACCGAGCAGTGTGGATCGACGACCCCGGACGCGCAGACGCCGAACGCGAACTCCTGCGGTGTAGCCGCGAACCCGCGCGCCTGGTCGGGGCTGAAACCGTCCTGGCCCGTCAGGACGACGGTGAACGCCCAGCCGGAGCCCGGCGTCCCCAGCGAGGCCTTCGACACGCGGAACGTGATGAAACGGGAGATCTCGTTCGCCGAGATGGTCACCGTCCCCAGCGTGTTCGGCGTGCTGCTCGCGTCGATGTAGCGCTGGCCGAATCCCTGCACCTCGATCAGGCGGCTCCACGCGTTCGCGGGCGCGATCGAGTAGTTGCGCTGCGGGAACGACGCGGCCGTCGACGTCGTCGCAGCGCCGGGCACGTGCACGTAGACATCGACGAGCTGCGCGCCGAGCGGGCTGCCGAACGTCGGCGAGAGATCGCGCGTCTGGAGGCGGAAGACAACGTCGGAGCCGGAGTCGATCACCTGGAACCTCTGGATGTCGTAGGCACCCGCGTGGAAGTTGTCGGACGTCGGGTAGGCGAAGTTGCCGGGGCCGTTGTCGTCGCCGTTCGGATCGGCGACGTCGAGGATCACCGTTCCGGGCACGAAGTCGAAGACCACCGAGCGCGTCGCATGCGCGGTGCCGCCGCTCGGGCTGACCGCGACGACGTTGAGGACGGTCGTGCCGCCGGTGATCGCGACGTTCACGCTGAAGGAGCCGCCGGCACCGGCGGTCGTCGACGCCGTCGTCGTCTGGAAGTTCCCGTCCGTGTTCGTCGCGGCGATGTAGACCGCGTTCCCCGGGGCTGTCGTACCGGTGACGGTGACCGGCGAACCCGGGACCGAGCTCTTGTCCGCGGGGCTCGTGACCGCGAGCGTCGTCGCGCCTTGCGAGTGCTGGACGTAGCGCACGTGCGTTGCCTTCGGCAGCACGACGTTTCGACCCCGGTCGAGATCGGCGGCGAGCCGGACGAACGACGCGGCCGACCAGGTGAGCGGCGACGCCGAGCCGGCCGCTCCGCCGTTGACGAATCCGATCGACGCGAGCGTCGGATCCGTGCCGAAGGGCGAAGCAGCGAGGTCCGGCAGCTCCCAGTCTTGCTCGGGAATCAGGCCAACGCCCGAGGCGAACTGCTTCATCCCGAGGAGCAGCGAAGCCGCTCTTGCGGCATCGCCCGTGACGAGGGCATGCTCGCCGCGCTCGGCTGAGAGTGCGGGCCAGAGATGGCCGGTGCCTTTGTTCGACGGCGCCCAGGGATGCCCGTCGTCGGCGCCGTCCCCGTAGCCGTCGCCGTTGTAGCGGTGCCAGCCAGGCCCGCTCGGGGTGTCGGACTTGATCGTCGCGTCGACGACGGGAAGCGAAGCGGCGACGTCCGGGTCGTGCGCCGGCAGCTCGCCGAGGCGCACGAGCTCGAGGAAGCCGGCGTCGATCACGGCGCGCTGATCGAGCGTCGGCCCGCCGTTGCCGACGTTGTAGCTGATCGCCGCGTTCGGGTCGCCGGTCTTCGAGAGGCGGATGAAGTAGCGCGGTGCGAGCGGACCGTTCGTTGTCACCGTCCAGCCTTTGATCGAGCGCTGCCAGTCGTCTGCGACGCCAAGCCAGACGGCCGCGGACGCGTCGTCGTGGTTCGCGCGCGCCAGCTCGGCCGCCGCGACAAGCCCGGCGATCTCGGCTGCGATCGTCGAAGGCGAGAAGCCTCCCTGCTCCTCCCAGCGCTCGGGGCCGAACGAGGGACCGTGGGCCGCGACGAAGTTCGCGGCGGGCTTCACGTGGTTCTCGTACAGGGACGCGTCGGTGAGGCCGAGCTGGTACGCCATCAGGATCGGGTAGGCGCA
>DASVFB010000233.1:0-14495 GCA_036380275.1 Gaiellaceae bacterium | reverse complement strand
GGGCGTGCGCAAACTCAAGGAGCTCATCGTGGGACGCGAGCTCGGCGACGTGCTCTGCGTGTACGGCAACCGCCAGAATCTCGGCAAGATCCGCAAGGACGAGAACGCGCTCTGGTCGCTCGGCGTACACGACCTTTCGGTCGTGCTGTACCTACTCGAGGAGGAACCGTCCGACGCGGTCGCGCACGGGCGCGACTTCCTCACGAAAGGCGTGGAGGACGTCGTCTTCTGCTACCTGCGCTTTCCGTCGGGCCGCATTGCGCACATGCATCTCTCGTGGCTCGACCCGCACAAGATGCGCCGCATCACGGTTGTCGGCCGCGAGAAGATGGCCGTCTTCGACGACATGGAGCTCGACCAGAAGGTGACGATTTACGACAAGGCACCGGAGTCCGCGCCGACGAGCTACGGCGAGTGGCTCACGCGGACCGGCGACGTGTTCAGCCCGAAGATCGCGAACGACGAGCCGCTGCGGCTCGAGTGCCAGGCGTTCCTCGAGCTCATGGACGGGAAAGGGGACGGCAGGAGGGTCGCGCAGGACGGGTTGGCGGTCGTGCGGACCCTCGAGCGCCTGCAGGCGTCACTCGATGGCTGAGGTCCATCCGACCGCCGTCGTCTACCCGGGCACGGTGCTCGGCGCGGACGTCAAGGTGCTCGAGGGCGCCGTCGTCGGGAAACAGCCGGCGCTGTCGCCGCGCTCCACGGCGAAGCGCGAGGAGTTGCCTCCGGCCGAGCTCGGCGACGGAACGATCGTCTCGACAGGCGCGATCGTGTTCGCGGGGACGAAGATCGGCGCGCGCGTGATTCTCGGCGACCAGTCGTGTGTGCGCGAGCGCGTGACGATCGGGGACGACGTGGTCGTCGGACGCGGGTCGCTCGTCGAGAACGACACGACGATCGGCACGCTGACGAAGATCCAGGCCGACGCGTACATCACCGCATACTCGACGCTCGAGGACAACGTCTTCATCGCACCGCGCGTCGTGACGACGAACGACAACTTCATGGGGCGCACCGAGCGACGGCACGAGCTCGTCAAAGGCCCGACGATCCGCCGCGGCGCGCGCGTCGGCGGCGGAGCGATCCTCTGCCCGGGAGTCGAGATCGGCGAAGAGGCGTTCGTCGGCGCCGGCGCCGTTGTCACGAAGGACGTCCCGGCGCGCAAGATCGTCGTCGGCAATCCGGCGCGCGTGCTGCGCGACGTGCCCGACGACGAGCTTCTCTAGCGCCAGCGCAAAGTTCAGGGGTTCTCGGGATTTCGTCGGGAGGGCGCAGCCCGTAGCGTCGTCCGCGTGGCCGTCCAGCGTGCACTCCTCCTCCTCGCGGACATCGTCGGCTACACGACGTTCATGCGGCTGCACAGGATCAACCTCGCGCACTCCCAGGACATCACGCAGCGCCTGCTCGAGGCCATGGTCGATGCGGTGCCGTCGCTCACGCTCGTCGAGATCGAGGGCGACGCTGTGTTTCTGTACGCGCCGGACGAAGACGGAGATAGCCCGGCGGCAGCGGAGTTCCTCGCGCTCTCGCTCGCTATGCACCGGGCTTTCCATGAGCGGCAGCAATGGATGGTCGCGCGGAACATGTGTGCGTGCGAGGCGTGCGAGCAGGTCGGAACGCTCCGCGTGAAGTTCGTCGCCCACGTCGGCGAGGTCGCCACCCAGACGATCAAGAAACGGACGAAGCTCGTCGGCATCGACGTCATCGCGGCTCATCGGATGCTGAAGAACACCGTGCCGGTGCGTGAGTACATCCTGATGTCGGATTCGATCTACGCGTGCTGCACATCGGCGCTGCGCGAACGGTCGGTGCCGATCGGCCAGGAGCTGGAGGGCGTCGGCAGGGTGACGTCGTACTTCGTCGACCTGGAGCCGATCGCCCTCGAGACGCCGGCGCCGCCGGACCCGACATTCCTCGAGCGTGTCAGCGAAACGGTCGGTGTCGGCCTCCGCTGCTTCCCGCGCGAGATCGGTATCCGAAAACTCCGCGCGCCGGACAGAGCCTCTGGGTCGTAAAACGTGCCACGCCGTGGCAGGATCGGCGCAGCGTGGCCGTGGACGTCGTCGGGAGGGACGAGGAGCTGGCCCAGGTACGCGCCTTCCTCGGGCGCGCGGGTACAGGAGGTGCTGCGCTCGAGCTCTACGGCGCAGCCGGAATCGGCAAGTCGACGATCTGGCTCGCAGGCGTCGAGGCGGCGCGCTCGCAGGCTGTGCGCACGCTCATCACGCAACCCTCGGAGGCCGAACGCAGCCTCGCGTTCGCCGGCCTCGGCGACCTCCTCGACGGTCTGCTCGACGAGGTGCTGCCCTCGGCGACGCCGCCGCAGCGGCGGGCACTCGAGGTTGCCCTGCTCCTCCGCGACGCCCAGGGCGAGGCGGTGGATCCGCGCGCGCTCGGGCTCGGGGTCCGGGGCGCGCTGGACGTGCTCGCCGGGGACGCTGCGCTCGTCGTGGCTGTCGACGACGTCCAGTGGCTCGACGCTTCATCGGCCGCGGCGCTCGTCTTCGCGTTGCGACGGCTGCCGGATGTGGACGTCCGGCTTCTGCTGGCGCGTCGGTCGGGCGAGGCGTCTGAGGCGTCGAGCCCGTGGGGTGCGATCGATCCGGGTCGCGTCGAGCGACTGCGAGTCGGGCCTTTGAGGCTCGGCGCGGTCCACCGGCTGCTGCAGGCTCGACTCGGCCGGACCTTTCCCAGACCGACGCTGCTGCGAGTGCACGAGGCAGCGGGCGGCAACCCGTTCTACGCGCTGGAGCTCGCCCGCGCGCTCGAGACCACGGTTAGCCCTGACCCGACGGAGCCGCTGCCGGTCCCCGAGACGCTCGACGACCTTGTCGGCGCGCGGCTTGGGGCGCTTCCCGGCGCGACGAGAAACGCCCTGGTGCTCGCAGCGACCCTCGAGCGGCCGTCGCCGAAGCAGCTGCGGGCCGCGGGCGTCTCGGCCCGCGTGCTCGAGCCGGCGGAGGCGGCCGACGTGATTGAGGTCTCCCACGACGCGATCCGCTTCACGCACCCGCTGCTCGCCTCGGTGCTCTACCAGCGTGCGTCCGGCGACGAACGTCGACACGCTCATGCGGCGGCTGCCGGAGTCGTAGACGATGACACGGCGCGCGCACGGCACCTTGCGCTCGCATCCGATAGCCCGGACACCGCCCTTGCCGCGACCCTCGATCGCGCCGCAGAAACGGCACGGACGAGAGGCGCAGCGGCGACCGCGGCCGAGCTCGGCGAGCTTGCCGCGCGCTCGACCCTGCCCGAAAACCAGGACGACCTGCGGCGTAGGCTTCTCCGGGCAAGCCGCGACCACCTCGCCGCGGGCGCAAGACCCCGCGCAGAGAAGCTCGCCGAGCGGATCCTCGACCGCGCGGGGCCGGGCGGGCCTCGTGCCGAAGCGCTCACTCTGCTCGGCGAGATCGAGGTGACGGTCGGGTCGCCGTTCGCGGCAATCCAGCATCTCAAGGCCGCGCTCGACGAGAGGCCGTACGCACCCAAGCTCGAGTGTGTCGCGCACGACCTCCTGGCCTGGAGCCTGCGCGCCACGCAGGGCGTCAGGGCAGCAGAGCCGCACGCCCGCGCCGCGAGCGAGCTTGCGAGATCGACTGGAGAGCCAGCGCTGACCGCGCGCGCCCTGGCGGTCCTGGCCGGGATCAATTTTACGCTGGGTCGAACCGACGCATTCGAGGTCGCCGAACGGGCGCTGAGCCTCGCGCTGTCCGCCGACGACCCGACGGCCCTGGTCTACTCCAGAGAGGCGCTCGGCCACTGTCTGTTCTTCAGAGGCCGGCTCGACGAGGCGCGCGACGTGATCCTCGAGTCGTGCCAGTGGGGGGAGAAACATGACGAGCCAGCCCTGGAAAGCGCGCTCTGGTACCTCGGTCTGATCGAGTATCGCGCCGGGCGCTGGGATCTGGCCCGACAGCACGCCGAGCGCCAGCGCGCCCTGTGGGCGCCAAGTTCGAACGAAAGCTCCGCGACGGAAGCGCCACCATTGCCGCTCCTGCTCGTGACTGCCGCGTCCGGCGACGGCTCGAAACTACCGCCCGCAGAGGAGGCAGGCGACACGCTCAGGAGCTTCGGGCGCCGGGCCCACACCTGCGTCGTAGCCACGGCTGCGCTCTGGAGCGGTGATCCGCTTCGCGCCGCAGATGGGTTCGCGACCTATGAGGCGGAACAGGAGGCGGCCGGCTCTCCTTCGGTGCTGCGCTGGCTCTTTCGCGCCGAGGAGGTCGAGGCGCTGCTCGCGCTCGGGCGAACGGACGATGCGCTCGCTGTGCTCGAGCCGTGGGAGGACGAAGCACGACGGCTCGGCCTCGCGTGGCCTCTGGCCGAGGCAACGCGCTGCCGCGGCTTCCTCGCGTCCGCGCGCGGCGAGGTCGAAGAAGCGACAACGCTGTTCAGTCGCGCAGTGGACGAGCACGAGGCCGTCGGCGATCCGTTCGGGCGCGCTCGAGCGCGGCTCGCACTAGGGACGGTGCACCGGCGAGCGCGTCGAAAACGCGCGGCGCGCGAGGCGATCGAAGCGGCGATCTCCGGATTCGACGGGCTCGGCGCCGCGGTCTGGGCGGAGAGAGCGCGCGCGGAACTCGGTCGCATCGGCGGTCGCACGCGCACCGAGGGCCTGACCCCCGCCGAAAGCCGCGTCGCCAAGCTCGTCGCCGAAGGCCGGACCAACCGCGAGGTTGCGGCAGCCCTCTTCCTCGGCGAACGAACGGTCGAGTCGCATCTGTCGCACGTCTACGCCAAGCTCGGCGTCCGTTCGCGGACAGAGCTGGCAAGGGCGCTGAGCCCGGCCCGGCAAAGTTAAGGGGTTCTCCCGGTTTCAACCGTCGCCGTGCCGCCTAGCGTCGGACGGGTGCCGAGCTTCCTCGTCGAGACATACCTAGGACGCGCTGACGGAGCGCAGCGCACGCAGCGCGAGTCTCGGGCGCGGTGCGCGGCCGAGGAGATGACGCGGGCGGGAACGTGCGTCAGCTTCGACGGCTCGATTCACGTTCCCGGAGACGAGATGTGCTTCTTCGTCTTCGACGCACCGAGCGGCCGCGACGCAGCCCTGGCCGCACACCACGCCGGGCTCGATCCGTTCCGAGTCGTCGAGGCGATCCCCTCAGGAAAGGAGCAGAAATGAGACGTTCAACACGCGCGACCCTCGTGGTCCTGGTCGCGGCGCTCGTCGTGTCCGCAACCGCGATGGCGTCCGCTTTCGACTTCGGCTCGTGGTCACGGGCAATCCGGGTCGAGTCGATTCCGGGGACAGACCCGTCATTCAACGGGCCGGCTCTGGACGGCTGTCCGTTCATCTCGAGGGACGGCAAGAGCTTCTTCATGGCATCCAATCGACCGAACGGCGAGGGCGGCCTCGACATCTGGGTCGCGAGTCGCAAGCACGTGGACGACCCGTGGGGAGCGCCGGTCAACGTCGGCCCGCCGGTCAACTCGCCGCAGAACGACTTCTGCCCGACGCTGGCCCGGAACGGCCGTCACTTCTACTTCGTCAGCAACCGGCCGGGCGGCTGCGGCGGAGCCGACATCTACGCGACGCGGCTGCATGAGAAGAAGGGCTTCGAGGAGCCCGAGAATCTCGGCTGCGACGTCAACAGCTCCGCGGACGAAGCCAGCCCGTTCCCGCTCCGCAAGCCTGGTGGCGGGCGTGTCCTCTACTACTCGAGCACGCGACCCGGCGGGTTCGCGGCCGACGCACCGGGCGCGCTGCTCGGCGACAGCGACCTCTATCTGAGCGAGTGGCACCACGGCGCTTACGGGCCCGGCGAGCTCGTCCCCGGCGCGAACAGCGCCGCCGAGGACGGGCAGCCGAACGTGCGACGCGACGCGAAGGAGCTGTTCTTCTTCAGCAACCGCCCAGGCACGCTCGGGATGGCCGACATCTACGCGGTGACCCGTACGCACGCGAAGGACGAATGGTCGACTCCCGTGAACCTCGGCCCGGCCGTGAACTCGAGCGACGGCGCCGAGACCCGGCCGTCCCTTTCATGGGATGGAACGACGCTCTACTTCGGGTCGAATCGTCCTGGCGGCGAGGGGAGCACCGACCACTACGTGACGACGCGCGAGCGGCTGAAGACGAGCAAATAGCGAACGCGAGGCGGCGCGCCCTCGCCCGGTGCGTCGCCTCCGCTAGCGCTTGGCCCAGTTCAGGATGTACGCGCCCGCACCTGGCCGGCTGATCGTGACTTGCAGGTAGTAGCGGCCGCTCTCGCCGGCAGGCACGAAGTACCTGAGGCGCTGCCTCGCCCCGACCTGCTTCGAGCGCGCCACTTCGAGCTTGCTCGCGGCGCCGAAGACGCTTCGCGTCTGCGGGCTCCAGAGCCGCAGCCGCAGGGACGTTCCCGTTTCGCCCGCAAGCGAGACTGACAGCCGCCGTCGCGCAGTCAGCTCGATGGGGTAGACGTCCGTCTGGTCGTCCCAGTAGTCGACCGTCGCGGCTCGCGTCCCGCGAATGCCCGCGAGACGCGGCGCATGCGCGGCAACGTCGTCGTTCGTCTCGAAGCGATCCGGTGGCGGGAGCGAGCCCTTCGTCACCGCCGTGAGCGCCGACGCGATGTTGAGCCGCCCCCAGCCGGACAGCGCATCGCGAGAGGCCGGGCAGCTCGAGCAGCCCGTCGAGGGGTTCATGTCGTCGGCCGTGCGCTCGAGCGTCGTCACAATCTGGCTGGCCGAGAGGCTAGGACGCTGCGCGATCAGGAGCGCGGCCGCGGCCGAAACCTGGGGCGCGGCAAAGGATGTCCCCTGTGAATGGCGGAAGTCGGCCGGTCCGCAGTCCGAGTAGCCCTGGTCGATACACGACGGGTTCTCTCGCGTCAGCGCTCGCGGCAGCGTCGAGATGATGTCCTCGCCAGGCGCGGCGATGTCGTTGTAGACGAGGTCACGATCGGAGAAGCTCGAGACGGAGCCGTCCTGGGTGAGGGAACTCACGCCGACGACGTGCGGCAGAGCAGATGGATAGCTCGCGTACGGCCACGGCGACGTGGGCGCCTGGTCGCTGTTGCCCACGGCCGCGACGAGCATGACCCCGTTTGCTGCGGCGTAGTCGACTGCGGCCGCCTCGAGCGGCGAGTACGTGTCGCGAGAGGGGTTCTTCGGATCCCGCAGACCGCCGAGGCTGAGGTTGATCACGCGCGCTCCCTGGTCGACCGCCCACCGGATCGCGTTCGCCTCGGCCTCCAGCGAGACCGTTCCGTCGGCGCGGACGACCTTGGCCACTAGGAGCTGCGCGGGGATGCCGATGCCGGCGATCCCCTCGGCATTGTTCACCGCAGCTGAGATCTGCCCTGCGACAAACGTGCCGTGCCCCTGCGTGTCGGTGACCGATCCGCCGACGAAGCTGCGTGCAAGCGTGATGCGACTCGCAAGGTCGGGGTGGGTGAGATCGATCCCGGAGTCGACGATCGCGACCTTCACCTCGGGCAGTCCCACCGGGAGCTCAGGCCAGAAGTCAAAGGCGTGATCCTGCTGGAGGTACCACTGCCTGGACGCCAGCGGGTCGGTCGGCGTGAACGCCACGCTGCGGCGGCGCGAGCCGAGCCATTCGACCCACCGCACGCCGTCGACGCGCTTCACGCCACGCACACTCGAGCTGTCGACGACGAGCACGCGCATGCGCGTCAGGTCGCGGCTGACGTGGCCGTACGTCTTCAGATCCGCTGCCACGCGCGGCACCGATGCCCCGGGATCCACGCCCACCGCAAATCGCGCAGCCGCCGCGTGCGCCGGCGCGAGGAGCGCGGCAGCGGCCATGAGTGCAGCGGCGCGAATCATCCGACGGAAACCTTCTTCGAGAGCCCGACCGCCCATCCGCCGCCTGCGATCACGCGGGCGCGGTAGGTGCCGTCGAGCAACTGGGGAGTCCACGCGAACCGCCCCATGCGCGTTGCAACGGTCTTGGCGACCGTTCCCCAGCGGCCGGTCGTCGCGTTCTGGTGCTGGATCTGAACCGGCGTGCCCGGAAGCACCGGGCGGACGCTTCCCTTCAGCGTCGCAAGGTCGGCGCTGACCTTCAGGGCAACGCGCGGCGCGACGACGAGCTTCGTGGACGGCGTGGCGTTCGTCCCGCTCGTGACGCGGAACTCCTCGGGCGCGGCCGCTTTGACAGCGACCGAGAACGAGCCGTTGTCGTCGATCTCGACGTCGCGCTTCACGACCCACTCGGCAGTCCCCGGCGCCCGCTGCTCGAGGCGCAGATCGGGCAGCGCCCGGCCCAGCCCCGTGAGCCTGAACGAAGTGCCGTATTGAAGCGTCGTCGCGGGCAGCGGATCGAGCGCGAGCACTCCGACCGAGAACCACGTCGACCTAAGCCCGAGTGCCGTTCGCACCTCCGCGCCGGTCAGCACGTGCTCGCCCTTCTCGCCGATCGCGCGGACGCTGTCGACGCGCTGAGAGCCGTTCACCGTCGTCTGAACGTCGAGCAGCCGTCCGGGAACCTTGAGCACCGTCTTGAGTTTCGCCGGAGTGAACGCCAGCGGCCCCCAGTCGTGGTAGGGCGAAAGCGAATCGTACGGGTCCGCGACCGACACGAGATACGGAACGGGAGCCGACTTCCAGACGTCGTTGATCGCCGCAGTCCGGCCGCCCGACGTGGAGAAGAAGTACGTGATGGCGATCTTCCCACCGTAGGTGAGGACGCTGCCGACCGTCGCATCCACCGCCGCGGTCGTCGTTGGGCTCTCCGCGTTCACACCTCCGTACACCTGGCTCCGCGTGTCGTCGTAGACGTCGAACGGCCCCGAGGTCTTGCGCACCGCGAGCGCGTACGAGCGCGCCGCGACGGCCTGTGTCTTCAACGCCTCCGGAAGCCAGGTCTTCGGCATCTCCGACGGCACGACGGCGTACAGGTACTGCTCGAGCGGCACCGTGTTGACGAGGGTGATCTTCTTGCCGTCGGACGTGACCGTGAACGTGCCCCGGTACGGCTTCTTGAAGACGAGCGGCGTCGCGGCGGTGAACGTCAGCGGGCCGGTGAACGTCTCCGGGGCTGTGCCCTCGGGAAGCCTGAACTTGAGCCCGGGGTTCAGCGTCACCTTGCCGGCGGGCATCGTCGTCGTAGCCGCGCTGCCGTCCTTCAGCTTCCATGGTCCAGTGGAGGAGATCGTCACGCTCGTCGTGTTCGCCAGCAGCACGCGGATGCTCTTCACCGTCGTCGTCGAGAGCACGGTTCCCGGGTAGTAGTGCGCGAGGATCTTGTCGTATGTGAAGCCGTGCTGCGCGTAGCCGTACGCGCCCCACTGCCCCATGCCGACGGCGTGTCCCCAGCCGTGGCCGCTGATCACGAACTGTGGCGTCCCTTTCAAGGCAGGCGGCGTAAAGCCCGCAGATGCGCGCCCGACAACGAGAGCGGAGAGCAGCAGGACGAGAACGGTCGCTCGGCGGAAGATCACCACAGGCGCGCGCTCAGGCTAGCGCAGGTGCTCGATCCCTTACTGAACCTTGACTTCCAGCGGTTGACACGGCGGCCCGTTGGGTAGCAGAAGGCACTTGTCCACGACGCCCTCGACACAGGTCCTTCCCGAGCGCTACCGCGATGCAGAACGGATCGCGCACGGCGCGATGGGCGACGTCTATCGCGCTACAGACGCGACCCTCGGACGCGTCGTAGCCGTGAAGCTCCTCGCGGAGCCGTTCGTTGCAGACGACACGGCACGCGGAAGGTTCGCGCGCGAAGCGCGTGCGGCTGCGCGCGTCTCCGGCGATCCAAGCATCGTCACGATCTACGACGTCGGCGAGACGGGTGAGCGGCCGTACCTGGTCATGGAGTACGTGGACGGATCCTCGCTCGAGCAGCGTTTGCGCGACGAGGGAGCGCAGGCACCTGCAGACGCCTTGCGGTGGCTCGAGCAGGCTGGCCGCGGGCTCGACCACGCGCACGCGAACGGTGTCGTCCACCGCGACGTCAAGCCGGGCAACCTGCTCGTCGACCAGGACGACGACCTCCGCGTCGCCGACTTCGGCATCGCGAGCGCGGCATGGCTGCCGTCGCTGACGGTCGAGGGGACAGTGCTGGGGACTGCGGGCTACTTCGCGCCAGAGCAGGCGCTCGGCGAGCGCACGTCGCCGGCGAGCGACCGGTATGCGCTCGGCGTCGTCGCGTACGAGCTCCTGACCGGCGCGCGGCCGTTTGCGCGCGATTCGCCGACGGCCGAGATGGCCGCGCACGTGAGCGCGCCGGTGCCGCCGGTCTCGCGGCAAAGCGGCATCCAGCCGAAGGTCGACGTCGTCTTCGAGCGTGCGCTCGCGAAGCGCCCCGAAGATCGGTACGCAACCTGCGCCGAGTTCGTCGCGGCTCTGCGCGCCGCGCTCGACGCGGGCGCCGGCGACACGCGCGTGCTCGCCCCGCCGCCCACGGCGCAGGCACGGGCAGGGCACAGGCAATCGCGCTGGCCGTTGCTCGCGGCTGGAGTGGGTGCGCTGGTTGTCGTCGCCGTCCTCCTGGGCGTCGCTCTCTCGGCGGGCGATGGGAAGCCGAAGCCCGAGCGCCGCGCGCAAGCGCCGTCGAACCTGCCCGCTGCGGTGCACCGGACGCCGCCGCCCGTGGATCCGCACGTGCTCAACGACCGGGCGTGGACGCTGATGCAGCAAGGAAGCTACTCGGCCGCGCTGCCGCTCTTGCGGCGCGCCGTACGCGGCCTGCGCGGCACCGGGCCTGCCGACCCCGTCGAGGGCTACGCGAACTACAACCTCGGCTTCACGCTCCTGCAGCTCGGCACCTGCACGGACGCGCGCACGTACCTCGACCACGCTCGCCGGCTCGAGCCGGACCGGCACGAGGTCGACCGCGCGCTCGACGACGTGAACCGCTGCCTCGCGCCCGCCCACCCGGCGAAGCAGCACGGGAAAGGGAAAGGGAAGGGCAAGCACAAGGACGAGCAGGACTAGCGGCGCCACTAGACTCGCGGCGATGCGCATCCTCGTCACCGGCGCCGCCGGGTTCATCGGTTCGAACTTCGTCCGCTACTGGCGCGAGCGCCGACCGCAGGATCACGTCGTCGCCTACGACCTGCTCACGTACGCGGGCGTGCGCGAGAACGTGCCGGACGACGTGCCGTTCGTCGAGGGAGACATCGCGGATCTCGACCTCGCAACTCGCACGTTGGCGGAGCACGAGATCGCCGTCGTCGTCAACTTCGCCGCCGAATCCCACAACAGCCTTGCCGTCCTCGATCCGGGCCTATTCGCACGCACGAACGTCGTCGGGACCCAGCTCTTCCTCGAGGCGGCCCGGCGCCAAGGCGTCGAGCGCTTCCACCACGTCTCGACGTGCGAGGTGTACGGCGACCTGCCGCTGGACTCGGATGAGACGTTCCACGAAGACTCGCCGTACCGTCCGCGGACGCCGTACAACGCGTCGAAGGCCGCGGCGGATCACTTCGTCCGGGCCTACTTCGAGACGTTCCACCTGCCTGCGACGATCAGCAACTGCTCGAACAATTACGGCCCCTTCCAGTTCCCGGAGAAGGTGATCCCGCTCTTCGTCACGAACGCGCTCGACGACAAGGAGCTGCCGCTGTACGCATCCACACAGAACCGGCGCGAATGGCTGCACGTCCGCGATCACTGCCGTGCCATTGAGCATGTGCTCACCGCCGGAAAAATCGGCGAGACGTACAACGTCGGCTCGGGCCTCGAGAGGTCGATCGAGGAGATCGCGGACGCCGTGCTCCAGCTGACTGGGAAGCCCAGCTCGCTGAAGACGATCGTTCCCGACCGGCCCGGGCACGACCGGCGCTACCTGCTCGACTCCTCCAGGCTGCGGGACGAACTGGGTTGGCGCGACGAGATTCCGTTCGAGGAAGGCCTGGCGGAGACCGTCCGCTGGTACGAGGCGAACCGAACGTGGTGGGAGCCGCTGAAGCAGCGCGCCCCCGTCGCAGAAACGTCCTCCTGGGGCTGAGCTCGCCCGACGGTTCTTAAGAACCCGAGCCCAGGCGCTCGAGACAGGCGCGCAGGCCGACGCGCCAGTGCGGGAGATGCGGCGTTCCCGGCTTCTCGCTGCGCAGCACGGAGTACGCCGGACGCGCCGCTTTCGCTCCCCACTCGGCGCTCGCGATTCTCGTCACACGGCAGCTGAGCCCAGCCTCCTCGAAGATCGCCTCGGCGAACTCGGCCCACGTGCAGTCACCGTCCGCGGCGACGTGGTAAACGCCGTATGGCAGCTCGAGCAGCGGGCCTATAGCCGCCGCGAGATGGCCAACGTACGTGGGCGTCGAGCGCTGGTCGTCGACGACTGCCAGCGTGTCGCGTTCAGCGCCGAGCCGCAGCATCGTCCGAACGAAGTTCTTCGACGTCCAACCGAAGAGGCCGGACGTGCGCACGACCCACGCGTGCTCGCCTGCGGCCGCCTCACCGTGCAGCTTCGTGCGACCGTACGCCGACAGCGGTTGAGGCCCGTCCGACTCGACGTACGGGTCGTGCTTCGTCCCGTCGAAGACGTAGTCGGTGGAGATGTAGACGACCGGCGCGCCGAGCGACGCCACGTGCGCGGTACCGCCGACGTTGACCGCAGCCGCTCCTTGCGGATCGTCCTCGGCGCCGTCGACGTCTGTCCAGCCTGCGGCGTGCAGGACGAGGTCGTACTCGCGCTCGGCGATGTGAGGCGGGGGAGGAAGCGTGATGTCCCACTCGTCGCGGGTCACCGCGACGGCGTCGGGAAACGCCTCGGCGAGCGCGACGCCGAGCTGGCCGTTGCCGCCGGTTATGAGAGCCCGTTTCAGGATGAGACGGACTCTTTGCACACGGCTCGGTCGCGATCGGAAAGGATCGGCTGCTCCGTGCTCCACAGGTGCTTGACGCGCTCGTCGGCCCAGCAGATCCCGTGCTCGTCCGGCGAGTCGGGGTCGTATTCCTCGGTCACGTGGTAGAGAAAGAGGCTGTCGGTGAGCGCTTCGTAGCCGTGCGCGCACCAGCCTGGGACGTAGATCGCGACGGAGTTGTCCTCGCCGATGTCCTCGGTAAACGTCTCGCCGTTCTCGCGGTCGAGCACGACGACGCGCACTGTGCCCTGCAGGCAGACGAACAGATCGTCCTGACCGCGCTCGTGGTAGTGGAGCCCGCGGATCACGCCTTTGCGCGAGAAGACGAGGTTCGACTGGCGCACGGGTTTCGGCAGCAGCGACGAGCGCATGAGCTCGGTGAACCAGCCGCGGTCGTCGGCAAACCGACGCAGCGGGATGCGCCTTACAGGAACGGTCATTGCTTGTTCACGCCGTTGGCGCGCACGAAGTCGTTGACCGCGTAGTACACGTCGATCGACTCGCCCGCATCGCCCCAGAAACCCTCGACGATGTCGTACTCCATCGTTCCCTGCGAGACGTAGTGGTTGTTGACGTCGGTGATCTCGAGCTCGCCGCGTCCCGACGGCGTCAGCGTTGGAATGACCCCGAAAACGTCGGAGTCGTAGAAGTAGATCCCAGTCACGGCGAACTCGCTCGGAGGGTCGTCGGGTTTCTCGACGATGCCGAGGACGCGGTCGCCGTCGAGCTCGGCCACGCCGAGGTGGCGGAGATGCGCGGGGTCGGGCAACCGCGCGAGCACAATGCGCCCGCCGCGCTCCTGCCGCTCGAAGTTCTCGACTGCTGGGCGGATCGACCGCTCGAAGATGTTGTCCGCGAGCACGACGAGTACCCGATCGTCTCCGACGAAGCGCTCTGCGAGACCAAGCGCCTCGGCAATCCCGCCCTCCTCTTCCTGGTACGCGTAGAAGAGACGGTCGATGCCATGCTCGTGGCCGTCCCCGAGGAGCCGGAAGAACTCGCCGGCGTGCGTTCCGCCGGTGACCAGCATGAGATCGGTGACGCCGGCACGGACGAGCGCCTCGACGGCGTACGTGACCATCGGGCGGTCGTAGATCGGCAGCAGGTGCTTGTTCGTGATCCGCGTCAAGGGATGCAGCCGCGTCCCTCTCCCGCCTGCAAGGATGACGCCTTTCACGCGAGCGATGCTAGATCTTCGCGCGAGTGTCCGGCTAGGTAAGCACACTCTTCGGCGAATCCGAGAACGGCCAAGGCGTGGCTTCGCCACGCCGACGCTCACCATTCATTAAGCCGGCAACCTCGCAATAGCGCCAAAGGGCACGCGCGCGAAGCGCGCCTGCCCGGTCTGCCCCACTGAAAGTGCGAAGCACTTTCAGCGGATTAACAGTGGCCAGCCGTACGAGTGCTGTTGGGACGACCAGACGCGGATGAGCGCGCCGCGCGGCACCGTCGCGAGTGTCGAGAAGAAGCCGCCGCCGTTCGTCCGCTGCGTGGATCCGAGCCAACGCCACGAGCCGCCCTGCCGTAGCTGCAGCCGGTACGCACGCGCGCCCTTGCCGGGCCGGATCTGTCCCCAGAGCGACGCGCGCGGGCCGCTCCGTGAGACCTGCGCGAGCGGAAAGCGAAACGCTTGGTACGCGGGCTTGGCGACGCCGCGCACGGTGAAGAGGCCGCTCTGGAAGCGCCCGAGGTCCGGCTCGTCACGGACGAGGAACTGGATCAGCGTCGTGACACCCGACA
>DASVFB010000232.1:0-2870 GCA_036380275.1 Gaiellaceae bacterium | reverse complement strand
GGACAGCACTGGACGCTGACGTTCACGAACGACGATCCCAACGCGTTCTACGACTGCATGACGTTCTTCGACAGCCGGCGCGGGCTCGCGCTTTCGGATCCGGTCAACGGTCGCTTCCGCGTCATCGCCACCGACGACGGGGGAAACAGCTGGCATGTCGTGAACACTCAGATGCCGGCTGCGCTACCAGGCGAGTTCGCGTTCGCTGCCAGCGGCGAGTGTCTCGTCACCGATCACGGGCGACGCGCGTGGTTCGGCTCAGGCGGCGCAGCGCAGGCGCGGGTCTTCCGATCCGACGACGGCGGGACGACGTGGCAAGTGAGCTCCACGCCCATTCACAGCGGGCCGAGTGCCGGGATCTTCGCGCTCGCCTTCCGCGGCCAGCAGCACGGATTCGCCGTCGGAGGCGACTTCGCAACGCCGACGGTCGCCCCGGACGCGCTCGCGCTAACGACGAACGGCGGCAGTAGTTGGCAGCTCGTCTCAGACGCGCCGAACGAGTACCGCTCGGGCGCCGCCTGGGCGACCGGAAGCGACGCGGTTGTCGTCGGGCCAACCGGAAGTGACGTGAGCACCGACGGCGGCCGGAGCTGGGAGCGTTTCGACGACGGCAGCTTCGACACCGTCGACTGTGCCGGAAAGAACGCCTGCTGGGCGTCCGGCGAGCAAGGCCGCGCCGCGCACCTCGTCACCTCGCACTGACGGCCGCCAAGACGCCCGGGCGCTAGTCGGCTTCGATGTAGGCCGTGATCGGAGGGACGACGCCGTGCTCCTCCATTTTGGCCGCGGCCTCAGGAGGCGGCGAGGCCAACATGGCCTGCATAGCGTCAAGGTCGCCGACGTCCGCTGTCACGGCGATGTTGTTGCTTCCGTCATGCGCGACGTAGTCGGTCACGTTGGCCCCGGAGGCCGACTCGATGGCTTCAGCCCGCTCCGACTTGCCCTTCAACCAACGCTCGATGTCGACGACTGCGTGGGTAATGACGATCCTCGGCATGTCAACTCCTTCCAACAGCACGTGGCGGTTTTTGGAACTACGCGGGCGTCGGCAAGCCTTCGATCGCCCGCAACGCGCGCTCGAACTCGGCCTCGTCGAGCGCGACGTCCTCCAGCTTCCCTGCGAAGTAGTTGTCGTACGCGGCCATGTCGAAGTGGCCGTGACCGGAGAGGTTGAACAGGATCGTCCGCTCCTCGCCTGCGTCGTCGGCGGCGCGCGCCACCTCGAGCGCACCGTGGATCGCGTGCGCAGACTCGGGCGCGGGGATGATCCCCTCGCTGTGCGCGAAGCGCACCGCCGAGGCGAAGATGTCGCTCTGCAGGTACGCCTCCGCTCTGATCAGCTCGTCGTTGACGAGCTGTGAGATCAACGGCGCGACGCCGTGGTAGCGGAGACCTCCCGCATGAATCGGCTCCGGGACAAAATCGTGGCCGAGCGTGTGCATCGGGACGAGCGGCGTCAGCTTGCTCGTGTCGCCGAAGTCGTATGCGTACAGGCCGCGCGTCAGTGTCGGGCACGCCGCCGGCTCGCACGCGAGCACGTCGATGTCGCGGCCGGCGATCTTCTCGCGGACGAACGGGAACGCCAGCCCGGCGAAGTTGGAACCGCCGCCGACGCAGCCGATCACGACGTCCGGGAAGCCGCCGGCGAGCTCCATCTGCGCAAGCGCCTCCTGCCCGATGATCGTCTGATGCAGCAGCACGTGGTTGAGCACGCTGCCCAGCGAGTACGACGTGTCTTCGCGTCCGGCCGCATCCTCGACGGCTTCCGAGATCGCGATGCCGAGGCTGCCTGGCGTTTCGGGGTGCTCAGCGAGGATCGCGCGCCCGCACTCGGTGTCCTCTGACGGGCTCGCGACGATCTCCGCACCCCACGTGTGGATCATCGAGCGCCGAAACGGCTTCTGGTCGTACGAGATGCGAACCATGTACACCTTGCACTCGAGGCCGATCAGCTTGCACGCGAACGCGAGCGCGCTGCCCCACTGCCCGGCGCCGGTCTCGGTCGACAGCCGCGTGCGCCCCTCGCGCTTGTTGTAGAACGCCTGCGCCACCGCGGTGTTCGGCTTGTGGCTCCCCGGCGGGCTGACGCCTTCGTACTTGTAGAAAATCCGCGAACGCGTCCCGATGGCTTGTTCGAGGCGCCGCGCGCGGTAGAGCGGCGTCGGACGCCAGAGCGAGTAGAGGTCGAGGATCTCCTCCGGGATCGCGACCTCCGCCTCCTCGCTGACCTCCTGCATGATCAGCTCCATCGGGAACAGCGGTGAGAGGTCGTCGGGGCCGACCGGCTGACCTGTGCCCGGATGCAGAACGGGCCGCGGCGCGTTCGGCATGTCCGAGGCGACGTTGTACCACTGCCGCGGAATCTGCGACTCGTCGAGCAGGTACTTCGTCTGCTCCACGCAGCCCAGAATAAATGGTTGCGCAACCGCTCGCCCGCGACGCGGCTGAGCCGCATCGCTCGCCGACCTTCTACGAAGCAGCGCTCCCGGGGCCGCCTACCAATGCGAGCGCCGAAGGCGCGAGCCCCAAGCGTGAGCGAAGCGAAGCGAGGGACAAGTCAGTCGAGCAGGTACTTCGTCTGCTCCACGCAGCCCAGAATAAATGGTTGCGCAACCGCTCGCCCGCGACGCGGCTGAGCCGCGTCGCTCGCCGACCAATGATGGAACTACGCTGCGAGCGGCTGGCGCCGCAGGGGTCGGCCGTGCGCGTCGACGATCTTCATCGCCGCTTCGAAGAGCTGGAACGCGAGCTCGTCTCGCGTCGTCGCGCAGCCCCCGACGCGGTACATGCTGCCGTCCGCCGCGAAGTGGCGGGCCACCCCCACGAGATCCTCACCATCGGGCTCGACCTCGACCTGCCAGCCGAGCAGG
>DASVFB010000231.1:0-10476 GCA_036380275.1 Gaiellaceae bacterium | reverse complement strand
CTTCAAGCGCGGCGTGATCAGCGTCTGTTCGAGCGACGTGGAGGAGCTGTGGGACGAGACGGAGCTCGCGCCTCATGTCGACGACGTTGTGCTCTCGTGTGCGGTCGGGTTGAGCAAGCCCGACCCGCGGATCTACGAGCTCGCGTGCGCGCGGCTCGAGGTGACTCCGGACGAGTGCCTGTTCGTCGGCGACGGTGCGAACGACGAGCTTGCGGGTGCGCGACGCGTGGGCATGCGTGCGGTCTGCGTGCTGCCTCCTGGGCGCATCGAGCCGATCTGGCAGGAGGCGCGCGGCTGGGAGCCGACGATCAGGTCGCTGCCGGAAGTGCTCGCGCTCGTTGCTTAGGGAAGCGCTCGAGGATCCACTCAGCCGTGTACTCGCCGCGTTGCCACCTGCGCGCGTAGTTGCCCGTGCGCGGGTTCATCGGCACCCGCGCCTCGATCGCGTAGTAGGCGTTGTGCTTCGCGACGAGGTCGTTGATCCTCCGGAAGTCCCACGCCGACGCCACTTCGTGCCACGCGAGCGCAAACGCTTCGTCGCCGGGCTCCTCGTCGGCGAGCGTACGCCAGGCTTCTCCGAGCTCGCGGAGATGCCGGGCCTCTTCATCCTCGATCGCGCGTAGCCGCCGCATGTACGCGAGTCCCTGGAGCTGTCCGGCCAGGTAACGGTCGACCTCAACCGGCCCCAGGCGGATGCGGTCGGGGAGCGGCCTACCGCTCACAGCGTCCTCAGCAGCTCGACGAGGCCGGCCGGGCCTTCGACGACGAGATCGGCGCGCGCGAGCAGTTCGGGCGGCGCCTCCGCAGACGCCACGGCGACGTTCACGCCGACCTCGAGCTCGGCGACGGCTTGGAAGGCGTCGAGATCCGTCGTGTCGTCACCCGCGAAGAACGCACGGTTCAAGTCGCGGTCCTTTAGGAGCGCGCGCACCGCCGTCCCCTTGTGCGCGTCGAGCGGCGGCAGCACCTCGAGCACCATGCGCCCGAAGCGCGCCCGCAGCCCTGCGTTGCGCGCCTGCCCGGCGATCTCGTCGAGCTCGGCGCGCGCACGCGCCGGGTCGTCGTGCGTGCGGTAGTGATAGGACAGCGCGAGGCCCTTGTCCTCGACGGGCCAGTCGACGGTATCGCGGAACGCTTGGAGCCGCCCGCGCCATGCCTCGGCGCCGTCTGCGAGCTCGAGGCCGTGGCTCCCGGCGACCTCCACGCCTTCGACGCCCACGAGCTCGCTTCCGACGGTGCCTGGCCGACCGGTGATCGCGGCGACCAGCGCGTAGCGCGCGACGAGGTCGCGGAGTACGGCGCGCGTCGCCTCGGGGACGGTCGCGTCCTCCGGCCGCGCGACGATCGGGGCGAGCGTCCCGTCGACGTCGAGGAGGACCGCGGCGCGCTGCGGCGCCTGACGTAGCCGAGCGAGCGCGTCCATGGTCATACGATACGAGCGGTGCCTCGTCTCGCCGTCATCGGCATCGTCGCCGGTTTCTTCAGCGCGCTCTTCGGCGTCGGTGGCGGTCTGATCACCGTCCCGCTGCTCCTGCTGTTCACGCAGTTCCGCGAGCGGCCGGCGATGGCCACCTCGTTGGGCGCGATCGGGATCACGGCGCTCGCGGGCATGACTCGCTATGCGTTCCACGGCGACGTCGAATGGGGCTATGCGGCGCTCGTCGGCCTGCCCGCGAGCGTCGGCGCTGTCGCCGGTACCGCGATCCAGCAGCGGTTGGCCACGCGCTGGCTCGCGCTCGCATTCGCCGCTCTACTCGTCGTCGTCGGCGTCTTGCTGTTGACGACATGACGACGATTCTGCTGGCGATCGCGCTCGGGCTCAGCGCCGGAGTGCTCTCGGGCCTGTTCGGCGTCGGCGGCGGCATACTCTTCGTTCCCGCGCTCCTCGCGCTTGGCCTGAGCCAGCTGCACGCCGAGGCCACGTCGCTGGCGGCAATCCTGCCGACCGTCGGAGCTGGAGTCTGGCGGCAGCAGCGCTACGGAAACGTGCGCTGGCAAGCGGCGCTGGTCATCGGCGTCGCGTCGGTCGCCGGCGTTGAAGTCGGCGTCCAGGTTGCGACGTCGCTCCCGGAGACGACTCTGCGCCGCCTATTCGCCGTTCTCGTCTTCGCCGTCGCGGCCAACATTGCGTGGCGGCGGCGGCACGCCTAGCCCATACTTCGAAGCTCGTGTCGAACCTCGAAGAGATCTGGATCCCGCTCGTCGACGAGCCGATCGGCTCGATCGTCGCCGAGATCCAGCGGGAGAACGCCGACATCGACGCACTCGTCTCGACCCCGCACCGGCTGCTCGCGTTTCAGACGTTCGCGTACATCCGCGTTGGGCTGCTGCTCGGGCAACTGCTCTTCGACAGCGACGTGCCTCCTTACGACGGATCCGAGACCTGGGTCGACGCGCTTCTGCGCGATCCGGCGCATCATGATGCGCTGACGCGCGAGGTGCGCGCGGTGGCCGAGGAGATCGCCGCCGATCCAAAATACGCCGACGAGGAGCGCCTCGGCCCCGACGACGATGCGCGGGCCCGCTTCCGCGAGTTCGCGCGCAAAAGGCTCGAAACCGGCTGACGTTTATCAAAGGCACGCCGGGCCCAATCAGATAATGGACGCTCTGTGAAAAGACGCCTCGTACCCCTCGCCGCGGTCGCGTTCGGAGCCGTGTTCCTGCTCGGCCCGGTGGTCGGCTCGTCGGCGCCTGTCAGGAACCTCGCGACCTCGCAGGCGTTCGCGATCAGGATCGTCGTTCCCGGCCAGGTGCCCGTCACCGCCGGTTACGTCTCGGCGCCGAACGACTCGAGTGCGGCCGAAGGTGGCTTCTCGTACCCCGCCGACGGCTCCGTGCTCACAAGCGGCGCGATCACGGCGGCTGCCTCGGCGAACGCCGCCGGAACGACGGCGACCGCTGCCGCCTCGACCGAGGTCACCGGCATCTCGCTCTTCGGCGGCGAGGTGACGGTGCAGGTTGTGGACGCGAAGTTGACCGCGACCGCGGGAGTGGGAGACGGGATCGGCGACTTCACCGGTACAGGAGTCAGCGGCATCGGCGGCACTGCCGTGGCCGGGAGCCAGCTCGGCGACTGGGGCACGCTCGCAGTCGGGACGGGGTCCGGACTGAGCACGGCAGAGGACGGCGGGCACGGGTGGCACGGAAGCGTCGGCGTGCTCGACATCAAGCTGACCGCCGATCACGGAGGGCTACCGGCGGGGAGCGAGATCCTCTTCGGCTACGCGGCCGCGAACGTGCATGCCGACGTCGCCCCGCCGCCGACGACCACCACGCAGCCGACGACGAACGGCACGACGACCGGCCAGGCCGCCGGGAAGAAGCAGAACGGCAAGAAGAAGGGCAGGCGGCAGCGGCCGATCGGCGAGATCCCGAGCGTGCACCCGCGTCTGACCGCGGGCCATTACGTTTTCCCCGTCTACGGCGACTCCGCCTATGGCGACACGTTCGGTGCGGCGCGGGCCGATGTGAACTGGCACCACGGCGACGACATCTTCGCGCCGCTCGGCGCTCCTATTCTCGCCGTCGCCGACGGCACCGTCTTCTCCGTCGGCTGGAACAAGATCGGCGGCTGGCGGCTCTGGCTCCGTGACCGCGGCGGGAACGAGTTCTACTACGCGCACCTCTCGGCGTACTCGCCGTACGCGCTCAACAACGCGCAGGTCCGCGCCGGCACCGTGCTCGGCTTCGTCGGCAACACCGGCGACGCCGAAGGGACGCCGTACCACCTGCACTTCGAGATCCACCCCGTCGCGCTTCTCGGCCTCGGCTACGACGGTGCCGTGAACCCGACGCCGTACCTCAACGCCTGGCGGCGGTTGCAGGACATCCGCTTCAGCGCGGCGGGCGCGTGGCTCCCGGGCCTCGTACGACTCACGGGCAGCCGTGCTCCCGAGCCCGGTGCGATCCTGCTTCAGATCACCGATATCTCGAGCGCAAGCGGACTCGACCCCGGCTCGCTACGGAGGGCGATGGCGCCGGTTACACCCGGCGGCGATGCGCTCGCCGACGACTCGAACCTGTCGACGAGCGCGAGTGCCGGAGATCTAGGCCGCGGTTGAGTCCGAGCCGCCCGAGCCGTTGTCGGCCGGGTTCTCGTAGGCGAAGTCGTCTCCACCGAAAACGGCGTCCGCCAGCCACTTGCGCGTGGCCGGCCCCGTCACCGGGTTGAAGAGGACTCCGAGCGCGATGCCTGCGATCAGGAGCGTCGCGTTGCGGGCGGAGTGCTCCCGCTTGCCCTGGACGCGGCTCGCTGCGGAGCGCAGCTCGTCGATGGTGTCCCGCAACTTGTCCTGAATCTCCTTGTCGGTCGCGACCCGCGTCGCGACGGTCGTCACACCGCGACCGCCGATCAGCTCGTCGTAGACCTCGCGAGCGGTCTGAAATGCCGCCTTCACGTTCGCGCGGAGCTCTTCGTCGGCGACGGCGCGTTCAACGTACGGCCTGACGTTACCCGCCGCGTCCGTGAGTCTTTCCTTCGTATTCGCCATTACATCCTTCCCTTCGTCGGACCGAGCGAAATGCTCCGCACTTCGCTCGAGAAAACCGGGCAGGCGCGCTTCGCGCGCGTGCCCCATTTGCCGGTGGTCGGAGGGTACCCGTTTGGGCTCGTGGTGAACATGTCGACGTGGCAAAGCCACGCCTAGAGCGAGTTGTTCATCTGAGTTAAACCTGGCGGCGGCAGCGCGGCTCTACCGCGCTGCACACCAACGCGACAGCGAAGCGCGAAACCCTCCAATCACACGTTGGGCACGCGCGCGTAGCGCGCATGCGGCCTACCTCCGCGGAAAGTGCGGAGCACTTTCCGCGGAAGCGGCCTGGCGCACGAGGCTCGGAGCGCGGCGCCTGCGGGTGACCCTCTTGCCGTTGAACGCCGCCTTGAAGACCTCCTCGACGGTGTCCACGAGGATGAACTCGAGCTCCTTGCGGGTTTCCTCAGACAAGTCCTCGAGGTCCGGCTCGTTCTCGCGGGGAACGATCACACGCTTCAGGCCGGCGCGCTCGGCCGCGAGTGTCTTCTCGCGGATGCCTCCGATCGGGAGCACCTGGCCCGTGAGTGTGATCTCGCCGGTCATCCCCACGTCGGACGCCACGGGCTCGTTGAGGACGAGTGAGGCGATCGCGGTCGCCATCGTGATGCCTGCGGACGGGCCGTCCTTCGGCACGGCGCCCGCCGGCACGTGCACATGGACGTCGTGCGTCGCGAACCAGTCGGGCGGCACGCCGAGCTCCTCCGCATGCGCGCGCACCCACGAGAGCGCCGTCTGCGCCGACTCCTGCATCACCTCGCCGAGCTGCCCCGTGATCGTCAACTTGCCCTTGCCTGCGTACGCGGTCGCCTCGATGAAGAGCACGTCCCCGCCGACGGCCGTGTACGCGAGGCCCGTCGCGACGCCGGGATCCGACGTGCGCTTGCGCACCTCGCTGCTGAAGCGGCGCGGGCCGAGCCACTCGCGGAGCAGCGCGTCGTCGACACGAACGCTCTCCGCCTCGCCCTTCGCGATCTGCGTCGCGGCCTTGCGGCAGAGATCGGCGATGCGGCGATCGACGTTGCGGACGCCGGCCTCGCGCGTGTACTCGCGGATGACCGTTCGCAGGACACGGTCCGGAATGCGCAGCTGATCCTTCGTCAGCCCGTGCGCCTTCAATTGCTTCGCGACCAGATAGCGCTTCGCGATGCCGAGCTTTTCGTCCTCGGTGTAGCCGATGAGCTGGATCACGTCGATCCGGTCGAGCAGCGGCCCGGGGATCGTGTCCAGCGTGTTCGCCGTGCAGATGAAAAGCACCTTCGACAGGTCGAACGGCAGGTCGAGATAGTGGTCGCGGAAGTGCTGGTTTTGCTCTGGATCGAGTACCTCGAGCATCGCGCTAGCCGGATCGCCGCGGAAGTCGGCGCCCATCTTGTCGATCTCGTCGATCAGCAGCACGGGATTGAGCGACTCCGCGTCTCGTAGCGAGCGGATGATTGTCCCGGGCATCGCGCCGATGTAGGTGCGGCGGTGGCCGCGGATCTCGGCTTCGTCGCGCACGCCACCCACGGAAAGGCGCACGAACTTGCGCCCGAGCGTGCGCGCGATCGACTGGCCGAGCGACGTTTTGCCTACGCCGGGCGGCCCGACGAAACAGAGGATCGGCCCCGAGACCTCGCGCTTCAGCTTCGAGACGGCGAGGTACTCGATGATCCGCTCCTTGACCTTGTCCAGGTCGTAGTGATCCTCGTCGAGGATGCGGCGAGCCTGATCGAGGTCGAGGTTGTCGTCCGTCGTCTTGTTCCACGGCAGCGTGAGGATCCACTCGAGGTACGTGCGGATGACGCCGTACTCGGCCGCTGCAGGCGGGAGCTTCTCCAGCCGCGCCAGCTCGCGCTCGGCCGCCTTCTGCGTGTCCTCGGGGAGGTCGAGTGACTCGAGCCGCGCGCGCAGCTCGTTGATCTCCGCCTGCTCGGCATCGCCCTCGCCCAGCTCGTCCTGAATCGCCTTCAGTTGCTGCCGCAGGAAGAACTCGCGCTGGCCACGCTCCATTTCCGACTGGACCTGCGACTGTATTTTTGTCCCTAATTCCAAAACCTCGAGCTCGCGGTTCAGAAGTGTCGAAACCTCGCGCAGGCGCTCCTCGACGTTCACGAGCTCGAGCAGCCGCTGCTTCTCCTCGGTCTTGATGCGCATCGTCGATGCGACGAGGTGGCAGAGCGCGCTCGGGTCCTCGACGTTCGCGGCGGCGAGCTGCAGCTCCTCGGGCAGGTACGGGACGAGCGCAATCACGCGCGCGAAGAGGTTCTGGACGTTCCGCGTCAGGGCCTCGACTTCGCGTGACTCGACGTCCACGTCGGGCAGCCGAGAGAACTCGGCGGCGAGATACGGCTCGTCTTGAACCGGCTTCTCGAGGTGCAGGCGCTCGATTCCCTGGACGAGGATCCGCAGCGTGCCGTCGGGCACGCGGATCATCTTGTGGACGATCGCGGCCGTGCCGACGGAGTAGAGATCGTCGAACCCGGGCGCCTCGACGTCCTCGTTCTCGACGGCGACGAGCGCGAGCAGACGCTCCCCCGCGACGACGTCGTCGATCAGCTTGATCGAACGCTCCTGGCCGATCGCGAGCGGCGTCATCGACTCGGGGAAGACGACCGTCTCCTTCAGCGGCAGCACCGGCAGAATCGGCGGCAGGTCCGGCACGGCGGTGATGGGCTCGAACCCCTCGTCGTTCACAGGCGCGTCACCGCGATCACGACCCGCTCGCGAGCGGGCGGGCGCTGCGCGACGGGCAGGACGATCGTGAGGATGCCGCGCTCGTACGTTGCGCGCGCCTGAGCGACGTCGACATCGGTACCGAGCGCGACCTGCCTACGGAAGGGCCCGTAGTCGATCTCCATCTGCTGGTAGACCTGACCCTCGACCCGCGGCCGAGCGCGCGCTCCGGAGAGGTAGAGCGTGCCCTCGGCGACGAAGAGATCGACCTTGTCGCCCTCGATGCCGGGAATCTCGACGACGACCGTCAGCGCGTCATCGGTGCGGAAACAGTCGACGTGCGGGCGGAAGCCGGCGCGCAGTCCCGAGAAGCGGGGCACCTGCCAGAGGTCGGAAAACAGCTCCTGTATCTCCTGCTGGAGCTCGTCCATGTTCCGCTTCCGCTGCAAGACGCAGACAAGCGTACCCACCTCAGTAATCTCTCAGGCGTGAAGCGAATCCGGCGCCTGCTCAAGCTCGCGGCGACCGCCTTCGGTGTGCTGCTTTACGTCTGGTACGCCGCCGTTCGTCTGGCTCCGAGCGTCAAGCGCCGGAAGCGGGCGAAGCGCGCATGATCGAACGCTGGACCCGCTGGGTTCTGCACCACCGCAAGACCGTCCTCGTGGTCTGGATTGCGCTGTTCGTCATCGCCGGTTGGGCGGCCTCTGGATTGGCGGACTTGCTCACGAACCGGTTCACGCTTCCGGGAACGGATGCCGGCCGCGCGGAAAGCATCCTCCACGATCACTTCGGGCAGAAGTCGACCGGTTCGTTCACCCTTGTAGCGCACACCGACGGGAATGCGGCTGCGATCGTGCCGCCGTTGCGGGCGGCCGCGATCCGCGCGTCGAGGGAGGTGCCGACGGGACGTCTCGTCACCGTCCGCCCCGTGTCCGAGCACGTGGCGACGGCGTCGATCGTGTCGTCGCTCGACCCGGCTGACGCAAAGGGCCACACGGCGGCGATGCGTCGAGCCGCCGGGACGATTCCCGACGCGCAGCTCTACGTTACGGGGCAGGCCGCGATCGAGCACGACCTCGACCCCGTCTTCTCGCGCGACCTCAAGGTGGGCGAGTTGTACATCGCGATCCCGATCGCGTTTCTGCTGTTGATCTTCGTTTTCGGCACGCTCTCCTTCCTCCTGCCGCTGATCTTCGCCCTGTTCTCGATTCCGGTCACGCTCGGCGTCGTCTGGCTCTTCGCGAAGAACATGGAGATCTCGACGTACGTGCAGAACATGGTGATGCTGATCGGCCTCGGCATCGCGGTCGACTATTCGTTGCTCATGGTCTACCGCTACCGCGAGGAGCACCGCCTTCAGCCCTCGCGCGAGGAGGCCGTCGTCACCACGATGGCGACCGCCGGGCGCGCCGTCGTCTTCAGCGGTACCGCCGTTGCGGTCGGGCTCTCGCTGCTGCTTTTCATGCCTCTGCCATTCATGCGCGGCTTCGGCGTTTGTCTCGCGATTCCGCTCGTATCCGTCGTCTGCGCCTTGACGTTCCTGCCCGTCCTCCTGTACTACCTCGGCGACCGATTCGACCGCGTGCGGCTCGTCCCGCGGCGCCTGATCGAGCGGAGAGAGGACGAGGAGCACAACATGTGGTCGCGGCTCGCGCGCGTGATCATGCGGCGCCCCGTGGTCGTAGCGGCCATCGCGATCGTGCTTCTCCTCCTGGCGACAGCGCCGGTGCTTGCGCTGGATCTCGGGCCTGGATCGAACCAGGGAATTCCGCAGAACCTCGAGGCGGTAAAAGGCAACAACGTGCTCACCGCAGCCGTCGGCGCGGGTGCGGTCGCGCCGACCGACATCGTCATCGACACGGGACGTCCCGGCGGCGCGTCGACCGCCGAGACGGCGGCTGCGAAGCGGCGGCTCATCCGCGCGCTGCGGCGCGATCCCGAAGTCGGCGCGGTCGACGACGGCACGGGGCCGCAGTTCGTCGATGCGACGGGCCGGTACATCCACTTCCGCGTGATCGGAAGGCACGAGTACGGAGTGCCCGAGGCGCAGCAGTTCGTCCACCGTTTGCGCGACGATCTCGTCCCGGCAGCGGCTTTCCCAGAGGGTGAGCGCGTGCTCGCAGGCGGCGGCCCTCCGAGCGGCGTCGACTTCCTCGATCTCACGTACAGCACATTCCCCTGGCTCGTGCTGGCGGTGCTCATCGCGACCTACCTGCTGCTCATGCGCGCATTCCGGTCGCTCGTGCTGCCGCTGAAGGCGATCCTGCTCAACCTGCTCGCGATCGGCGCGTCGTACGGCTTGCTGGTCGTCGTCTTCAAGTGGGGTGTCGGCGAAAGCGTCGGACTGATCGGCTTCGACCAGATCGAAGGCTGGATTCCGGTGTTCCTGTTCGCGATGCTCTTCGGCCTCTCGATGGATTACGAAGTGTTCCTCGTCTCGCGAATGCGCGAGGAGTGGGACGCGACTCAGGACAACGAGCTCGCGGTCACGCGTGGGCTCGCGAAGACCGGGCGCATCGTCACGATCGCGGGCTTCGTCATGTTTGCCGCGTTCATGGGCTTCGTCGCCGGCTCGATTGTCGGCCTGCAGCAGTTCGGCTTCGGTCTCGCCGCGGCGATCTTCCTCGACGTGACGATCGTTCGCGCGTTACTCGTGCCGAGCCTGATGGCGATCTTCGGTCGCTACAACTGGTGGCTGCCCGCTCGCGTTGCGCGCGTCGTTCGCGTGCGTCCGTCGCCGCTCGCGGCCGAAACGAACTAACACTCGTCTTACATGGCGCCGGTAGCCTCGGCCCTGTGTGGCGACTCGCCCCGATCGGCGCGCTGGCCGCCGCAGCAGTGGCTCTGTACGTCTCCCCGGCTTTCGGGTCGCCCGGCATCCAGTACGGCATCCAGGACGATGCGTGGATACAGGACGGGCCCGGGACGCTCGAGCACCGGCTCGATTTCGTGAAGGCGCTCGGCGTCACGACTGTGCGCTTCGGGATTCACTGGGACGTGGTCGCGCCGACGCGGCCGGAGCGCGCACTCGCGTCCAGCGATCCTGCGTATCGCTGGGGCAGCCTCGACCCGATCCTCAAAGGACTGCGCGCACGGGGAATTGCGCCGCTCGTGACGCTCTACGGGACGGCGCCGTGGGCGAACGGCGGCCGGAAGCCGAACGTCGCGCCGACGAGCGCGACGACTTTCGCCGACTTCGCCTACGCGGTCGCGAAGCGGTACCCGTTCGTCCGCAAGTGGACGATCTGGAACGAGCCGAACCAGCGGCTTTCGCTCGCGCGCACGTCCCCCG
>DASVFB010000230.1:0-2436 GCA_036380275.1 Gaiellaceae bacterium | reverse complement strand
CAGGCCCCAGGGACAGTCCCTGGGACGGGTCCTGCGCGGGCGATGCTGGATATCGCCGTGTCCGGGCTCGCGCACGTCACCGAGTCGTCGCTCGAGATTCAGCGCGCGCCGGAGGGCGTTACTTTCGAGCCGCTCGTCGATCACCCGCGCCTGCACGAGCTCGTCGGCTGGGACGAGAAATTCGCGGCGCACAACGCCGCGCTGTGGCAGAACGGGCTGCTCGTCGTCGTCCCCCGAGACGTCGTGCTCGACGAGCCGCTCTACGTACGCATCGCGAACTCGGCCGACGGCGGCTCGCTCTTCTGGCGGCTGCTCGTCGTCGCCGAGGCCGGCTCGCGCTTCACG
Organism: Gaiellaceae bacterium; assembly: GCA_036380275.1. Taxonomy (GTDB): domain Bacteria; phylum Actinomycetota; class Thermoleophilia; order Gaiellales; family Gaiellaceae; genus DASVFB01. Next base: position 2,091 of record DASVFB010000230.1, on the reverse strand, counting down.
CTGATCGAGGAGTACGCGTCTGCGAACCCTTCGGTCGCCGGCTACTCGAACGCCGTCGTCGAACTGTTCGTCGAGGACGGCGCGAAGCTCGAGTACGTCTCGCTGCAGAACCTCTCGCAGGAGACGTGGCACTTCGCCTCGCATCACGCGCGCGTCGCGCGCGACGCCGAGCTCGACTGGGTCGCGGGCGGCTTCGGCTCGAAGAAAGGCAAGATCCGGATCCAGAACGACCTCGCCGGCCCAGGAGCGACGTCGCGCGTGACAGGCGCCTACTTCGCGGATGCGACGCAGCATCTCGACTACGACACGTTCCAGGAGCACATCGCACCGAACACGACGAGCGACTTCGCCTTCAAGGGCGCCCTGCGCGACGAAGCGTCGACGGTGTGGCGCGGGATGATCCGCGTCGAGAAGGACGCGCAGAAGACGAACGCCTACCAGGAGAACCGCAACCTGCTCTTGTCCAAGTCGGCACACGCGGACTCGATCCCCGGCCTCGAGATCCTCGCCAACGACGTTCGCTGCACACACGGAGCGACCCTCGGGCAGGTCGACCGGGAGCAGCTCTTCTACCTCATGGCGCGCGGCCTCTCCCGCGCCGAGGCCGAGCGGCTGATCGTCCGGGGCTTCTTCCAGGACGTGCTCGACCGGATCGAGCTCGAGCCGGTGCGCGAGGCGCTCGGGAACGCGCTCGAGGCGCGGATCCCCCAAGCAACAACCTAGGGTCGGCTCAGGGTCATTCCGGATAGCCGTGCGCTTGCGCGCGAGCGATCCTGGGCTCATGAACACACACACAGTCGAAGACCCCACGACCAAGAGGCTGGAGCGCAGCCGCTCGGATCGTATGCTCGCCGGCGTCAGCGGGGGCCTGGCGAACTACTTCGAGATCCACCCCGCGTTCTACCGCGTCGGCTTCGTCGTGCTCACGCTGCTCGGCGGCGCCGGCCTGCTGATCTACCTCGTCGCGGTGCTCGTGATGCCCGACGAAGGCCAGGAGGACTCGATCGCGTCGGCGGCGCTCAAAAGCCGGCGCGACCGGCCTTGGCCGCTGATTGGGCTAGGCCTCGTCGTCGTCGCGGCCGCTGTCCTGCTCTCGCACGCCACCTTGTGGCCGCAGGGCGACGCGTGGTTCGTGCTCCTTCTCGCGGGTGCAGCGATCCTCTGGATCACGCGGCACGGGACGCCGACGGAAACAACCGACGCGCCCGCCCTCGCCGCGCAGGATTCGCATCGCATCCGCCGCGTGCTTGCTTGGGTTGGGATCGTCATCGGCTCGTTCATCGCGCTCGTGCTCATCGCGGGGGCGATCTTCGCCTCCGTCGTCCACGTCCATGTCGGGCGCGGCATCGGCGACAGGCAATACACGGTTACGGGCCCGCAGGAGCTACGAGACAACTACCGGCTCGGCATCGGCGACCTGCGCGTCGACCTCAGCGACGTGAAGCTGCCGGTCGGCGAGACGCATGTCAATGGAAGGGTCGACGTCGGTAGGCTCGAGTTCGTCGTCCCACCCGATGTCGCGCTGAAGGTGCACGGCGACGCGCAGTTCGGCGGAGTTCACCTCCTCGACCGAAGCGCGGATGGGCACAACGTCGACGACAGCGTGACCGAGAACGGCGCACGTGTCCTCGTCATCGACGCCCACGTCGGCGCGGGAGAGCTGCGCGTCACGCGCGGCGTACGATGACCCGGCATGTCGCTGCGCTCCTTCGCCACGAGTGACGACGAGCGGGTGATCGCGGGGGTCTGCGCGGGAATCGCGCAGGCCCTCGGCGTCGACGTGACGCTCGTCAGGCTCGTCTTCGCTCTGCTCGCGCTGGCCGGTGGCGCAGGTATCGCGCTCTACCTCGCGCTGTGGGCGTACGGCTCGTCGGGCCGCACCTGGTGGGCGGCGGTGCTCGTCCTCGTCGCAGGCTCGTTGCTCCTCCACGCCGTTGGCCTCTCGGACCGCGCCGTGGGCGGCATCGCACTCGTCGCCGCCGGGTTCGCGCTCGCGTGGCGGCAGGGCGGCAGCTTCCGACCGGGCGAGCCGCTCTCGTACGGCGGTCTCCTGCTCGCCGGAGTCGGCGCGGTGCTGCTGCTCGAGGGCGG
>DASVFB010000229.1:0-2063 GCA_036380275.1 Gaiellaceae bacterium | reverse complement strand
CTCGGACGCACGGGCGACGTAGAACGAGCGACGCTCGAGCTCGATCCCGGAGCTGAGCGGAGACTCGAACGCCGCGTCGACGGACTCCTTCGCCAGCCGCACGGACACCGGGCTCTTCGCCGCAATCGCGCGCGCAACCTCCTTCGCCTCGTCGAGCCACGCCTCGCGCATCACGACGCGCGCGACGAGGCCTGCCCTGAGCGCCTCCTCTGCCGACAGGAACCGGCCGGTGAGGATCACGTCCATCGCCAGCGCCTTGCCGATGGCCCGCGGCAGGCGCTGCGTGCCGCCGGCCCCCGGCAGAACGCCGAGGTTGATCTCGGGCTGGCCGAACTGCGCCGTCTCCGACGCGACGATGATGTCGCACGCCATCGCGAGCTCGCAGCCGCCCCCGAGGCAGTACCCCGAGACTGCCGCGACGAGCGGCGTGCGCAGCGAGCGAACCGCGTCCCAGCGGTCGATGCGGCGGCTCTCGTACAGGTCGATCGGTGTCGCCGCCGCGAGCTCGCCGACGTCCGCGCCGGCTGCGAACGCACGCTCGTTGCCGCCGAGAACGATGCAGCGGATCGCGTCGTCCTCGTCGAGCTCCTTCAACGCGCCGACGACCTCGTCCATCAGCTCCGCGGACAGCGCGTTCAGCGCCTCCGGCCGGTTCATCAGCACGACGCCGACTGCGCCGTCGCGCTCGACGACGACGAGGCTCACTTGTCGCGCTCCAGGAACTTGCGCACCGCGCCCTGCGCCTCCTCGCCGAGCATCGACATCGCGAGCCAGTCGCGCGCGTGCGTCGCCGTCTGATGCCACGCGAGCTCGCGCCACACGTTCAGCTGCGTCTTCGCATACCGCGTCGTCTCCGGCAGCTTACGGGCGAGCGACTCGACCCAGCGGTCGACCACGATGTCCAGCTCAGCCGCCGGAACAGCGGTGTTCACGAGCCCCCACTCTGCGGCCGTTCGCGCGGGAACTTCTTCGCAGAGCAGGATGATCTCGCGCGCGCGCCGCTCGCCGACCATCAGCGTCAGCCACTGCGTTGCACCGCCTGCGGGCACGGAGCCGTGCTCCAGGCCGACGTGCCTGATGTATGCGTCGTCGACGATCACGGACAGGTCGCACGCCATCTGCAGCTCGTTGCCGCCCCCGACGCAGATCCCGTTGATGCGCGCGATCGTGGGCTTGCCGATCTCGAGCAGCGCCTCGTGCATGCGCTTGAACGCTCCGAACCACTTCCAGTACTCCTTCGAGTTGCCGAGCAGGCCCTCGCCCCAGGAGCGCAGGTCGGCGCCGACACAGAAGGCCCGCCCCGCGCCCGTCACGACGAGCACGCGGATGTCGTCGTCCCAGGAAACGTCCTCGCACGCGCGGGCGAGCTCGCGCAGCATCCGGAAGTCGAAGGCGTTCAGGACCTCCGGGCGATTGAGCGTGATCGTCGCGCGCGGCGGAGCCTTCTCGTAGACGATCGTCTCGAAGCCGAGCTCCTCGGGCGAACGCGGAGTCGGCTTCGCGTCAGTCAACGTCGGCGAACATGACCGTGAAGCGACCGCCCATCTCCATCGCGTCCTTGCCGGTCGCCATGAACTCGTCACTGCGGGACGCGGACTTGAACGCATCCATGTCCGGAAACTCCCACTCCGCGTAGTAGGCGTACTTCGGCTCGCCCATCGGCGCACCGAACACGCGCCCGTGCCTGAACGTCGCGCCGGGCACCTTCTGACAGAGTTCGGCATGCGCGGCGTAGCGCTCGGGGTCGGGCGCCTCGTCGTAGAGAACCAATGCTCTGACCATGCGAGTGAGCGTATAGCGTGCGGCCAAAAGGAGGCGAGATGGGCAGAAAGATCGTGCACGTCGAGTTCCCGGCGCAGAACGCGGACCGGGGGCAGAAGTTCTGGGAAGGCTTCGGCGAGTGGAGCCTCAGCGTTCCCGAGGGGATGGGCGAGTCCGACTACCGGATGTTTCAGGACGACGGCTGGGGCGGCGCCGTGTACCCGAGCCAGGAAGGCGAGAAGGGGCCGATCATCTACTTCGCGGGTGAGGACATCGACGCCGACATCGCCAAGGTGCGCGAG
>DASVFB010000228.1:0-12842 GCA_036380275.1 Gaiellaceae bacterium | reverse complement strand
CCCGAGCACGGAATCGCGAAGCTCGAGCTGCACGTCTTCCCGTGGAACGAGGCTGCGATCGCCCTGTACGAGTCGTTCGGCTTCGAGCGGGAGGGGCTGCGGCGGAGTCACTACCTCCGCCCGAACGGCTATGCCGACGCGATCCTGATGGCGCTTCAGGTCTGACAGGTCCCGGCGATAGTCTCCGTCGCTGTGCCCGAGGCGCCCTTCGTCCACCTCCACGTCCACTCCGAATACTCGATTCTGGACGGGGCCTGTCGCATCCCCGAGCTCGCCCAGCGCGCCGCCGAGCTCGAGATGCCCGCGGTCGGGCTCACCGACCACGGCTCGCTTGCCGGCGCCGTCGAGCTCTACCGCGAGACCCGGAAGCACGGCGTCAAGCCGATAGTCGGCTGCGAGGTCTACGTCACCGACGACCGCCGCGCGCAGAAGAAGGGGAACGCGCACCTCACGCTCCTCGCGCAAGACAACACCGGCTACGGCAACCTGATCAAGCTCTCCAGCCTCGGCTACCTCGAGGGGTACTACTACAAGCCGCGCGTCGACTGGGAACTGCTGCAGCAGCACGCGCCGGGCCTGATCGCGCTCTCCGGCTGCCTCTCGGGCCGCGTCTGCAAGGCGCTCGAGGAGAACCGCGCCAAGGACGCCGAGGCCGAGCTCGATCGCCTCGAGCAGATCTTCGGCAGGGACAACCTCTACGTCGAGATCCAGAACGCGCACCTCGAGACGCAGCAGCGCATCAACCCGCTACTGACCGAGCTCGCGCAGCGGCGCCGGCTGTCGCTCGTCGCGACCGGGGACGTGCACTACCTCCGTCACGAGGACGCGCGCGCACACGAGGCCCTGCTGTGCATCCAGTCCGGCGACACGCTCAAGAACCCGAACCACTGGAAGTTCGACACCGACCACTTCTACTTCAAGTCGCCCGCGGAGATGGCGCAGGACTTCCCAGGGCACGAGGGCGCGCTCCGCCGCACGCTCGAGGTCGCCGAGCGCTGCAACATCGAGATCGAGCTCGGGAGGATCCTGCTGCCGAAGTTCCCCGTGCCGGACGACCGCGACGCGTTCGACTACCTCGTCGAACTCTGCGAGAAGGGGCTCCAGAAGCGGTACGGCGCCGTAACCCCCGAGCTGACCGAACGCCTTCAGTTCGAGCTGAAGACGATCCGCGAGATGGGCTTCACAGACTACTTCCTGATCGTCTGGGACTTCATCCACTTCGCGAAGCAGAACGGGATCAGCGTCGGCCCGGGGCGCGGCTCCGCCGCCGGCTCGCTCGTCGCGTACTCGTTGCAGATCACAGACATCGACCCGATGCGATTCGGCTTGCTCTTCGAGCGCTTCCTCAACCCCGGCCGGAAGGAGATGCCCGACATGGACATCGACTTCGCCGTCGCCGGCCGCGAGCGCGTCATCAACTACGTCGCGGAGAAGTACGGCCGCGACCGAGTCGCGCAGATCATCACGTTCTCGACGATGGCCGCGCGGGCGGCCGTGCGCGACGCGGGCCGCGTGCTCGACGTCCCGTACGGCATCGTCGACAAGGTCGCGAAGATGATCCCGGAAGGCCCTGGGCAGACGCTCGACGAGTGCCTCAAGCCGAACGCCGACCTTCGCCGGCTGATCGACTCGGACCCGGTGGCGAAGGAGATCGTCGAGCTCGCGCAACCGCTCGAAGGCCTGACGCGCGCGGACTCCATCCATGCCGCGGGTGTCGTCATCGGCGCCGAGCCGCTTTCGAACATCGTCCCGCTGCAGCAGAAGGGCGCCGAGCAGGAGGTCGTCACGCAGTTCCCGATGAACGACGTCGCCGCGCTCGGGCTGCTGAAGATCGACTTCCTCGGCCTCCGCAACCTCGACGTCATCGACACCGCGCTCGAGCTGATCGGCGACCTCACGCTCGACGACATCGCGATGGACGACGCCGAGACGTACGCGATGCTCGCGCGGGCGGAGTCGACCGGCGTTTTCCAGTTCGAGTCATCAGGCATGCGCGAGGCGCTGCGCCAGGTGAAGCCGACCGTGTTCGACGACCTGATCGCGCTCGTCGCGCTCTACAGGCCGGGGCCGATGGGGTACATCCCTGTCTACGCAAAGCGCAAAAACGGCCACGAGCAGGTGACGTACATCGACCCGCGCCTCGAGGCGATCACGTCGGCGTCGTACGGCATCTGCATTTACCAGGAGCAATATCTCGAGATCGCGAAGCAGATCGCGGGCTTCACCCCCGCGGAGGCGGACGACCTGCGCAAGGCGATCGGCAAGAAGATCCACTCGCTGATGGCGTCGCTGAAGGAGAAGTTCCTCGAGGGCTGCGCACAGAGCGGCACGACGCCGGCGGTCGCGAACCAGCTCTGGAAGGACATGGAGCAGTCGCAGGACTACTCCTTCAACAAGGCGCATGCCGCGTGTTACGCGTTGATCGCGTACCGCACCGCGTGGCTGCGTGCGCACCATCCGCGCGAGTACATGGCCGCGCTCATCTCCTCGGTGATGAACACGAAGGACCGCGTCCCGTTCTACGTCAACGCGTGTCAGGAGATGGGGATCGAGGTGCTGCCACCCGACGTGAACTTCTCGCAGTGCGACTTCGCGGTCGTCGAGGGCAAGATCCGTTTCGGGCTCAATGCGGTGAAGAACGTCGGCGACACCGCAGCGCGCGCGATCGTGGCGGCGCGCGAGCAGGGCGGGCCCTTCGACTCGCTCTGGGACTTCACCGAGCGCGTCGATCCGGCGATTGTGAACAAGCGCGCCCTCGAGTCGCTCGTCAAGTGCGGTGCGCTACCAGGGTCGCGCATGGGCACGCTCGCCGTGCTCGAGCAGGCGCTTGGCGCGGGAACCGCGCACCACGACGCACTTCGCTTCGGCCAGGGCTCGATCTTCGACCTCGGCGAGGAACCGCAGAAGATCCACCACCCGCCGATCCCCGCCGACGAGTTCGACAAGAACGAGCTGCTGCGGCTGGAGAAGGAGACGCTCGGCCTCTACGTCTCCGAGCACCCGCTCGCGGCGGTGCGCGACCAGCTCCGCCGCAAGACCGAGCTGACGCTCGCCGAGCTCGAACGCCGCCGCGACGGCGACATCGTCACCGTCGGTGGCATCGTCGCGGCCGTGAAGCAGGTGACGACGAAGAAGGGCGACCCGATGGTCTTCCTCCAGCTCGAGGACACGACGGGCGGCGCGGAATGCGTCGTCTTCAACTCGACGTATGCGAACGCGCGCGAGCTTTGCGTCGCGGACAACATCCTCATCGTCAAAGGCCGCGTCGACCACAAGGAAGGCGAGACGAAGTTGATCGCGCTCGACGTCGCCGCGTTCGAGGCTGTCCCGGAACGCAAGGACGTGCGGTTGCGCATCGACGCGCGGCTGGCGCGCGCAGGCGTGATCCGCGAGCTCGCGCAGCTCGTGAAGGAGTTCCGCGGCGCCGCGCCGGTGCTGATCGAGATGCAGACCTCGCAGGGCCCGAAGACCCTGGCGCTCGGCCCCGACTACCGCGTCGAGCCGGCCGCCGACTTCTTCGCCGAGGTCAAGGCGCTCCTCGGTCCGGCCGCAGTCTCCTAGCGTCGAGATGTTCGGCGCAGCCGACCGGTCGCTGGCGCCGGCGCTCGCGCCACCTCTCGCAGGGGTATGCATTCTGTAAAAGCTGCGTCGCTGCGCAGAAGAGTCGGGCTATTGTCGAACCGATGGACTCGCTTAACCGAAGGTCCTGTGAAATCCCCCTTCGTGGGGAATCTAAATACCGCGAATTGCCGTAAAACTTGCGATACGAATTTAGCCCAGCGGCAGAGGAGAAGACGGACGTGACTGCGGCAGAAATGGTTTACGAGAGCGAGCTTACGCAGGTGGAGCGCTGGCGGATCGACGAGCTCGAGCGCGCCGGCTACGACCCGAAGGCCGCGATGACCCTGGCCGCGCGGCACGACGTCGACCTGCACCGCGCGGTCGACCTGCTGCACAAGGGCTGCTCGCCCGAGCTCGCACTGCAGATCCTGCTCTAACCAACCAAGTTCGAGGGCCAGTCCCTCGAACTTGACCCGTTCGGCCGCGTCCCAGGGACAGTCCCTCGGACATGTGCGTGGCGGTCAGGGCAGAATCTCCGGATGCTGCTGAGCATTCCCTCGCCGAGCTCGGGCATCGTCCACCTCGGGCCGCTCGCAATTCGGATGTACGGCTTGATGCTGCTCGCGGGCATCGCGGCCTGCATCTGGCTCACCGGCGTCCGCTGGGTGCGCCGCGGCGGGGACTGGGATCTCATCTTTCGCGTCGCCGTGTGGGGCGTCGGCTTCGGGATCGTCGGAGCCCGTCTCTACCACGACATCACTTCGTGGGACGAGGTGCAGGCGATCGACAAGTGGTGGGCGCCTTTCGCCGTCTGGAAGGGCGGTCTCGGCGTTTGGGGCGGGATCTTGTTCGGCTGCCTCGCCGGCGCGGTGGTCGTCAAACGGTCGGGCAACAGCGTCTTCCAGTTCATGGATGCGGTCGCCCCGGGGCTACTGCTTGCCCAGGGGATCGGCCGGATCGGCAACTGGTGGAACCAGGAGCTCTTCGGCAAGCCGACGTCGCTGCCCTGGGGGCTGGAGATCGACCCGGTGCATCGCCCGGCTGATCACCTGGCGGACACGACTTTCCATCCGACGTTCCTGTACGAGCTGATCTACGACCTGACAATGGTCGGCGTGCTGCTCTTGCTCGACCGGCGCTTCCGCTTCAAGCCGCCCGCCCTGTTCGCGCTCTACGTGAGCCTCTACACATTCGGCCGCTTCTTCGAGGAGCTCCTCCGGATCGACCCGTCGCACGAGTTCGCGGGGCTGCGGCTGAACGCATGGGTCTCGATCGTCGTGTTCGTCCTCTCGACCGCGTTCTTCATCTGGTGGCAGTTCTTCCACCGCGGCGAAACGCAGCCGAGGCGCCCACGTCCCACGCGGCAGGTGGCGGACGGGCCGAAGATGGCGATTCCGCGCGGCCGCCGCTAGCGGCTCGCGGAGCGTGTTCTCCTGCGTCCGGCCATGCCGATAGCCTCCGCCACAATGGTCGTGCGCGAGCTCGAGTTGGACCTGGACGCCTTCGAAGGACCCTTCGACCTGCTGTTGACGCTCGTCCTCCGCGAGGAGCTCGACCTCGCCGAGATCGACGTCGCCGCCATCGTCGTCGCGTTCATCGAACGGCTGGCTGAGCGAAAGGAGCTCGACCTCGAGGCGTGCGGGGAGTTCCTCGTCCTCGTCGCAGCGCTGCTCGAGCTGAAGGCCCGGGCGCTCTTCCCCGACGAGGAGGGCGAGCTGGCCGACCTCGGTCCGGAGGAAGCGGCGGAGGAGCTCGCGCGCCGGCTGGCCGAGTACCGGCGAATGAAGGAGGCAGCGGCGTGGCTGTCGGAGCGACTGGGCGAGACCCGCGACCGCTTCTTCCGGCTCGGGCCCGCGCCGCTTGCGCCGCAGCCGGATCGGAAACTGGCGCCGCAGGAGGCCGAGTCGCTCGCGGCCGCGCTGCGTGCGCTCGCTGTCGCGCCGCCGCAGGTATCGCTCTCGCACATGGCGCTGCGCTTCCCACCCGTGACGCTGTTCCTCGAGCGATTCCGCGCGCTGCTCCGAAAGCGCCGCCTCTTCGACTTCGACTCTGAAGTTGGCGGTTTGTCACGGGTTGAAGTCGCGGTCGCCTTCCTCGCCCTGCTCGAGCTGCGCAAGCAGGGCGAGATCGCGATCCAGCAGGCTGCCCCGTTCGCGCCGATAAGGATCGCGCGCGCCGACGTCGAAAGGAGCCTCCCATGGAACGTCCGCTCCGCCTGATCGCCGCCAATCCGCTCGACGCACTCGCGCGCGTCGTGGAAGCGCTGCTCGTCGTCGCGTCGGCACCCCTGTCAGCGGACGAGCTGTGCGAGGCCGCCGACGAGTCGGCCGAACGCGTCGAGACGGCGCTCGGGCTGCTTGCGGAGCGCTACCGCGAGGGGCGGAGCGGGATCGTGCTCGAGCAGGTCGCGGGCGGCTGGGCGTTCCGCGCGTCGCGCGATGCGGCCGACGCGTGCGCGCGGCTGTTCGAACGGCCGGTACAACGCGGGCTCTCCCAGGCGGCGCTCGAGACGGCCGCGATTGTCGCGTACCTCGGCCCGGTGTCGCGGCCGGAGATCGCGCGGATCCGCGGAGTCGCCGCGGACTCGGCCGTCGCCGGTCTCGTCGAGCGTGGCCTCATCGCCGAAGCCGGTCGCGACGACGGCGCCGGCGGTGCCGTCCGCTATCGCACGACGCCGCTGTTCGAGCGCGTGTTCGGTCTCGAGTCGCTGTCGGCGCTGCCGCGCCTGGACGACCTGGGCGCCGACGCGGAACAGATCCGCGAGCGCCTCGCCGGCGTGGCCGAACAGCGCACCGCCTGATCCGGACTGGCAGGTCTTTTCCCTAAGGGAACCGGCTCGAGTTGGGGTGGAGGTCGAACTCACCGTCGTTGCGGCACGCCGGCGGGACGAGGTAGCGACTGTCGCCGGCGTCCGAGGCGTTCGTCGCCAGTTGCTCGCGCATCATCGCGTGGGCGCGTGATTCCGACAGGCCGAGGTCGACCCCGACACCGACCCCGCTCTGAAAGCCGTAGCAGTTGGCAAGGCCCTCGTTCGCGACGCCGTTCAGGTGCCAGGCCTCGTGCGCGAGCACCGCGATTGCGCGCGCCGTTCCCGAGAAGGACTGCACGCGGTTCTTGAAACGCAACTGGTACAGGCGATCGCACAGCGTGGGCACGAGGTACGCGACGCGCCCTCCGACCTGTGCTTCGCCGTCCGCCTCCTGCACGACGCCGACATGAGTTCCCGAGGTGTCGCAGACGATGTTGGCCGGGTGTCCCGCAATCTTCGACGCTTCGCGCGAGAAGACCGCTTCCGCGCGAGCCCTGTTGGCGACCGAGACCGCGTTCCAACCGTGGGGGCGTGAGGCGTAGAAGAGGATTCCCGCCACGATCGCGACGGCGACGAGCGCTTCGGCAAGGTGTCGCGCGTACCAACGGCGCCGCTCGTCGAACACGCCGTCGTCCGCGCTGTCGAACTCGTCATCCTCGAACTCGGGCTCCCACCCGAGCTCGAAGAGATCGCGCGTCTGCGGGCCCCGGTTGGGAGCAGGCGTCCGCCCGTGCTCATGCTGCGCTGCAAGGTATCCGCCGACGAAGAACTGCACCTCGAGCGCAACGGCCGCGAGAAAGGGCAGCCACACGGGGATCCACGACTGCACGTCGTACGGAAGGAAGAAGTACGCGATCACCAGCGCGACGACCGCGAGGCGCGCGGCCCGGAAGAGGCGAGTCCGATGTTCCAACTAGAAGACGACCGTTCGGCCCTCGTGAACGAGCACCCGGTCCTCGAGGTGCCAGTTGACCGCACGGGCGAGGACGACGCGCTCGATGTCGCGGCCGATGCGCTCGAGCTCCTCGACACTCTGACGGTGCGAGACCCGGGCGACGTCCTGCTCGATGATCGGCCCTGCGTCGAGCTCGTCGGTGACGTAGTGCGCAGTCGCTCCGATGATCTTCACGCCGCGCTCGCGCGCACGACGGTACGGATCGGCGCCGACGAACGCCGGTAGGAACGAGTGGTGAATGTTGATCACCGGCACGCCGAGCCTGTCGAGGAAGTCACGCGAGAGAATCTGCATGTAGCGGGCAAGCACGACGAGATCCACGTTGCCCGCGAGCAGCTCGAGCATCCGCTCCTCTGCAGGTGCCGGGACGTGGTGATACGGAACCCCGAAGCCGGCGACGTCTGCAGCGTGGTCGTCGTGGTTGGAGATCACGCAGGCGATGTCGGTGTCGAGCTCGCCGCGGCGCCTGCGCCAGAGCAGGTCCAGCAGGCAGTGGTCTTCGCGCGAAGCGAGCAGCGCCATGACCTTCCGCCGGTCGGCGTAGGCGAAGTGCCACTCCATCTCGAGCGGCCCTGCGACGCGCTCGCCGAACGCGCGCTCCAGATCGGCCCTACGCTCCGGCAAGTCCTCGAGGCGGAACTCCATGCGCATGAAGAACGTCCCGCCCTCGGGGTCGGTCGAGTGCTGGTCGGAGCTGAGGATGTTCGCGTCGTTCTCCGAGAGGAACCCCGAGACGGCGGCGACGATCCCGTGTCTGTCCGGGCACGAGACGAGCAGACGGGCGATGTGCTGACGTTCATCCACGCTCTTCAAGCCAAACTAGCCTTTGGTGTTGATCGTTCTCACCGGGGCCGACCCGCCCTCACTCAGAGGCGACGGATGATCTCTTCAGCCTCGTCGCGCGTGAAGGCGCGGAGCGTTTCCGTGTGCTCGGCTCCGAAGCGCTGCAGCTTTAGCAGGATCTCGACGGCGATCTCGTCGTCGGGCGCCTCGAAGATCTCGACGACGTCGTAGCGTCCGAGCGTGACGTAGACGCCGACGAGTGTGCCACCGGCGTCCTCGATGATCCGCTCGCCCTCCTCCACGCGTTCGCGCCAGGCCGGCAGGCCGGCGATTCCCTGGGACGTCCAGCGCATGAGCGTGATGTAGTGCGGGATCCAGGGACAATAACGGCGTGCGTTTGAACGCGTATCTGGCGAGGGCTGGAGTCGCCTCGCGGCGCAAGGCCGATGACCTGATCAAGGCGGGACGCGTGACCGTCAACGGCGGGCCCGGACAGCTGAACACGTTCGTCGGCGCGCGCGACCGTGTTGAGGTCGACGGCCGGCCGGTCGAGAAGCAGCGGCTCGCCTACGTGCTCTTGCACAAGCCCGCAGGCGTCGTCACGACGGCGAGCGATCCGCAGGCGCGGCGCACCGTCGTCGAGCTCGTAAGCGTGACCGAGCGCGTCGTGCCGATCGGGCGTCTCGACGCGGACACGACCGGCGTGCTGCTCCTCACGAACGACGGTGAGCTCGCGCACCGGCTCGCGCACCCGCGCTACGGCGTCGAGAAGACGTATGTCGTCGACGTCGAGGGTGCGCCGTCCAACGACGCACTGTCCGCGCTCGAGAAGGGCGTGGAGCTCGACGAAGGGCCCACAGCAGTCGCACGCGTCCGGCGGCTCGGCCGCTCACGCGTCGAGCTGACGATCCACGAAGGACGCAAGCACCAGGTGAAGCGGATGCTCGACGCGGTCGGCCATCCCGTCGTGCGCCTGCACCGCAGCGTTTACGCCGGCTTGACGCTCGAAGGGCTCGAGCCCGGCCGGTGGCGCGAGCTCGAGCCGTTCGAAATCGAGCAGCTCAAGTCCCTCGCATCCTGACCAATCGCAGCCGGCTCAAGAGGACATCGCTCCTCGATTCGGTGTCAGACGCCGATATCGCGGAGTAACAATTTGTCCACTTGCGTCAATTGCGCATGGCTTGGTGCGATGATCGCCTTCACGCGGCTCTCTCGAACAAGGCTTGAGCGGGTGTGTGCGGGTCTCGTCGAGCCAGGCTCAGAGCAAAACCGGTGTCAGACGCCGACTGTTCGAAGCGGACGCGACCGGAAGAGCCGCGTCCGCTTCTCATCGGGGTTACAGGCCGCGCGGCCGCGCGGCGCCGAAGTGGCGTCCGTTGTGCGGCAGGACGAAGCCCATGCGGTCGTACATCGCCGCGAGCGTCGGCTCCGACTCCTTGCGCGCCTTCTCGGCGCCGACCGCAAGCAGCCGCTGCAGCTCGCGCTCGTCCGCACGTAACGCGTCGTAGCGCTCGCGGATCGGATCGAGCAGCGCCACGACGGCCTCGCCGACGTCCTCCTTGAACTGGCCGTAACCAGAACCGTCGTACCGCGATTCGATCTCGTCGATCGGCTCGCCGGTCGCCACGGACATGATCTCGATCAGGTTCGACACGCCAGGCTTGTGCTCGCGGTCGTGCCGCACCTCGCGCTCCGAGTCCGTGACCGCTGACTTGAACTTCTTGCGGATCACGTCCGGCGGATCGGCGATGAGCACGGTGCCCTGCGCCGTGCCGCCCGTCGTCGCCATCTTGTTCGTCGGCTCCTGCAGGTCCATGATCCGCGCGCCCAGTTCTGGGAAGCGGCCTTTCGGGACGCGGAACGTCTCGCCGAAACGCGAGTTGAAGCGCTCGGCGATGTCGCGCGCGAGCTCGAGATGCTGGCGCTGGTCGTCGCCGATCGGCACGAGGTCGGTCTGGTACAGCAGGATGTCGCCCGCCATCAGTACGGGATACGTGAAGAGACCAGCCGAGACGAATTCCTGATGCTCACCCTTCTCCTTGAACTGCGTCATGCGTCCCAGCTGCCCGTAGCTCGTCACGGCCGAGAGCAGCCAAGCCGCCTCGGGATGTGCGGTGACGTGGCTCTGCACGAACACGGTCGACCGGTCGGGGTCGAGCCCAGTCGCGAACAGCATCGCCGCGAGGTCGAGCGTCGACGAGCGCAGGTTGTCGGGGTCGTAGTCGACCGTGATCGAGTGCAGGTCGACGATGCAGAAGAACGCGTCGCCCTCCTCCTGCGTGGCCGCGTACTGGCGGAAGCCGCCGCTGTAGTTGCCCAGGTGCTTGGCTCCGGTGGGTTGGATGCCGCTGAAGATGCGCATGGTCGTGACTCCAGTGTCTGAAGGAACGGGAAGAGGGAGGAGCGAGCGGGCGGGTTAGCCGCGGAGGCTCCCGCCGCGCTCGCTGCGCCACGACCAGGACTCGCTGCGAGGTGCGGGAGACATTGCTCCTAGCGTAGCGGCGAAACTATCGGAATGCGAGTCGCGATTGTCGGCACGGGTTTGATCGGGGCGTCCGTGGGCCTGGCGGCGCGCAAAGCCGGACACGAGGTGCGTGGCTGGGACGTCGACGCCGGCGTGCTGACGGCTGCGGCAGAGCGGGGGGCGGTCGAGCCGGCCGGCTCGGCAGAGGACGCTGTCGCGCCCGCAGAGCTCGTCGTCGTCGCAGTGCAGGTGACGATGCTGACCACGGCCGTCGGATCCGCGCTCGCCGCTGCCCCCGAGGCGACGGTGACCGATGTCGGCTCCACGAAGAGCGTGCTCTCGCGCGCGGTCGCGGACGAGCGCTTCGTCGGCGGTCATCCCGTTGCGGGCGCCGAGGTGCGCGGACCAGAAGGCGCGCGGGCCGATCTCTTCGAAGGCGCGACCTGGTTCCTGACGCCGCACGCCGCGACCGACACCGCGCGCTACCGCGCGCTGCACGCGTTTGTGGCGTCGCTCGGCGCCGTTCCGGTCGCGATCGACCCGGATGCGCACGACCGCCTGCTCGCGCTCGTCAGCCACCTGCCGCACGCGCTCGCGAACCTGCTCCTGAACCAGGTCGGCGCCTCGCCGGTCGAAGGGCACGACCCGCTCGCGGCAGCGGGCGCGTCGTTCCGCGAGATGACGCGCGTCGCAGGAGCGAACCCGCGCATCTGGGTCGACATCTTCCTCGACAACGCACCGGAACTGCGGAGCGCGCTCGCAGAGCATCGGCGGCGCGTCGAGCAGCTCGAGACGGCGCTCGAGCGCGGCGACGCCGGCTTCCTCGCGCGCTGGATCGGCGAGGCCGCAACGAAACGCGAGGAGCTCTTGCGCGACGCGTTCGAGGAGACGGCCGATCTCTTCCGCGTCCAGGTGCATGTCGCCGACCGGCCCGGGATTCTCGCGGCGATCATGCAGGCGCTCGGCGCGGAGCGGATCAACATCGAGGACCTCGAGCTCCACCACGTCTCACGCGAGCGCGGCGGCACGCTGGCGATTTTGATCTCCGGTGAGGAGTCGGCGAATCGCGCGGCGAGCGTCCTCGGCACTCAGGGCTACGACGTGGACGTTGCCCCCGAGCTAGGCTCGTCGTAACGATGGCGACCGTCCACGCACCGGAGTTGCTGATCATCATGAGCGGCAGCGCGACGCCCGACCAGGTGGAGGATGTCGTCGCGAGGCTGGACGAGGCCGGCGTGCAGGCGCACGTGACGCCGGGCAAGCAGGCGACCGTGATCGGCGTGATCGGCGACCGCGAGCTGATCGCCTCGCTGCCCCTGGAGGGCTACCCGGCGGTCGAGCAGGTCCTGCCGATCCTCAAGCCGTACAAGCTCGTCTCGCGCGAGATCTCGCCGGATCCGACCGTGATCCAGGTGCGGGGCCGGCGGATCGGTGACGGCTACTTCGGGTTTATCGCGGGGCCGTGCACGGTGGAGAATCGCGAGCAGACGCTCGTCACCGCGCGCGCCGTGGCCGCCGTCGGCTGCACGATGCTGCGCGGAGGCGCGTTCAAGCCACGCACGTCGCCGTACACGTTCCAGGGGCTTGGGCGCGAGGGGCTCGAGATCCTCGCCGAGGCGCGCGAGGAGACCGGGCTTCCGCTCGTGACGGAGCTGATGGATCCGCGCGAGGTCGAGCCCGTCGTCGATACAGCGGACGTCATCCAGATCGGTGCGCGCAACATGCAGAACTTCTCGCTGCTTGCGGAGGTGGGGAAGGCGCGCAAGCCTGTCCTGATCAAGCGCGGCGCGTCCGCGTCGGTCGAGGAGCTGCTGATGGCCGCGGAGTACGTCGTGCGCGAGGGGAACGCACAGGTGATCCTGTGCGAGCGCGGCATCAAGACGTTCGAGACGTCGACACGCTTCACGCTCGACATCAGCGCGATTCCCGTGCTGAAGCAGGAGACGCACCTGCCTGTGATCGTCGACCCGTCGCACGCGGCTGGACGGCGTGACCTCGTGCTGCCGCTCGCGCGCGCCGCTGTCGCCGCGGGCGCGGACGGGATCATCGTCGAGGTGCACCCTGAGCCCGAGCACGCGTTGTGCGACGCGGCTCAGCAGATTCCGGTGGCGGACTTTCCGCACTTCGCCGACGAGATCCGTGCGCTCTCGTCGTTGATGGGCAAAGTCGTCGGCTGACATGCGAGTCGAGGCCGCGGCCGCGCTCGTCGGCGACGTCGCGGTGCCCGGAACGAAGTCAATCTCGCACCGCGGGCTGCTGCTCGGCGCCGT
>DASVFB010000227.1:0-2846 GCA_036380275.1 Gaiellaceae bacterium | reverse complement strand
GTCTTCGCTTCGGCGACGACTCGGTCGGCGGCGCGCAGCACGTACTCGAGGTCGAAGCTCTTCGTCCCGACACGTGTCGGCGTCACCGAGATCTCGACCGTCTCGCCGAACTCGACCGGAGCGCGGAAGTCGATCTCGAGCCGCGCGAGGATCATGTTCTCGGCGTCCGCGCCCTTCGGCGAGAGGAAGCCGATGCGCGCCTGCTCGACGAGGGTCGCGTAGACCGCATTGTTCATGTGGCCGAGTGCGTCGATGTCGCGGAAGCGCACCGTCTCGCTGTGGACGAACGTCACGCGCGTGACTCTAGCGAGGCCCATGCGGCGATCAGCTCCGCTTCGCGCGCGGGCGTGAGACCTACCGGCTGCGTCTCTGTTCGGCTGCGGTCCCATTCGAGCGTGTCGGCGGCGGTCTCCTCGGTGGGGCGGAACGTCAGGCCTGCGTCGATCGCCTTTGCCACGTCTGCCTCGTGCAAGGCGGCGTAACCGGGATCGCCGCTCCAGAGAGGAAGGTCGCTCTCGCCGATGCCGTGCTCGACAAGGAATTCGTCGTCGAGCCAGGCGACCTCGACCTCGCCCGGGCAGGCGGCGAGGAACTCCGCCATCGGCACGCCTTCGTTGGTGGCGTTGTACGCCCCTCCGGCTCTCTGCTCGATCATGGTCAGCATCCATGCGGCAAGGTCGCGGACGTCGATGAACTGCATCGGCCGCTCGGGGGGGCCGGGAGCGACCATCGTGCCGCCGCGCGCCACTCGCCTCGGCCAGTACACGTAGCGGTCCGTTGGATCGTGCGGCCCGACGATGAAGCCGGGCCTAATGATGAGCGCTCGTTCGCCGAACACGTCTTGCGCCGCGCGCTCGCAGAGCGCCTTCAGCGGCCCGTAGTTCTGAAACTCCTCGCCGAACTCCTCGACGCTCTCGTCCTCGAGGGTGCCGACCGGACTCGACTCCGTGGGCGCCTCGGCGAGATTCGCGTAGGCGGAGATCGAGGAGACGAACGTGTAGTGCGCGGCCGACCCAGCCAGCGCCTCCGCGGAGGCGCGCACGATCCGCGGGAAGTAGCCGCACGTGTCGACGACCGCGTCCCATTCGCGGCCGGCGAGCGCGGACAGGTCGCCGTCCCGGTCGCCGCGCAGACGCTCGGCCTCGGGGAAGAGCTCGGGGTTCGTCTGCCCGCGGTTGAACAGGGTCACGGAGTGGTCGCGCGCCAGCGCCGCGTCGACGATCGCGCGACCGAGGAACTTCGTCCCGCCGATGATCAGAAGCCGGATAGCGCCTCCAGCAGGCGGTCGACCTCGTCTTCGGTGTTGTAGTGGACGAAGCCTGCGCGCACCGCACCGCCGTCTTCGAGGCCGAGGCGCCGCATGACCTCGAGGGCGTAGTAGTCGCCGTGCCAGACCGCAATGCCTTGGTCGCCGAGGCTCGTCGCGATCTCGCGAGGCGAACGATCGCCGTGCGTGAACGCGAACGTCGAGACGCGGCCGTGCATCGAGGACAGCCCGTGCAGCGTGAAGGTGTCTGGCAGTCCCGCGAGGAAGCGCTCGCCGAGGGAACGCTCCTGAGCTCGAATCGCATCCCAGCCGATTGACTCGACGTACTCAACGGCGGCAACGAAGCCCGCGAGCAACTCGTGCGGAAGCGTCCCCGTCTCGAAGCGGCGGCCGAGCGGCTGGTTCGGCGCCGGCCGTACCTTGTACGGCCGCCACGAGGTGAGCAGCTCTCGGCGCGCGAAGGCGACTCCGAGGTGGGGGCCGAAGAACTTGTACGGCGAGCAGATGAGCACGTCGACGCCGAGCGCGGCGACGTCGATCGGTCCGTGGGGCGCGTAGTGCACGGCGTCGGCCCACGCGAGCGCGCCTGCCTCGTGGGTGAGCTCGGCGATTCGCTGCGCTTCGGTGAGGGTGCCGACGGAGTTCGCGGCGAGCGGGAAGGCGACGACTTTCGTCCGCTCTCCGAGTTGGCCCGCGAGGTCGTTCATGTCGAGCGTCGTGTCCGCGTTCAATCCGACGAAACGCACGACGAGGCCGAGGTCCTGCGCGAGCTCGAGCCAGGGAGAGACGTTCGCGTCGTGGTCGAGTCCCGTGACGACGATCTCGTCGCCGGCACGGAGCTCCCGAGCCACAGTGCGCGTCAGCGCGAAATTGAGCGTCGTCATGTTGGCGCCGAACGTGATGGTCTCGTCGTCGCAGCCGAGGAAGCGCGCCGCGGTCTCGTGCGCCTGCTCGATCAGCGCTTCCGTGCGGATGCTGGTGCCATAGGGGCCCCCGACGTTGGCGTTGGACTCGCGGAAGTACGTCGAGACGGCTTCGATCACCGAGTCCGGCACCTGCGTGCCGCCCGGTCCGTCGAAGAACGCCAGCCCGCTGCGAAGCGACGAGAAGCGGGCGCGGACAGCCTCGACGTCGTAAGCGATCGTGCTCACGCGGCGAACGCTACCGAAGCGCCTTCGCAAGGCTGCGCTCCGTCCGAACGTGTTCCTACAGTGCGCCGCATGCGTATGCGTCCACTGTCGGAAACCGAGTGCTATGCACGCTGTTACGGCTCGCGTGACGAACAGGTTCGCGTTGTGCGACTCGAGCCGCGCCGGCCGCGCTATGCCCTCCGTCCCTCCGGTGAGGATTTGCGCCGCAACTTCGAGGAACGGCTCGACGATCGCATCGAGCCCGAAGCCGCGTAGCCAAGCCGCCGCTTCTACCAGAACGCCCCCTAGGGGGTACGCGACCCCCCTCTTGAACATTCGCAGGAACAATCGCACCTGTGGGTGCCGACTCTGAGCCGGCTTTCAGAACGCCGAGCGAGGTGCCGGACGTGCTCGCGCCCGGGCTCGCGGTCATCTTCTGCGGCATCAAT
>DASVFB010000226.1:0-18812 GCA_036380275.1 Gaiellaceae bacterium | reverse complement strand
GCGCCCTCTGGACGGGATTGATCGCGGAAGGAGCCGAGCGCGCTGATCCCGCGGTCGCCTCGTTTTTGATGTTCCTCGCCAGAATGGAGGTCGCGTCCGGCGCGTGGAATGTGGCGGCGCGACTTTGCGACCAGGGGATCGAGCTTGCGCGGCAGACCGGCCGTGAGATGGGCGAGTCGCTGTGTCTGATGGTCCTGGCCGAGATCGAGGCCTACCGAGGCGATGCCGAGAAGGTGCGACGAGAGATTCCGGACCTTCTCGAAGTCGCTGCAGGCGTTGGATACTCGGGCGCGATCCATCGGCTGACCCGCGCGCTTGCGTCGCTCGAGCTCTCCTGCGGCGACGCGGGTGCAAGCTGGCGGCTGACCGCTCCGCTCTTCGCGGGCGTCACCGAGCTGGATGAGGTCCTCGCCACGCTCGCGGGCTCTGTCGGAGTCGAGACGCTCATCGGCGTCGACGACCTTCCCGAAGCGGGACGGCTGTTGCGCCTGCTCGACGAACACGCGGCTGAGTCGGACACGGGGCTCTGTCCGCTCGCCGACCGTTCCCGGGGGCTTCTTCTCGCCGCGCAAGGAAACCACCAGCAGGCGATCGAGGTACTCCAGGCGGCGGCCGCCGCGCCCGACCTACCGCACGAGGCGAATCCGCTCGAGCACGCAAGGTCGCTGCTCGCGCTCGGCACCGTGCAGCGCCGCGCACAGCACAAGCGCGACGCCCGCGAAACGCTCGAACTGGCTGCCGAGACGTTCGAGCGGCTCGGTGCGCTCCTATGGGCGTCGAAGGCGCGTGCCGAGCTGCGGCGGATCGGCGGACGGACTGCGTCGGACAGCGAGCTCTCGGAGACAGAGCGGCGGATCGTCGAGCTCGTTGTAGCCGGTCGCAGGAACCGCGAGGTGGCGGCCGAGCTGAGCCTCAGCCCAAACACGGTCGCGTGGAACCTCTCGAAGGTCTATCGCAAGCTCGGAGTCAGCTCCCGAACCGAGCTCGCGGCGCGCGTAGCTACCACCGCCCGGGATTAAATCCACAGGTTCGCGCGGTTGATGGCAGAGGGTCCGCGCGGGATTGTGGACACAATGCCGACCTACCTCGTCGAGCGATACCTCCCCGGACGCGACCGCGCCTGGCTCGAGGCAGCTCTTGCGCGGCTTCCGAGAGGACGAAGCGGGGTTGCGTATCTCGGCTCGACCTACGTCCCGGCGGACGACTCGTGCTTCTGTCGGTTCGAGGCCGAGTCCGCAGACCACGTCAGGGACGCGAACGACGTCGCCCGAGTGCCGTTCGCACGGATCGTGGCAGCAACGGAGCTCGGGGTCGGCCAAACCGTGCCTCACCAACGAAGGAGGTCGATCATGAAGCGCAGCTTGTTCCTGCTGCTTGCAATCGCCGGCGCGGGAGTCATCGCGACCGCGAGCTCGGCTCGCGGCCACAGCCCACCTCCGAAGCCGCACAAGGGCGCGCTCCACGTGACGAAGACGTGCGGGGACTACCACGGCGCTGTCGGGGAGTTCTGCACGATCGAGTCTTCGAACGTCGGCGTGATCGAGCCCGACATGCAGGTCGTGTATCTCCAAGCCAAGTCTCCGGGCGGGCTGGACAGCGACCTCGTGATCTCCGCCGGACACGGGAGCGTTGCAGTCGGCCATGTCGTGCTTAACGCCACGACGAGCCAGATCACGTTCTTAGGCGGAACGGGCGAATTCGCCGGGTTCCATGCCAACGCCGTCGTCTCGGTCGATGGGACCGGACTCTGGCACTGGGACGGGACCTACAGCTTCACACCGCGGTAACAACGCAGCCGAGCGTTGCGCGGGGAGACGGCGCGGCTCGTTCCGAACGTGCATGTCCCTCATTTGGGAGGTGGGAGGCGTTTGTAGCAACGAGCCGCGCCACGACTCAGGAACAGACGGCCGATTCAGGGACCTTGCAACACGGCCTCGATGAACTCCGTCTTGGCCTCGGTGTACGCGAGCCGGTCATTGCGGTGCCGGGCGGCTAGTTCTCGTTTCAAGGCGACGTATTCGCGTGCGACGGCCGGATCGGCACGGAG
This sequence comes from Gaiellaceae bacterium, assembly GCA_036380275.1. Taxonomy (GTDB): domain Bacteria; phylum Actinomycetota; class Thermoleophilia; order Gaiellales; family Gaiellaceae; genus DASVFB01. The sequence goes on along the minus strand of DASVFB010000226.1, from coordinate 16,765 downwards.
ACGATTGCGGAAGGCCAATTGTGCGTGCAGTTCTGCGCTCGTCGTCGGCGAGACGTACAGGTGGTGACGCTTTTCGCCTTCAGGCCACCAGAAAGCCTCGCGACCCTCAACCCCGAGGTTCCCTCGCGCTCGATATCCGATAGCTGCCAGGCGTGCGATCGCCTCGTTCACACCGTCGTCCGACTCGACGACCACCACCATGTCGATCAGGTCCTTGGCCGGAAGCCCTGGCACCGCTGTCGAACCGACGTGCTCGATCGCGACGGCGACATCGCCGAGTGCATCTTGCGCGCGATCGCGAAGGCGGACGAACTCCGAGGGCCACGCAGGGTTGTACTCGACGATGACGATGGCATCGCTCATGCGAAACGATCGCCAGTATGGCGGTCGCCCAAAGCGACTGCCCATCCACGAAAGCCCAAGCCGCTCGCGACGCTGGCAAGCTATGCGCGTGGCTCAGCGTCACCTCGGACGACAGCGGTGATCGCGATGCGCGGCGTCGCGGCCGGCGTGGCGGCAATGTGCGCGTTCGTCGGCTTGGCGGGGGTCGCTGCGGCGTCGCCGACGCGGACGCTGGACGGAGAAGGGAACAACGTGCGCCATCCGACGTGGGGGGAGGCGGGGACGCGTTATCTGCGAATCGCCGCGCCGGCGTACGCGGACGGGATCGGTCGCATGGTGCCGGGGCGGCCCGCGCGGTTCATCAGCAACCGGATCTTCAACGACGTCGGGCAGAACCTGTTCTCCGAGAACGACGTCACCCAATGGGGTTGGGTCTGGGGACAGTTCCTCGACCACGACTTCGGCCTCCGAGACGAGCGCGTGATCGAGATCGAGCCGATCGGGTTCAGCGCCGCCGATCCCCTCGAGTCTTTCCGAAACGACTTCAACGCCATCGACTTCTGGCGCACCCCGCCGGCACCCGACACGGGTGTGACGACGCCGCGGCAGTACGTCAATCGGCTGAGCAGCTACATCGACGCGTCGAATGTCTACGGCATCGCCGCGAAGCGGCTGGACTGGCTGCGCGTCGGGAAGGTCGACGGCCGACCCGCTGACAACTCGCCGAAACTCCTGCTGACCAACGGATACCTGCCGCGGGTGGACGCGCGCGGGGACCCGAAGAACGCGCCTGCGATGGACTTGTTCGGTGCGCTCGTCGCGACGCCGCAGAGCGCGATCGTCGCCGGGGACACCCGAGCGAACGGAAACGTCGGACTGACCGCCGTTCACACGCTCTTCGCGCGCGAGCACAACCGCATCGTGCGTCAGCTTCCCTCGAGGCTCTCGGCGGAGCAGCGCTTCCAGATTGCGCGGCGGGTCGTCGGCGCGGAGGAGCAGTACATCACCTACACGCAGTTCCTTCCCGCGCTCGGCGTGAGCCTCCATCCCTACCACGGGTACAACCGCGCCGCGAACGGCACGCTCTCGAACGAGTTCGCCGAAGTCGGCTTCAGGGCGCACAGCATGATCAACGGCGATCTCCACGTCACCGAGCGCGCGGGCAGGTGGTCGGCCCCGCAGCTGGCTGCGTTCGCATCGGGCGGCATCGGCGTGGCATCGCACGACGCACTCGTGACGCTCGACATCCCGCTCGTCGTCGCGTTGGGCAACCCGACACTCCTCGAGCGCATCGGCGTCGGGCCGGTTTCGCAAGCGCTCGCCTCGGAGCGTGAGTACAGCAACGACGAGCAGATCGACGATGCGCTCAGAAGCGTTCTCTTCCGCGTTCCGAAGCCCGGTGTCACCGACCCGCGAGCCTGCGATCTCCCCGTGGTCGACCCGCGATGCTTCAACGGCGTGCAGGACCTCGGCGCGGTCGACGTCGAACGTGCACGCGACCACGGCATCCCGGCTTACAACGCCCTCCGCCAGGCGTACGGTCTCGCGCCGAAGGCGTCGTTCGGCGAAATCACGGGCGAAACAAACGACCCAGCCGACGCGAGCCTGCTCAACGCGCCTGCGGGCCTCGCGTTCGTCGAGCTCCGCGACCGAAACGGCAATCCGATTTCGCTGGGCAGCCCTTCGGCGCAGCAGGATGCTGTCACCGGCGTTCGGCGTACGACTCTCGCAGCCAGGCTGCAGGCGATTTACGGGGACGTGAGCAAGCTCGACGCGTTCGTGGGGATGATGTGCGAGCGCCACGCGCCCGGCACCGAGTTCGGCGACCTACAGCTCGCCATCTGGCAGCGGCAGTTCGAGGCGTTGCGCGACGGCGACCGGTTCTTCTATGCGAACGACCCGGCGCTGGTGGACATCAAGCGCCGTTACGGCATTGCCTTCCGCCGCACCCTCGCGCAAGTGATCGAGCAGAACAGCGACGGTCGCGTGCAGTCGAGCGTCTTCCGAACCCCGTGATCCGCCTCGCGGTCCAATGTTGCCGAGATTGACATAAGGACGACGACGCAGTTAACCTCCGCGCCGTAAGCGATGCAGGGAGATCGGTGACTACACAGTTCTCGGGGAGACGTAGCAGAGGGCATCGCCGCAGGTCGCTGCTTCCCCTTGCCGTACTGCTCGTCGCTGCCGCGAGCGTGCTGGCGGGCCCGGGCGCAGCCGCGCCGTCCGCCGACGTCGAGATCACGCTCGTGATCACCGGGACGCTCGGCACGAACGGCTGGTACACGAGCAACGTGACTGTCAACTGGGTCGTGACGGGCGCCGCCAACTCGAGCGGCTGCGACGCGAAGACGCTCACGGCCGACACGGCGGGCGTCACGCTCACGTGCTCGGCATCGAACCTCGACGGCACGTCAACTGCCAGCAAGAGTCGCGCGTTCAAGATCGACAAGACCCCGCCGGTCGTCGCGGCAACCCCTGCCCGCGCCGCGGACAAGAACGGGTGGTACAACCATCCACTGGCCGTGACGTTCTCGGGCACGGACGCGACTTCGGGCATCGGCACGTGCACGTCGGCGGACTACAAAGGTCCCGACGATCCGAGTGCGGCTGTCTCCGGCTCGTGCACGGACGTGGCCGGGAACACGGGTGCGTCGAAGTTCGCGCTCGAGTACGACGCCACTCCGCCGAGCCTCGCGCGGCTCAGGGTCAAGGCCGGCGATCGCACGGCCAAGCTGGCATGGACCGTGTCGGCTGACACGCGGACGATCGAGGTCATACGCCACCCCGGCGCGCGCGGCGCGGCCAAGACCGTGATCTACCGCGGTCGCGCGACGGGTTTTCAGGACAGGCGCTTGGTCATCGGGAAGCGGTACCGGTACACGGTGAAGGCGCTCGACCAGGCAGGGAACGCTGCGTCGAAAATTGTGGGACTCACCGCGACGGGGCCTCTCCTCAGCCCGCTCCCTGGCGATCGCGTGTCGTCGCCGCCGCAACTCACGTGGACACTTGTGAGCGGAGCCAGTTACTACAACCTCCAACTCGTCCGGGGGAAGAAGATCCTCAGCGTGTGGCCGCGCCGGCCCAGCTTCCGCCTCCCGCGTTCATGGACCTTCGATGGAAACCGCTACCAGCTGAGCCCGGGGACGTATCAGTGGTACGTGTGGCCCGGCTACGGGAGCCGGTCGTCCAGCAAGTACGGCCGGCTGCTCGGCGGCAGCTCGTTCACCGTTCGTTAAGTCGTCTCGCGCGGGCGACGAAGCACCGCTAAGAGGACCCCGCGGCGCGATGCCTTCAGTTCACGACCCAGACGAGGGCGGTTACGAGCCACGCCAGCAGCAGGAGCGCGAGCACCCAGAGCAGGAACGCAGCCTCGCTGACCGGTAGCCAGCCGAACTCGGTCTCCCGCATGAGGAACCACGTGCGCCTCTCGGCACCGGCTTCTCGTTCACCGGTCGCGGCGCCTTCGAGCCCGCGTGCGTCGACCGTCCTGTCCGGCTGCTCGTCCATGCTCGTGGCCGATTGTACGCGCGCTGCGGGCCGGACGCCGACCGCCGCGCCGACCGGCTCGAGGCACCGCGTCAGCGGCCGCGTCTCAGGAGCAGCGTCGAGACCGTCTGCGCGCAGATCGCCAGATCGACAACGACGTTTCTGTTTCGGAGGTACCAGAGGTCGTACGACAGCTTCTCGGCAGTGCTGTCTGCATCGAAGGCGTAGTTGGCCCGGAGCTGCGCCCAGCCGGTGATGCCGGGCTTGACGAGGAGCCGGCGCGTCCAGAACGGCACGTCTCGTTCCAGCATCTCGACGAACTCGGGTCGCTCGGGCCGGGGTCCCACGATCGACATGTCGCCTTTCAGGACGTTCCAGAGCTGCGGGACCTCGTCGAGGTGCGTCTGGCGCAGGATGCGCCCCAGCCGGGTCGCCCGTGGATCGCGCTCCTGTGCGAACACCGGGCATCCCGACGCCTCGGCGTCGGAGCGCATCGTGCGGAACTTGTAGATGGTGAACGGCCGCGCGCCCTCGCCGAGCCGGGTCTGGCGGTAGATGATCGAGCCCGGGGTCGTGCGCACGAGCGCCGCGAGTACGGGGAGGAGCGGCGCGACGAGCAGCAACCCGAGCGACGCGACGGCGAGGTCGAACGTCCGCTTGGCCAGACGCGTATACGGCTTCTGCCTGATGTGCAGCATGCTCATGAACCACGTCGGCGTGAGATGGCGCAAGGGGACGCGCCCGAGCGCGTGTTCGAAGAAATGCGAGACGCCGACGATCCTGAATCCGAGTGGGGCGAGCTTCAGCAGCGGCTCCATCGCCCAGCCGCCCACGAGCTCGTCCGCGAGGATGACGATGTCCGGCCGGTGAGCCTGGACGACCCGTGAGAGCTCCTGCGCCGCTCGCCGATCGGTTCCCCGAGCTGCCACGTCCATGGGCTCCGACAGGACGCCGACGACCGTGAACGGAGTCCGGCTGTCGACCGTCATCTCTTGCATGACGTCGGACGCGCACCGGCCGGTCCCCACGATCAGGACGCGACGCTTCACCACGCTTCGGACCGCGTATTCCCAGGCCGCAGAAAGGGCGAAGACGGCGACGGCAGTCTCGGCCAGCCTGGCCTCGCCGAAGTTCATCCCGGGCATCCAGAGAGCGAGTGCAGAGACGCCGACGAGCCCGGTGGCGGTGCCTACCGCCGAGGCGACGACCGGGCCCAGCGTGAAGTAGTTGGCGAACGCCGCGCGAAGGGCGACGAACCAGAGCGCCGTCACGAGCGAAGCGGTCACGACCGCCGACAGCGGCGCCCCAGGGGTCGCGACGAGGGCGAACGCCGGCAGCCAGACGAGGACGAGCCGGCCGCCGAGGACGACCGAGCCGATGTTTCCCCGAGCATGGCCGAGGGAGCTGGTGTGCCCGACGAGCCGCTCGAGCGGCTCGACATGGTGCGACGCGAACCGGCGCTCGGCGTCGGTGATGCTCATCGTCCCGACCCCGCTCTGACGACTGTGCGCCAGGCGCCGAGCACGGCACGCTCCTCGGCGTCGGTGATCACGATCCGCGCGCTCATCGTCATTGCGCACCGTGGTCGTACGAGACAGACACGGCGCTCGGTGCGATGCCGCTGAAGTTGTTGCCGTAATACTGGTTGTCGACGCCCTTGTAGTCGCCGATCGCGGCGCGGTCCTGCCCGGCGAACGTGCAACGGCGCACCACCGTCCGGGTCGTCCCCTCGTCGAGGTACACGCCGATGAGCCTGGTGTGGAAGTAGCAGCTCTCGATCACGTTGTCGACGCTCGCGGGCTTGCCGGAGTTCGCGGGGCTCGCCCACTCGGCGTTCACGCCTCGATCGACGCTCGGCCCGATGCGCAGACGCTGGAAGGTCGTGCCGGTCGTGAAGTGCTCGATGTAGATGCCGACGGGCGTGCGATCGACGGTGACGTCCTGGACGTGCGAGCCCGTGTTCGCGGTTCCGGTCCAGATGCCGCTCACGGCGCAAGACGCAGCGCTCACGCGCTTCACGGTCCCAGTGCTACCGAGCCAGAGGCAGGACTCGGCCGTCCCATTGGACGACCCCGGCACGGGTCGCATCACCTGCGAGATCGCGAGGTCCTCGAGCACGTAAGGGGTGTGTGCGCGGTAGTGATCCTCGTTCGGGTCGACCAGAACGCCGTAGCCCGGAAACGCGCGCGCCACGACCCGCTGCGCGACGAAGCCCTCGGGCTGCCTCACGATGAGGCCGTCGACGACGCCGTTGCCGTCCAGCCAAGTGTCCCGAACCGCAGCATGCGTCGCCGAGCCCCAGACGTGGACGATCGATCCCTGGAACGTCTTCGCCGGGTCGTCGACGTCGAACCTGATTCCCCTCAGCGCTGCTCCCGACGGGCCCGTATTCGCACCGAGCACGACGCCTGCGCGCAGAACAGCCCTGCCGAGATGCGCAGCGTAGAGACGGTCGCCTTCGCGATCCGAGAACGAGCTCCCGTTGTCGTACGTTCCGTCTGCGAGCACGACCGCATCACTGCGGTGGTCCGACAGGGCCGACCGGAGTTGCGCCGAGGAAGACACCCTCACGGCGTCCAGCGGCACTCGATACGTCTTGGGAGCGGCCGGCTTCCGCACCACGGTCGGCGGCAAGGGGACGCTCGCAACCTGGTGGTTCGTCGCCCTTGGCTTGTCCTTGGCAGCCGACGGCCGCGTGTCGCCACAGCCGCTCTGGCTCGTCGCGACACCCAAAGCCATGAGCGCGAGTGAGACGTGCAGAACCCTCCCGTCGTTCCGAGTGAAGACCATTGAGCCTGAATGGGTAATTACCCATTCGTGGCACCTCGGGTCGTCGAAACTGTGTCGCCGTCGACGGCGCGGCTGGCTTATGACCGGGTCGAGCCGCTCCGGCGGCGTCCGACACGGGAGCGCGACGTGTCGCGGCCGAGCGGAGTGCGGCGGCGGGGCGAGTAGCGTGGCCGTTCCTTCCGAGCTGCCTGGACCGGCATTGCCCGCCGTGGGCGCGACACTTCCGGCATCTGTCAAGGCCGGCGCCACGCACGTGCGGTCCGCGCTGTGGCTGGCCCGGAGGCGCGGGCGCCTCGACGAGAACGGGCTGCGCATCCTCTTCTATCACCGTGTGTCCGACGACGAGGACTTGCTCGCGGTGACTCCGCGCCGGTTCCGCCGACAGATGGAGCTGCTCGCCGCCGAAGGCTACGACGTCGTCAGCCTGGAAGTGGCCGCCGATCTGCTCGACGCGGGCGTCACTCCGCAGCGCACGGTCGTGCTGAACTTCGACGACGGCTACCTAGACGTGGCCGAAAATGCGCTGCCGGTGCTCGAGGACCTCGGCTTTCCTGCGACTGTGTTCCTACCGACCGGGGCGATCGACGGAACGACCAAGCTGAGCTGGTACCGGACGCAGCCCCCGCTGCTCGGCTGGGACGAGATCGGCGAGCTCGACCGCCGCGGAACGCTGCGCTTCGAGGCTCACACCGTGACGCATCCGAATCTTCTTGCGCTGGGCGGAGATGCCGCGCGCGCCGAGATCGCAGGATCGAAGATCGCGCTCGAGGAGAGGCTGGGGCGCCCGGTGGATGCGTTCTGCTATCCCGCCGGCCTCTTCGGCTGGCGAGACCGCGGCTTCGTGGCTGACGCCGGCTTTCGGATCGCCGTTTCGTGCCAACCGGGTGTGAACCGGCCGGGAGCTGATTTGCTGGCGTTGCGCCGCCGCCAGATCGACGCACGCGACGCCATGCTCGACTTCAGGGCGAAGCTCGGTGGCGGTCACGATTCTCCGCTGCCGCTTCGGAACGTCTACCGCCGGATGCGTTTCGGCGAGCGACGGCCGGTCGCTTCCGGCCGCCGGATCGCCGCCTGAGGTGCGCAGGCCGCCGCGCTCGACGGCATGACCTACCCGGCGTCAATCGGCGAGGCCAAGAGCTCGCCGCTCGCGCGCGGCCTCGGTCTGCTCGTCGCAGTCGGCGCGGTCGGAGGCTTCGCGCTCGCTCTGTCGCGACTGCTCTACCTCTACCCGCCGACCCCGCAGATCGTCGCCGGTTTCGCGATCGGGCTGCTCGGCGCGCTCGCGCTCGCGCTTCTCGCCTTCGATCTCGCGATCGCGATCGGCGTGGTTCTGCTCGCTGCCGTCCGGATCGAGCCGGCTCCGACGGATCTCCTCTTCGCCGTCGTGATCACGGTCGGAGTGGCTACGGGGCGCGTCGATTTCAGGCGCATCCCGGTGGGCGCTGCGATCCTCGTGTGGGCGTTCCTGACGCTCAACCTCGTCGCGTCGATCGACGTCGCCGATCCGGTGCGGGCGGCGTCGTTCTTCGCAATCACCCTCTATGTCGCGATCTTCGGCCTCTGGCTCGCGAGCTACGTCACGTCTTCGGCCGCCGCGCGGCGTGTCACCCGCGCATATGTCGTCGCCGCCGTCGCGTCCGCTGCCCTGTCGTCGCTCGCCATGCTCGTGGCGTATCCGGGAGGTGACCTTTTCACGCGCATCGGCCGGGCCGAGGGTCTTTTCAAGGATCCGAACGTGTTCGGGCCGTTCCTCGTGCCGGCCGCGCTGATCGTGCTCGAGGAGATCCTCGCTCCACGCCTGTTCCACGCCCGCCGGTTGGTGAAGCTCGCCGCGTTCGCTGCGCTCACCGTCGGCGTCCTCTTCTCCTATTCGCGTGCGGCGTGGCTCAATCTGGCCGTGGGAGTCCTCGTCGTGCTGACCGTGGTCGCGTTTCGCCGCGGGGCAGGCCGCCAGGCCGGACGGGCTCTTGCCGTCGTCCTCATCGCCGCGGCCGCCGTGACCGCGACGGTCGCGTTCAGCGGCTCGACGACGTTCCTCCAGCAACGGGCGTCGCTTCAGAGCTACGACTCGACACGTTTCGGCGCGCAGTCGGAGAGCATCCGCTTCGCCGAGCAACATCCACTCGGCCTCGGGCCGGGACAGTTCGAGCGTTACGCCAACGTTTCGGTCCATAGCACGTACGCCCGCGCTCTGGCCGAAGAGGGAGTGCTCGGCTTGGTGCTGATGCTCGCTCTGGTGCTGGCGACGCTCGCGGCAGCCGGTCGGAACGCGATCGACGGTCGCGACACCTACGGGATCGGCTCCGCCGCGTTACTCGGTGCCTGGTGCGGGATCCTCGCCAACAGCCTGTTCGTCGACACCCTTCACTGGCGCCATCTCTGGTTCGTCGCGGCCTTGATCTGGGCCGGAAGCGACCGCGCGCGACGCGTTGATCGCGCCGGCCGGCGCTGGTAACGGTCCGGATAGTTACGTCCCTCTGCTCGCTCCGCCGACGACGACGTGCCCGAGGATGTTCGCCCCGATTCCGTCGAGGCGCTCCCGCACCTCGACGGCATCGGCCGGCGTGAGCCGCTCCGGCTGCGTCGCGACGAGAACGGCCTCGACACCCTGTACCCAGAGGCGACTGTCCACCGGTCCGAGCAGCGGCGGCCCTGCGATGAGGACATAGCTGAAGGCCGATCGGGCCAACTCGCGGAACAGAACCTCGAGCGCGTCTCCGGACACCACGACGTTCGCCGAGGCCTCTCCTGTGCCCAGAACCGAGAGGCTGCCCGTCTCGCGTGTCGAGGCAGACGCAGGCGGTTCCATGATCACGTTGGCTGCGGCGTCCTCGTCGCCTCGTTGTGCCGAGGCCAGGATTTCCGCCAGGCCGACGGCCGGCTCCATCCCGAAGAGCCGCTCTAGCGTGGGCCGACGCAGGTCTCCGTCGACGAGCAACGTTTTCTCTCCGGCGTGCGCGAGTGCGAGGCCGAGGCCCGCGGCGACGCTTTCCTTGCCCTCGTCGGCGAAGGCGCTCGTCACGAAGAGAATGTGCTGGCGCCGCGATGGGAGCTGGCTCTTGACGACAGCAGCCAGGGACTCGTAGGACTCGCGCTCGACCGGGCTCCCTCCGCCCGGACGACGTCGCGTCGCCTGCGGGACCTGCGTCAGGATCGGCAGCCCCGTCAGTTGGCCGAGCTCCCTCGAGCCGCCGACGCGCGGTGCGATGCGTGCCCGGCCCAGAGCCACGATCACAGCGATGAACAACGCCGCGACGAACGCGAACGCGGCGTTCCGGACGGGCCGCGGCGACACCGGCGTCGCAGACACCCGCGCGGCGTCGGCGAGCTGAAGCTCCGAGCCCGCGTTCGCTTCGCTGATGCTCAACTCGGTCAACCGCTCCTTGATGAGCGCGATCTCGGCGCGAGAGCCGGGCGTGCCGCGAAGCCGCGCCAGCGCGTCCAGGAGCCGCGCGCGTGAGGCTTCCAGGCGGCGCAGTTCGCTGGTCCGCTGGCGGCTGAGGAAGACGGTTGTGACGGCATTCGCGATGCGCGCTGCCGCGCGGGGGCTCTCCGCCGAGGCGTTGATCCGGACGATGTTCGCGTTCGGATCGACGGCGGCGGTGACCTTCCCGGCCAACGTCTGCGCGGACTCGCCCGGCAGCTGGCGGGCGGCCTCGTGGAGCACGTCCCTGGTGGTCAGGAGCGTCTGGATCGTCGCGAGCTGTCTCGCCGCGTCCGCGGATGCCGTGTCGGGGCTCTCGTCGAGCAGCATCGTCGCGGTTGAGGAGTAGGTCTTCGGCGAGGTGAGCGACAGTGCCAGCACGCCTGCCGTCACGGGAATGACGATCGCGGCGATCATGAGCCACGAGCCGCGGAGCGCGTTCATATAGCGCCGAACGTCGACCGGTTGCTCCTGCGGCGGCTCGATCGCGCGCAGCCGTGACACACGCTCGGTCACGCGTCGCTGCTCGATCATTTCGTAGACCTCCTCTTAAGAACTCGTTTCATAATGACCCTTCGTCGACGGGGTGCGCTGGGCGGTGCGAGGCAAGGACGCAGGGAGCCTCGATATGTAGGCATATCGGGGCGACTGAGGACGCCGCATCGTGCCGCTCAGCGCGGCCCGGCGGCACAAGGCTCATTGTGAAACGGGTTCTAAGCGTTTGGGCGATGCGGAATCCGCGCGTCGTCACGACGCCTCCCGGCGAAGACGCGAGGCGAAGTTGATCGGAGTAGGCCTCATTCGAGACCTCGCTCGAGACGCATTTCGCCGGCCCGGCGACGTCGCCCCCGCGTTCCCCAGAACCACGAGATCAAGAAAACGAGGTACACCAGCGCGAAGACGAGGCCGAGCTGCAGCAAGCGCCGCGTGTCGCCGAGCTGTCCGGCCGCGACGACCCCGGCGCGCGCCTTGCGCGAGCGCACGGCCGTCGTCGAGCGGCTTGTTGCGGTCGAACCGAGACGAGAAGCGGTCGGAACTGCGCCGAAATGCGGTGATATCACGCGTGCAACGCGGATTATCGGGGCTTGCAACGCCCGCGTCCGAGGGCGGGCCCGCCGCACGAGGAACTCCGCGGAATTACCGACCGGTCTGGCGGTCGAAGCAACGACGGTTTTCTCGGTCTGCGGATGGATCCGGAGAGCCATCGACCGCACTGCGGACGACGCGGTCGGCGTCTCTTTCCTTGAGTTTAGAGACGAGATCTGTGTGCATTCGGTTAAGCCGGAACTGATAATTGTCTCTGCGAATTGATACTGCGAATTATCCGGCGCATAGTATTGCCGATAGCATTGCGCCAGACGGCGCGTCTCCGGCCGCGTCGCCTCCTCCGTCCCGGCTCGGGGGCCTTGCCGCGTCAGCTCCGTCGTCAGTCTTCCGAGCGCGACGCGTGTCTGTTGATCGACCGGCGCATCGAGAAGCGGCCGCACGGCGGCGCTGACGCCGGCGGAGAAGGCGTGGTCTTTGACGCGGCGCTCGGTCACGGCGACGCCCGGGCCTGCATGCGGGCCGGACCGATCAGCACCCTGGCTCAGACGGCGTGAAGCCCGATACTGCGGCGATATCAGGCGTGGGACGGCGACCCGCGCCGCCGCTTCGGCCGGTCGCTCCCGTGCCGACGTGAATGCACGAGCAGACCCGACCGCGGCTGCTAATCCGTGCCTCGCGTCAGGCCCGACTCCGGCGTGCCCGAGAGTCGCATGGGCGCCGCCGGCGATGCCGAGCGACCCGACGAGGATCGCCAGGGAAGCCGCCGCGGCGCGCGACGTTCGCGCGAGACGAAGGAGGCGAGGCGGGCGCGCGGATGGACGTGGGTCGTTCGAAGGGGGAAGAACTGGGGTGGGTATCGGACGACTCTCCTGATTCGGAAGGAGATCCAACTCGCGTGCTCGCCTCGCGACTACGAATACGTACTTACCCCGGCGGGGTGTAGTCGAACCACGAAATTCACTTATTCACGCCCGTGGAAAATTCGATTTGCGCGAACAAATGCGCGCGGTTATAGTGCGCTCTCGGTTCAGCACGCCACACCCGTGGGGAATGGGGGGAGACTGGTGGCCGCGATGAATAAGCCGTTCGCCTGCGCTGCATGTCACGACGGAGCGCCGAGACCTTGAGCGCGCAGCCATCTGCATCGCCCGAGCTGCTGCACGAATCGGACGCGCGGCCGCTGCGGCCGCCGGTACGCCTTGTTCACTCGGCGTCGGGGGGCGTCGAGCAAGGTGTGAACGCAAGGTCGTCCGCACGGAAACCATCGAGCCGCGAGGCCGTCCGGGCGCTCCTTCGCGAATACCACCAACGCGGGAACCGGCAGGCACGGGATAGCGTCGTCCAGCAGTACATGCCGCTCGTCAAGAGCTTGGCCCGGCGGCACAGCAACCGAGGCGAGCTGTACGAGGATCTTGTCCAGGTGGGAGCCGTCGGACTGATCAAGGCGGTCGACCGGTTCGACGTCGAGCGCACCGTCGACTTCGGCGCCTTCGCGATCCCGACGATCGCAGGCGAGATCAAGCGCTACCTTCGGGATCGAGCTTGGCCGATCCGGATCCCGCGTCGCCTCCAGGAGCTGCGCCCCGGCCTGTGCGCCTGCTCGGCAGAGCTCTCGGCGCAGCTCGAGCGCCCGGCGACGGTCGCGGAGATCGCGCAGCATTCGGGTGTCGGCGAGCCCGAGGTCGCGGAGGCACTGGCTCTCGAACGGATTCAGTCGCCCGTCTCGCTGTCGCTCGCGAGCACGCGCGAGAGCGACGATGGCTACGGCGAGGTCGCAGGCATGCTCGACGGCGGGTTCGAGCTCGGCGAGCAGCGGGCGGTCCTCGCGGCCGGCTTCCGCGTGCTCACCGAGCGAGAGCGGCGGCTGCTTCATCTGCGGTTTTTCGCGGGGTTGAGCCAGCCTGAGATCGCGCGGGAAGTCGGGATCTCACAAATTCACGTTTCGCGTTTGACGCGACGAGCTCTGGATAAGCTCCGGGGTCAGATCGGGCCGGTTCCCGATCTCGTCCCGGTATCGGATCGCGGGGCGGGATGATTATGGAGGAGACCCTTGTTTTTTCTGCCTCAGCGTCTAACAATCAGTCTGCGGTGGCTACAAAGCGGGAGGGAGAAGGCGCTGGAGAGGCGATGGCCGCGCCAGAGCAGCTGCATGCGGGGGAGCGCTCTCCGGAGGCTGCGCTGAATCTGCCGTATCCGGTCACGCTTATTCGCGGCGAGCCCGGGGTGGAGGGGGAGTGGTTGGCCACCGTGGACACGCTCGCCGGCTGTAGCGCCACCGCGTCCACGCCCGAGGAAGCGCTGGCGAGGGTTTCGCAGGCGGTCGACGAGTGGCTGGAGGCCGCCGAGCGCGACGGTCGTGACGTTCCGGACCCGAAGTCTCTGCAATCACACAGCGGCCGCCTGCTTCTCCGGATGCCGCAGACGCTTCACGCGGAACTGTCGCGCGTCGCTGAGAGGGAGCGGGTGAGCCTGAATCAGTTCATCACGGACGTCCTCTCCGGGACAGTCGGCTGGCGGGTGCCGGCTCGCGGCGGCCGGATCGCGACGAGGGCTGTAGACGCGGCCGTGCCCAGGCCCAACGGGAACGGCGAGATCGCAGAGGTAGACCCTCCGTCGCCCGGGCATTCGCCCGGCGAGCAGAACGGGATGCTCACGCTCGCGCTCGTTGCGAACCTGGTGGTCGTGGCCCTCGCCGCGATCGTTGCGATCGTCGTCTTCATCGCCGTTTGGCTGTAGCGAATTGGGGATGATCGGATCTGCGACCCGCCCTGCGCGTTTGACGCGGCTACCCCAGATCTAGTATCAAGCTGACGACAGAAGCTCGACGAAGTCAGAGGGGAGCGAGAAGGCCCGTGAAGGCAGTGAGGTTCTTGACCGTCGTCGCGGCATTGTCGGTGGCCCTGTTGCTCGCACTCGAAGCACAGGCGCAGCCGCCCAAGCCCGAGCCCGCCTCCGGCGCGTCCTCTCGGCCTCTGAGGCCGGATCCGGTGCCGAGCGCGCAACCCGCGCCGCCGTCGGCGGCAACGTCGCATTACAGTGGGCCATCTTCCGCCTCCTCGGGGTCGTCGGCACCCGTGAGCGTGACGCCGTCGACGCACGGCACGCCGCCACCCGCCACGGGTGTCCGCACCCATGCTCCGGTGACGAAGCCGCATCGAGCAGCCCCGGCGCCAAGTCGATCCGCCACTCGACGCGCGTCACGGCGAGCCTCGGCCTTCCTGGTGTCGCTGAGCTCGTTCCTTGCAAAGGAAACGAAGCTCCCCACAGGCGTCGCGGTCCCTCGAGCAACCAGCTCGACGTCGACGCTCCTGCTTGTCGGCGCGTTCGCACTCGTCGTGCTCGCGCTCGGCGAGGCCACGTTCCTCACTCTCGTCGGCAGGCAGGTGGGCGTTCGCCCTGAGCGGCCGCGGCGTGAACCCCGACCCGCGGCCTACTCGGACGCGGACGGGCCGATTCGGCGCGTGCCGCTCGAGAGCTGACCGACCGCGCGTAGGCGCCGCGGCTCGCCGTCAGCCGCCTCCTGGTCAAGGCCCGGAAGCGGCAGACAGCGTCGCTCGAGCTCTCGGCGGTAGAGCTCGACGTGCGCCTCCTGGAAGCGCGCTAGGTCGAATTCCCGCTCAACGCGCGCCCGCGCCGAGGTGGCCATTCGGCGTCGGAGGTCCTTGTCGCGGAGAAGTCGCTCCAAGGCCTGCGCGAGCGCCGTGGTATCGCCGCGCGGAACGAGCAGCCCGGTCTCTCCTTCGAGCACGAGCTCAGACACACCGCCGACGTCCGTCGCGACGACGGGCAGGCCCGCAGCCATTGCTTCGAGGACCGACATCGGGAGACCCTCGGATCGACTGGAGAGGACGAAGACGTCGGCTCCGGCGAGCAAATCGGGGACGTCGTTTCGAGCTCCGACCAGCGCGACGCTGGGCGCGAGGCCGAGTCGTCGAACCTCGTTCGCGACGGCTGGTCGATCCGGACCCTCACCGACGAGCATCGCGCGGAAATCGCTCTCGACGGACGCCATTGCCTGCACGAGTGTGATGTAGTCCTTCGGATACGCGAACCGTCCCACGCTGATGATCTGCGGCGGCTCGCCGCGCGTCACCGCCACGCGGAACGGACGAAGGTCGACCGCGTTGTGCACGACGGCGGACCGCTCGGACGCGCATGCTCGCGCGCGTAGGCCGAGCTCCCGCTCGCGGTGCGAAACGCAGATCACGAGCGTCGTCAGGGGCCGCACGGCGCGGTCGGCCCAGAGGTACAAGCGACCTGCAAAGCCGTCGTACGCCGCAAATGCCCAGCCGTGGACCGTGAAGACCCGGATCGGGACTCCGGCAACGAACGCCGCGAGCCGGCCGAGGACGCCGGCTTTCGAGCTGTTCGCGTGCACGATGTCGGGTCGTTCCCGCCGGAAGAGCCGGATCAGCTCGACGAGTCCGAGGACGTCGTGGACCGGGGCGATTGGCCGCCTGACATGTTTGAGCGGCAGGAACTGCACTCCCGCGGCGCGAGTTGCGTCCTCCAACGGCCCGGGTCCGTGCGCCGCAACGGTGACGTCGAATCGGTTGGCGACGGCGGGGAGCAGCTGCGACAGATATGTCTGGGCTCCGCCGTGCTCGGCGAGCGTGATCACGAACATGAGCCGGGGACGCTTCGGTGTGTTCCCGTTCTGCTCGTCGTCCGCGGGCGGCTGCAGCTGCGGGGAGAACCACGGCGGCCGCGTTGCAAATGAATACAAGACGAGGTAGGTCGCAACCAGGAAGCACGTGAAGAGGATCGTCAGCGCAAGCGGGCGGAGATGAAGCGCCGCGCCAGACGCGGCGTGGGCCAGCGCGAGGGGCCGGACGAAGATGTCCCACGAGTTCATGCGCTGAACGCGTCCGAGGTAAATCGCGAAGGAGCACAGCGCGAGGATGGCGACGACGAGCAGCCAGGCTCTGATCGGCCCGATCACGCGCCGTGCGATCGCGTGGATGAGGAGAAGCGACGCGAGGCCGAGGGCGAGCCCGGTCCACGCGGCCGCCGCGAGGAGCAGGACGTCGTAGAGCACGGGCACCTGGTCGCTGTAGCCGACGTACTTCAGGTCGGTGATCATGTAAGGCGCGTTCGGAAGGAAGATCAGCCAGATCGCCACCGCCACGGCGAAGCCGGGCGCGAGGCCACCCGTCCTCGGGCGGTTCGTGGCGATCAGCGCGGCCACGAGCGGAATCCACGCTAGAAACAGGTTCCAGGCGATCGCGATGTGGAAGGGGGTGTGCGTGTAA
Organism: Gaiellaceae bacterium; assembly: GCA_036380275.1. Lineage (GTDB taxonomy): Bacteria > Actinomycetota > Thermoleophilia > Gaiellales > Gaiellaceae > DASVFB01. The sequence goes on along the minus strand of DASVFB010000226.1, from coordinate 424 downwards.
GCGATCCGGAAGGCGATCAGCGCGAGCACGAAGAACGACAGGAGAGCGAGCGACACGATCATCGACCTGCGGCCGGCGACTCCCTGCGGGCGCGCGCCCGTGGTGGAGCCTTTGGCGTTCAGCGGCGCCGCGCGGACTCGAACCACTCTCGGGGCTTGCTGCCCCCGCCCAATCGCTCGGCCCCGGCGCCCCATTCCTTCGTAGTTACCCGCCCGCCTCTCGCGGGAGTCCTCCTCGCCGCCCGAACGTCTCTTGCAATTGACATCGTTGCGACCGAGACCTAGCATTCGCCAGCGATAGCAGCTGGATTTGGGGGAGCCGCCGGACTACCGATGTTGTTGCTGCGTAACGCCATCCGCCGCGGCGGGCACTCCATCACGCTCGCCGTTCTTGCCGTCGCGGCCGTCGGTCTCTTGACCGTGCC
>DASVFB010000225.1:0-9085 GCA_036380275.1 Gaiellaceae bacterium | reverse complement strand
CGACGTGGCCCGGGCCGAGACTGACCGTGACGGCTCCTCGACCGAGTTTCAGCGTGACGGTCGACGTCTCCGCGCCGCGGAAGCGGATCGTTCCGGAGTACGAGATGGTGTCGAGCGGAGCCGCCGCAGGGACGAAGACGGCGGCGAGCGCGAGCACGAAGACGGTGAGACGGATCATCTGTGGTGCGCCAGCAGCGCGAGCGCCTGCTCGGCCCACGCCGCGTCGGCCGCCGCGTTCGCCTTTCCGCGCAGCAGCGTCAGGTACGGAAACAGATACTCGCCGTGGTCGAACGTGCGCTCGATCTCTTCGAGCTCCGCGAGATGTCTCCGCTGTTGGTCGCGCACGGCCTCGAGGTCGGCGACGACAGCCTCGAGCGGGCGGTGCTCTCCGAAGAAGATGCGCAGCTCGAGCGGGTTCTTGTTCACGGTCGAGTGCACCTGCTCGAGGCCATCGCGGAGCCGTTCCTCGCCTGCGGCGGTTATGCGGTAGAGCGTCTTGTCGGGTCGATCGGACTGGCGCACGTGGCGTGCGGTCGCGAAGCCGTTGGCGACGAGCTTGCGCAGGACGGCGTAGAGCTGCGTCTTTGCCGGCGTCCAGAAGAAGCCGACGCTCTGCTCGGCCTGCCGGAGGAGGTCGTAGCCAGAACGCTCGCCGTCGACGAGCAGGCCCAGCACGGCCACCTCGGTCGCCGTCACGGTCGAGGTAGCCGTCTGGTTCTTAGTCCGGAGTGACATAGTTCGCTCCGGACTATAGTGGCGGCGGATCAGCCGCGCAAGCGCACGACGAACCAGCCGTCCACGTTGTCGCACAGGACCGGCGTCGGGCCTTCGTGCACGTACGTGTAGACGGAGCGTCGGTTGTACGTCACCTGCAACCGGTCGTCGGGACGCCGGATCGTGCCGAACGTGCCCTGCGCCGATTCGTTACCCGTAGTCGCGGCCGGTGAACGCCTGGAGCTTCTCGAGGTGGTGCGACGCCTCGATGCGGCGGACGGTGCCGGAGCGAGAGCGCATCGAGATCGAGTCGGTGACGACGCCGTTCGGCAGATAGCGGACGCCGCGTAGCAGCGAGCCGGTCGTCACGCCTGTCGCCGCGACGAAGACGTCGTCCCCCGCGACGAGGTCGTCGGTCGTGAGCACCCGCTCGGGGTCGAGCCCGGCGTCGACCAACTTCTGCCGCTCCTCGTCGTTCCGCGGCCAAAGCTTCGCCCTGATGCCGCCGCCGACGCACTTCAGCGCTGCCGCGGAGATGACTCCCTCGGGCGTGCCGCCGATCCCGTAGAGCATGTCGACGCCCGTGCCGCTCTGCGCAGCGGCGATCGCCGGCGCGACGTCGCCGTCGCGGATGAGATTCACCTTGGCGCCTGCGTCTCGCAGCTCCGCGATCAGGTCATCGTGGCGGTCGCGCTCGAGCACGACGACAGAGATCTGCCGCGGCGTGACGTTCTTCGCCTTTGCGACGGCGTTGACGTTCTCCGTCGGAGACGCGTTGATGTCCACGACGTCGATCCCGTCCGGACCGACTGCGATCTTCTCCATGTACACCGCTGCACCCGGGAAGAACATCGTGCCGCGCTCTGCGACCGCGATCACGGCGATCGCGTTCGGCTGCCCGAGCGCGGTCAAGCGGGTTCCTTCCAAGGGGTCGACAGCGACGTCGACCCGGCTTCCGGTGCCGTCGCCGATGTGCTCGCCGTTGTAGAGCATCGGCGCTTCGTCCTTCTCGCCTTCGCCGATCACGACGACGCCGTCCATCGCGACGGTGTCGAGCATCGCGCGCATCGCGTCGACGGCCGCCTGGTCAGCAGCGATCTTGTCGCCGCGGCCGATCCAGCGGCCGGCGCCCATCGCCGCCGCCTCGGTCACGCGCACGAGGTCGAGCGCGAGGTTGCGGTCCGGGCGCGTGCTCGTGCGCGTCGGCTGCTCCACGGCGCGTGCCACGGGCGGGATCCTACTCGGTCACGCTTCGCAGGAAACCCACGAGGACGGCGTACGCGCGCTGCTTGTGCGTTGGGTCGAGCAGGTTCCAGCCGTGGTCGGAGCCGTCGAACTCGACGAGCTGCGCGCGCGACGCGGTGGCTGCCTGAAGAAGTTCGCGCGCGTCCGTATCGTCGAGGTAGGGATCCTTCCGTGAGCCCATGACGAGCACCGGGACCTGGATCTGCGGCATCGCGGCGAGCGCGTTCAGCCCCGCATTGTTGAGCTCGAGCTCGCCCGAGAGGGACGCGACGCCGCTGATCTCCGGCCCGAGCTCGGGCGCGGCGGCCAGCGCCGTGACCCCGCCGTAGGACGCGCCGACGACGGCAACCTGCTTTGCACCCCGGTGCTTCAGCTCGTTCACGGCGCCACGAACGTCCGCGACGGCGCCGCGCTGTCCGCCGTAGGGACCCCGCTGCGAGAGGCCATACGCGCGCAGGTCGAGGAGCAAGACGTGAAAGCCTTGCCGCACGAGCTCCGCGCCGTACGGCTCCCAGCCGCAGAGATCCGCGGGCGATTCGTGCAGCATGAGCACGCCGCGCGACCCACTCCCAGCCTCGGCTGCGTCGAGCCTCGTCCCGTCCGACGCCTTCAACCAGAGCGTCTGCCAATCCGCATGCGCCGCGCCGCAACGTTTCGCGATCGCGGGCAGCGGAGGCCCGGTCACGCGATCGCCTCCACCGCCGCAGCCGGCGAGAAGCAGGACCGTTACGAGAAAGAGCCGCTTCACATTCGTTCGGGAGCCTCGACGCCGATCAGGTCGAGGCTGCGTGCGATCACCTGCTGCGTCGCGCGGCAGAGCGCGAGACGAAAGTCGCGCTGCTCCGACTCGAGCACGCGGTGCTCGTGGTAGAAGCGATGAAAGTCGTCCGCGACGCGGATCGCATACGTCGGAATGCCGTGCGGCGCGCGCCGCTCCGTCGCCTCGGCGACGACGGCCGGGAACTCCGCGAGCCGCTTGATCAGGTCGCGCTCCTCGGTCGCCAGTGGCTGAACGGGCGCTGTCCCTAGTCCTGGACTCGGGACAGGTGCGTTGCGGAGGATGCCCGCGATGCGCGCGTGCGCGTACTGCACGTAGTACACCGGGTTCTTCTGCGACTTCTCCGCGGCGAGATCGATGTCGATGTCGATCGCCTGGTCCGGCCCACGGTTCACGAGGTACCAGCGCGCAGCGTCAACGCCGATCTCGTCCATCAGGTCCTCCAGGAAGACGATGTCGCCGCGCCGCTTCGACATCTTCGTCTGCTCCCCCGCTTTCGTCAGGTGCACCATCTGGTAGAGGAGGATCTCCAGTCGCGAGATGTCGTAGCCGAGCATCGCCGCGGCGGCCTTCAGCCGTGAAACGTAGCCGTGATGGTCCGCGCCGAGGACGTACATGAGACGATCGAAGCCGCGCTCGAACTTGTCCCGGACGTACGCGACATCGACGGCGAAGTAGAGGAAGCTGCCGTCGGAGGACCGCAGAAGCGGACGATCCTTGTCGTCTCCGTGGTCGGTCGTGCGCGCCCAGACCGTTCCCTCCTTCTCGTACGTCTCGATGCTCGCGATCGCATCGTCGGCGCTCTTCGCGATGACGCTCTGCAGCGTCCACACGTCGAAGTGGATCCGGAAGCGCTCGAGCGAGTCCTCGATCCGGCGCACCATGTGCTCGACGGGATCGCCTTCGAGGCGCGCGAGCTCGTCGATGTACGCGCCGCGGTACCCGTCCTCGGGAGGGTCTTCCCCACGCCGCGCGGCGTCAACGGACTCGCGGAAGCGCTCCATCTGGGCCCCTGCATCGTTGTAGTAGAACTCGCGCACGACCTCGTGCCCGGCGAGCTCGAGCAGTCTCGCCACCGAGTCTCCGTACGCGCCGTTGCGCGCAGCCGACACGGGGATCGGCCCGGTCGGATTCGCCGACACCATCTCGACGTTCACACGCTCCGGCTCGGGCTCGGAGCCCGCGCCGTAGCCCTGATCGATCTCCTCGAGCGCCGTGGCAAGGAACACGTCGGTAACGAACAGGTTCAGGAACCCTGGGCCGGCCACGTCCGCGCGCTCGACCTCTGGCAGCCCAGCGACCTTCTCGGCCAGCTCGGCGGCGAGCTCCCGCGGCGCGCGCCGTTGCGCGCCCGCGAGCCGGAGCGCGACGTTCGTCGCATAGTCGCCGTGCGCCGCATCGCTCGGGCGCTCGAGCGCGACCTCCGCGCCGACAACGTTCGTGATGCTCGCGGCGAGCCGCGAGACGGCGTTAGTGCGCAAGGGCCTCGCGCGGCGCGAAGAAGTCCTCGAGCTTCTGGATCTCTTCGGGAGTGCCCACGCCGATCAGTACGTCGCCGACCTCGATCAGCTCGTCCGGCGACGGCGTCGTGTCGAAGGTCCCGTCGCGCTTGCGGATCGCGACGATGATCGCACCCGTTTCGTCGCGCACGCGCAGGTCGCGAATCGTTCGCCCTGCGTGCAGACAGGATTCCTTGACCTCGATCTCCTCGAGCAGGAAGTCGTCCCCCTCGGCAGTCGTGACGACGTCGAGGAACGCGGTCACCTGCGGCTTCAGGACGAGGTTGGCCATCAACTTTCCGGCGGTGGAGTACGGGGTCACGACCCGGTCCGCTCCCGCGAGCCTCAACTTCTTCTCCGCATCCTCGTCGCTCCCGCGAGCGACGATCGTCAGCTCGGGCCGCTGCGAACGCGCAGAGAGCGTGATGTACAGGTTGTCCGCGTCCGAGTCCGACGACGCCACGAGGCCGCGCGCTCGCTCGAGCCCGGCCTTCTCGAGGTCCTCGTCCTCAGTCCCGTTGCCCTCGATGAAGAGATCGCCCCGGTCTCGCGCTGCGTTCAGGGCTTCGGCGCTGAAGTCGAGGACCACGTATGGCACCTCGGCCGCTCGGAACTCCTGTGCGACCCGCCGGCCGACGCGGCCGTAGCCGCAGATGATGAAGTGATTGCTCAACTGGTCGATCGTCTTCCACCGCCTCCGGTCCGCGATAGCGCCTGTCACAACTCCACCGGCGATCGCCTCGACAACAGCGACGCCGACGTACGCAAAGATAGTCACCCCGCCCAGAACGACCAGCACGGTCCAGAGCTTGCCGCCGGTGCTTGGGGGCGGCGAATCGAGGCCGTTCAGCGATGCGGTGACGACCGTACGGTAAAAGGAGTTGATCCAGTTCTCGTCGAGAATCAGCTTGAAACCGATGGTTCCGATCAAGAGCAGAGTCGCCGCAGCGGCAAAGATGCGCACGACGCGGCCGAGGGTGAGGCTCGTGTCCACGCGTGTATCGTAGGCGCGTGGAAGAGGAACCCAAGGAGCGCCAGCTCAACATTCACATCGACCCCGACAGCATGGGCGGGGTCTACGCGAACTTCGCGAACGTCACCTTCTCGCAGTACGAGTTCACGGTCACGTTCGCGCGCGTCGACCACGAGGTCGAAGAGGGAGACGTTCCCGGAGTGGTCGTCGCGCGCGTCAACGTGTCGCACAAGTTCATGCGCGACCTACTCGACGCGATGGAGGACTCATGGTCGAAGTGGACGACGACCGAGGGCATTCGGAACCTGCCGGAAACCGGCGACCAGCACTCAGCGTGACTGCTTGACCCAGGCCTCGACCATCGCGATGCGTTGGGCGATCGTCGGGTGGGTCTCCAACCACAGGTAGTCCCACGTCGGCGGATTCGGCTGCTGCAGGCTCGTACGCTGGAAGTCGACGAAGAGTTTGCGCGCGGAGGTCGGGTCGCGCGTCGCCTTCAGCGCCGACCAGTCGGCTTCAGCCTCGTAGCGGCGTGACACGGCGTTGACGAACGGCGCGGCGAGGAGGTTGAGCACGGTGAGCGCCAGCAACGCGAACGGGAGCGCACCCGGGTTCGCGATGCCGCCGCGACGCCGCGTGATCACAGTCACGAGCCACAGGAGGGGCACGACGACGAGCGCCGTCCAGCCGATTCCCTTAATGACGTGGCGGCGTGCGACGTGGCCGAGCTCGTGGCCCACGACGACGCGGACCTCGCCCGGGCTGAAACGCCCGTCGAGCAGCGTGTTCCACAGCACGACGTTCGCCGAGGGGCCGAAGCCGCTCGCGTACGCGTTCGCTTGATTCGTGATGTCGCCGACGTCCTGGACGTGCACGGGCGTGCCGCGCACGTCTTCGCGCCGCTCGAGCACCTGCACCGCGGCGCGCAGCTCGGGGTTCTTGACACTGTGCGTCCCGAGCTGCGCGACGTAGCCGGAAAGAAAGGCGAACGCGGCGGAGATGACGACGAAGGTCGGTGCGCCGACGATCCACCAGCGATCGCCGAGCCAGCCGGCCAGGCCGAGCACAATGCAGACGGCGATCAACACGAACAGCGCCTCGAACGTGAGTAGCGCCCACGGCTCGAAGATCCACGAGACGTAGTCGTGTGGCGCGAGCCCGTGGCGGGCGTCCCACCACTGCTCCGCAAAGCCGAACGGCAGCGAGATGAACCAGAACGTGACGAGGATGAGCATCGCGACGATCACTCCGGCGCCGACGCGACCCAAGCCCATCGTCCGCACGAGTCGCGGGGCGCGCCGGGAGAGCACGACGAGCGCGGCGATGTTCGCCGCGACGTGCAAGGCCCAGAGCGCGTCGACGAAGCGCGCATATCGAGTGGCGCGGTCGATGGCACGCGCCGAGAAGAACCGGTGAACGTCGAGGCCGCTCACGTCGAGGCGCGACGGGACGCTCGTTCGCCACAGGAACGCAGCTGCGACGAACCACGCGGCGGCGAAAACGACTAGCGTTGCGACCTTTCCCATGCGTGTCGCCGTCATCTCGGATGTCCACGCTAACGAGGACGCACTCGTCGCGGTGCTCGAGGAGATCGATGCGTGGGCTCCCCACGCGATCTGGTGTCTCGGTGACACCGTCGGCTACGGACCGGCGCCCAACCGATGTTGCAAGCTCGTCTCGGAGCGCGCCGACATCTGCCTCGTGGGCAATCACGACCTGGTCGCGCTCGGAACGCTCGACGTGGAGGACTTCAACGACGAAGCGGCCGCGGCGGCGCTCTGGACTCGCAATGCGCTCGAGCAGCCGTGGCGCGACTATCTGTCAACGCTCGAGCCGCGCGCAGTCGCCGACGGCGCGCAGCTCTTTCACGCGAGCGCCCGCGACCCGGTGTGGGAGTACGTCCTCACCGCGGAGGCCGCGTACCTCAGCCTGCTCATGACCGAGGCGCCGCTCGTGCTCGTCGGACACAGTCACGTCGCGCTGGCGATCGGCCTCAGCGCGGAAGAGCTGCACGGTGGGCTCGCGCCCGCCGGCACTGAGATCGAGCTCGAGGGACGCTGGCTGCTCAATCCGGGATCCGTCGGACAGCCGCGCGACGGCGATCCGCGTGCGGCGTGGCTCACACTCGATACGAGCGAAAAGCGCGCCCGCTTTCATCGTGTCGCGTATCCGGTCGAGCGCACGCAGGCGCGCATGCTCGAGTCCGGTCTCCCTGCGCCACTCGCGGAGCGGCTCGCGCAGGGGATCTAGGAACGCGCCGTGCTAGACGGAGGCGCCGGCGCGCTCGGCGGCGTCATCGGCTTTGGCCTCGGCGTTCGAGCCGAACGTGATGCCCTCGCGCGCGAGTGAGGCCTGAACTTCTTCTCTGCCTTTGTAGATCCGCCACTTGACGGTCGCGAGCGTGATCTCGAGCGAGTCGGCGATCTCGGTGTATGCGAGGCCGACGACGTCGCGAAGTAACAGCGCCATCTTGAGGTCGACGTTGAGGTTCTCGACGGCGCGCCAGAGTGCATCGACGGCCTCGATCCGCTCCAGCGGCTGATCGAGAACCTCGAACGGCGCGATGTCCTCGAGCGAGCAGACGGAACGGGGCCTGCGCTCGCGGGCACGAAGCTCGTCGAGGACGCGGTTCTTCGTCACCTGGAAGAGCCAGGTCGTGAACTTCGACCGGAGCGAGAACCCGGGCAGGCCCTGGAAGACCCGGAGAAAGACCTCCTGCGTCAGGTCTTCGGCAAGAGTCCGATCGCCGACCAGCCGAAGGACGTAGTTGAAGACGGGCGTTTCGTACGCGCGAAGGATGATGCAGAACGCACGCTCGTCACCACGTTGGGCCTTCCGCAGAACACCCAGATCAGGCTGGGTCAAAGACACCGCGGGCACGAGTATAGCTTCTAAACAAGGCTTCTACCTGTAAGTTTTTTTGGCTGCTCGACGCCGAGTAGTGCGAGAACGGTCGGAGCCAGGTCGGCCAGTTCTCCGCCTTCGCGCACGGTGGCGCTCGTATCGGTCACCACAAACGGGACAGGGTTCGTCGTGTGTGCGGTGTGCGGGCTGACGCCGTCGGCGGCAAGCAGCTGTTCGGCGTTGCCGTGGTCGGCCGTGATCAGGCAGACGCCCCCGGCCGCCGTGACCGCGTCGACGACACGACCGAGGCAAGCGTCGGCCGTTTCGACTGCGTTGATCGCAGCTGAAATCGAGCCCGTGTGCCCGACCATGTCCGGATTGGCGAAGTTGATCACGCCGAAGGCGTAGCCGTTGCCGATCTCGTCGCAGAAACGCTCGGCCGCCTCTCGCGCCGACATCTCCGGCTTGAGGTCGTAGCTCGGGACGTCGCGAGGGCTCGGAACGAGCATCCGCGTCTCGCCCGGCCATTCCTCTTCGCGGCCGCCGTTGAAGAAATAGGTGACGTGCGCGTACTTCTCGGTCTCGGCCACGTGCAGCTGGCGCAGCCCCGCCCGGGACAGGACCTCGGCGAGCGTGTCCTCCACGCGCACCTCGTCGAAGACGACCGGGCAGTCGAGGTCGTCGCTGTAGCGCGTCATCGTCGTCAGGGCGAACCCGCGGTCGAGGAGCAGCCGGGAGAGCTGGCGAGCCCTGTCCGGACGGAAGTTGAAAAGGATGGCGGTGTCCTCGGTGGTCAAGCGCGGAGCGTCCTTGTTCCCGATGGGCTCGATGAACTCGTCCGTGACTCCTTTGTCGTAGCTCTCTTGCACATAGCGGAGCAGGCTCTGTGTCTGTGTGGGTGTACTCCTACCCCGCACTACGGCGTCGAAGGCCTTTTCGGTTCTCTCCCAGCGCTTGTCGCGATCCATCGCGTAGTAGCGGCCGACGACGGTGGCGACTCGTTCGAGCGGCAGGTCGGCGAGGTCGTGAACG
>DASVFB010000224.1:0-2121 GCA_036380275.1 Gaiellaceae bacterium | reverse complement strand
GGTCGCCGGCTTGTTCGGGACGCCGCCGGTCGCGTTCATGATCCCGGCGATCGTCCGCTACAACCTCCACGCGGGCGCGGGGACGCTTGGAGCGATCACGGCGGCGATCGGTCTTGGGTCGCTGCTCGGCTCGATCGCGCTATTACGCCTTTCCGGCCGGCCGAACAAGGGCGAGCCGTTACTGGTGGGGTTCGTCGTCACAGGCGTGGCCTTGGCCGGCATTGGCGCGTCGACAAGCGCATGGCTTTCGCTCGCACTGGCGTTCGTGGGCGGACTCGCCGGCGTCCTGTTCGTCGGGCTGTCCACCGTGGTGGTGCAGGCGATGAGTACCGACGAGATCCGAGCGCGGGCGCTCGCGATCTGGGCGGCAGCGTTCGTCGGCATGGTCCCGTTCGGTGCGTTGCTGACCGGCGGCCTGGCAGCAGTGATCGGCCCGGGGGGCGCGGTCTTCGTCGATGGCGTGGCAGTGGTCGTCGGAGCGATCGTCGTTGTCGCGCTTCGTCCGCAGGTCGCGTGGCTGGGGTGCGCGGCGCTTCCCGAGTCCTGCGTCGCGGGGCTGAATCCCGCCGCTGTGGCGTTGGAGGTCGAGGCGCAACCGGGCACTGCTTAGCGGAAGGGGGTGACTTGACGCATCCGTCGAGGGAACGAAGTCGTAGCTCCCTCGGGCACGACCGCGAGCCGGGTGAACGTGCGTCGCGCGTGCCAGATTCCCCAGAAAATGAGCGCGACGAGAATTGGCGCCCCCGTCGCGACCGAGACGAAGATGAACCCTCCGACGCCGGAGCCGAGCAGCACGACGAGCCGAAGCGCCGCGCGGCCGAGGCAGTAGATGCCCCAGACGATTGACTGCATTCCGAACTCACGCCGGTAGGGGGCACTCGCGCGAAACTCGGGTGGGAACGGGTACAACGCATTCGCGAACACGCCGATCAACGGCCGCCCGACGATCACCGACCCGAAATAGACGAAGCCCCAACAGGCGCTCAGGACGACGGGTTGAGCGAGATAGACCGTCGCGCTGTGCGCCGCGAGCGCGACGAGTGCCTGGATGATGACGAAGATCGCCGTCGCTACTGCGAGCGCGCCGCCCCGTTCGCGGCGGATCTGCCAGCCAGCGATCGCCAGAGAGATGACCGTTGCGGAGACGACGGCGCCGGCGAGCCCAAGCAACTTCCAGGCGCCGTAGAACACGACGACCGGGACGATGCTCTCGATCCCGAGTCGCGGCAGCCCCCGCTGCAGGAGCGATCGCCAGGTCGGCTCGGGCATCTCGTTCAGGCTGCGCGACGCAAACGGCGTTCCTGCCGTGAGCACCATTCGATCCCCCACTGGCAGTAGTCGAGGCCCCATCGATAGACGAGATCAACGAACGGTGGATCAGGGCCGGTGCCGTCGTCGAGGGCGCGGAGTTGGGCGAGCATCTGCTCGTAGCCCTGCCGCCGCGCCTGCAGCAGGCCCAGCCCCAGCTCGTCCGGCCCGGCGTCGGCGAAGAAGAGGCGGAGCAGCGACTCGTCTCGTAGTTCGATCCGTGTCTCCGGCCCCTGCAACCAGTCGTGCAAGGCCTGCCGGCCCTTCGGTGTGATCGTGAACACCCGCCGCGACCGCCCACCGCGAGGCGCGTCGGCTCCCGCGATCCAGCCTTCCTCCTCCAGTCGCGTGAGCTCGGGATAGATCTGGCCGTAGCTTGCCGCCCAGAAGTGGCGAATCGTCCGGTCGATGATGCGCTTGATGTCGTAGCCGCTACGCGGCTCGAGCGTGATCAGCCCGAGCACAGCCCAGGTGACGGCGGTAGGCTCCATACATCGGAAAGATATATCTGAACGAGATATCTGTCAAGTATGGCTGCAGGACCCGTTCCGTTCGGGGTGGTCGTTCCGGACGTTGTGGGCAGTACTTCTTGCGCAGGCAAGAGAGGCCGACTCGATCGAAAAGGTGCCGACTTCTGCCCCCGCTAAACTCGCCCGCGTGGCCGTCACGACGCCCGAAGTGATACCCGACGACACCGTCCGCGTCCTCGACCACGGCTTCGTCCGGCTCGACGGCGCGATGGCCGACGACCTCTCGGTCGTGAACGGAGCCCGGGTCAGCTTCGCGCGGCGCCGCGAGGAGATGGATGAGTCC
>DASVFB010000223.1:0-7384 GCA_036380275.1 Gaiellaceae bacterium | reverse complement strand
ACCGGCCGCAGGCACTTCCGTCATTGACGGGACAGAGGGGGATATGACCGAACAGCACAGGAACAAGTGGCTGATTCTCGCCGTCGTCGGCGCGGCGTTCTTCATGACGATCCTCGACGTCGCGATCGTCAACGTCGCGATCCCCTCCATCCAGAAGGATCTGCACATCGCGGAGTCGACGGTGCAGTGGGTCATAACTGCATACGCGATCACGTTCGGCGGTTTCCTGCTGCTGGGTGGCCGCATGTCCGACCTGCTTGGACGCCGGCGCATCTTCATCGCCGGCCTCATCCTCTTCACTCTGGCGTCGCTCGCGTGCGGGTTCGCGTGGAGCGCCGGCGTGCTGATCGTGTCGCGCGCCGTGCAGGGTCTCGGGGCGGCCATTATCTCCCCGGCGGCCCTGTCGATCGTGACGACGACCTTCGAGGAGGGCCCGGACCGAAACAAGGCCCTCGGCATCTGGGGCGCGCTCGGCGGCTCGGGCGCCGCGGTGGGCGTCCTCCTGGGAGGCATCCTCACGAAGTACCTCGGCTGGGAGTGGATCTTCTTCGTCAACGTCCCCGTCGGCGCGCTCGTGCTCGCGCTCACGCCACGCATCGTCCCGGAGAGCCACGCGGACCTTGGACATCGGCGCTTCGACGCAATCGGCGCCATCAGCGTCACCGGCGGGCTCGCGCTGTTCATCTATGCGATTTCGAAGGCGCCCGACGTCGGCTGGGGCACGACTCGCACGATCGGACTGCTGATCGTGTCCCTCGCCATCCTCGCCTTCTTCGTCGTCTGGGAGCTGCGCACGGAAGCTCCGCTCGTGCCGTTCGGCATCTTTCGCATCCGCACGCTGACCGGCGCGAACGTCGTCGGGTTCCTCCTCGGCGCCTCGATCTACGCCAACTTCTTCGTACTCACGCTCTACGTCCAGCAAGTCCTCGGCTGGTCGGCGCTGAAGACGGGAGTCACGTTCCTGGCCACGGCGGGCACCACCGTGATCTGGGCCGGCGTCGCGCAGGCGCTCGTGACCAGGGTGGGTCCGCGCTGGGTGACGACGGTCGGGATGACCGTTCTCGCGCTGACGATGCTCGGCTACACGCGACTGCCGGTGGACGGAAGCTACTGGCCCGATCTCCTCCCGCTGTATCTCATCTTCGCGCTTGGGCTCGCGTTCGGGTTCATCCCGGTCACGATCGCCGGGTTCATCGGCGTCCCGCCCCAACAGGCCGGGCTCGCGTCGGGATTGCTGAACACGACCCAGCAGATCGGCGGCGCGTTCGGCGTCGCCGTCGCGTCGACGATCTTCGTCTCGAAGGCGAAGTCTGGTCACTTCACGCCGCAGGCGTTCACGACGGGCTACCACTGGGCGTTCGGGGCACTCGTCGCGTTCGCAGCCGCGGGCGCAGTCCTGGCGTTCATCTTCTTCCGCGGCGCCCACGTTCCCGAGGAGGGCCTCGAAGAAGTACCGGTCGCGGCGGGCTAAGAGGCTCTCTAGGGGAGCGGCACCGCCGGCAGCGACACGACGCCGAGCCGCTCGAGGATCTCGTCGCTCTGGGCGGCGAGGTCGTCGTCGGACGGATACTTCGTCGCCGCCATGGCGCGGAGCGTCAGGGCCACCTCGTACTCGACCTTGAGTTTCCGCGCGATCGCAAGGCTCTCTTCGAAATGCGGCCGCGCCTCGTCCGGCCGGCGCGCCTGGTGGAGGGCGAAGCCGCTCGATCGCTCGATCAGCGCTTCGACACCGCCTACGGGCGATTTCGTCGCGGCCCCCCTGCACTCCGTGGCCGCCGTGAGTGCCTCCTGATGACGACCTTCGTAGACGAGACACTCGGCTCGGCGCGCCTTCGCCTCGACCTTGAAGCGCTCGGCCGAGAGCTCCTCGAACACGCCGAGCGCGTCGTCGAAGAGCGTGTGCGCCTCCTCGAAGCGTCCGGCACGTGCGTTGGCGCGTCCCAGATTCGACAACGCCGCACCCGCCCCGAACGCCCACCCGGAAGCGCGTGAGACGCGGAGCATCTCCTCGAATAGCGGAATCGCCTCGTAGATAAGTCCCTGGTCGGACAGGATCTCCGCTTCGTTGTTCACCTGGATGACGGCGCCGATCACGTCTCCCGCACGCTCCTTCACGACGCCGCTCTCGCGGTAGTACGCGAGCGACTCGGGCCAGCGACCCTCGTAGTACGCGTGAATGCCGAGGTTCGACAGGACGACGCCGAGCCCGCGCAGGTCGCCGAGCTCTTCGTAGATCGGCCGCGCGAGCTCGAGATAACGAAGGCCGTCTGAAGAGCCGAAATCGCTGTGCGCCGCGTCGAGCACGTAGTACGCGTGCGCGAGCGTGCGGCGATCGCCCGCCCGCTCGGCATGCTCGGCGGCAGCCTCGAGCCAGCGAATCGCTTCCTCGTTGTTGGTCTGCCGGTAGTGGATCGCGCCCGTGTTCAGCTCGATCGTCGCCCGAGACGCGTCCCGGTCGGGGCCTTCCTCCGCGTGCTCGAGCCGAGCCAGTCCACGCGCGGACGTCTTGAACGCGTCCGCATACCGGCCCTTGTGCTCGTGCAGCAGGATCTCCTTGCCGAGGAGGCGCGCGTCGGCCAACGGCGAACCGGCCCCGATTAGGCCGCGCGCCGCCTCGATCGCGTCGAAGGCGCGGTCGTACGCACCGAAGAGTTCGCACACGTCGCCGAGTTCCTCGTGAACGTGCGCGACGTCGCGACCGTCGAGCTCCGGAAGATTCGCGCCGGCGGCAATCGCGCGCTCGTACAGCTCGGCGGCGACGACGTTGGCAAAGCTCGCCTGGGCGCGCTCGCCCGCGGCGACCGCGTACGTCCACGCCTTGTCGTAGACCCGCGCCTCGAAGTAGTGGAGCGAAAGCAGTGCGTCGTTCTCGCCGCCGCGCCGCTCGAGCGCTCCTGCGACCCGGCAGTGGATGTCCCGACGGCGCCGGAAGGACAGGCCTTCGTACGCGGTGGCGCGGACGAGGTCGTGCCGAAACGAGTACGTCATGTCGCCCGCATACCCGACGAACTCGTGCAGCCACTCCCACCGGGCGGGATCCGCCGCGTCGGGAATCTCGTGCTCGAGGATCTCGGCGATGAAGTCGAGCTCGAACGTCGGACCGACGACCGCCGCGTACCGCAAGAGCATCCGGTTCTCGGGGTCGAGCGTGTCGATGCGCGTCGTGAGCAGGCTCTCGACCGACTCGGGAAGGGTCTCGAGCCGGTCGCCCGCACGCGCTGCGTTGACGAGCTCGCGGACGAAGAGCGGGTTGCCGCCGGAGCGCTCCGTCAATGCTGCGAGTGTCTCGGCCGAGAGCGCGACCTCGTCGGCCATGCTCAACGCCAGCTCCGCCGCCCGGCCGGCCTCGAGCGGCTCCAGGTCGAGACGTTGTCCCGGCCCTTCGAGATGAACGGCCGGCTCTGCAGTGGGACGCGTCGTCACACAGACGACCCACGGGCGCATCGCCTTCTTCTGCGTCAAGTGAAGAAGAAGCGACCGTGACGAATCGTCGAGCCAGTGCGCGTCCTCGACGACGAGCAGCGTGGGCATCATCAGCACGCGCTCGAGGAACGTCTCGACCGTCTCGAAGAGCTTCTCACGGCTCGTCGTCGGGTCGAGCGCGTCGGACTCGGGCGTCGTCAGCACCTCGGCGTCGAACGGGATCGCCAGGAGCGGCAGCCAGGGCGCGAGGTCGGGCATCACGCCGGTGACGAACGGCGTGAGCTGCGCTCCCGCCTGCTCGCGAGAGCTGTCCGGCGTTATGCCCGCCAGCTGCCGGAGGAGGTTGCGCCAGGCGAAGAACGGGGTCGACGATGCGTACTGCTCGCCAGCGGCCGTCAGTTGAGTGAACCCGAGCGCGAGCGTCCGCAACTCGCGGACGAGCCGCGACTTCCCAATGCCGGGCTCGCCGGCGAGCACGACGATTCGGAGCTCGCGCATACGGGCAGCGTTGACCGCGTCGACCAAGAGCTCGAGCTCCGGCTCGCGCCCGATGAGCGGAGTGGCGTCGACCTCTGCTTCGTCGCGTGTTCCGACGGCTGCGCCGACGTGGTGTGCGGTAACGGCGCGTTCCTTCCCCTTGACGAGCAGCGGCTCCTTCTCAGTCGCGTAGACCGTCTTCGCGCGATCAAGGACCTCGGGCGTCGCCAAGACGTCGCCCGGCTGCGCACGCGATGTCAGCCGTGCGGCAAGGTTGACCGCGTCGCCCATCACCGCGTACGTGCGCCGGTTCGCGCCGCCGATGTCGCCAGTGAAGACGTGACCGCGGTTGACGCCGGCGCGAATCGGCAGGCCGACGTCCGTCGCGACGATATCGAGCACCGCCCGGAGCATTCCCTCTTCGTCCTGCCCCGAGCTCGACGGCGCTCCGCCGGTCAGGTAGAGCTTGATCGCGTTGACGTCGATGTCGGACTCGAGCCACGTCAGCCCGTAGGTCTCGCACGCTGCGCCGACCGCCGCGGCGAGCGTGTCGATTCGCTCGAGCATGGCGTCCGGGCCCTCCGCAGCAATCAGATCATCGGTCTGCGAGAGCTTCACGAACGCGACCGTGACCTGCCGGTGCTCGGCGTCGCCGCTCGACACGGCGAGGTGGGCGCGCAGGGGCGCGGGGACGAACTCCTCGAGGCTTGATCCAGCGACGTCCGGCGGCGGCGGCACCGTGCTGGCACCCGGCTCGAGGCGCTTCATGACGCGGGCGCCCTCGCGCTCCTCCTCGAGCCACGCAGGATCGACTTCGGCAGCGGTCTCGGCGCTAAGCACGATCTCGCCCGCGGCGGCGAGGTCCTCGAGCTCGAAAACGCGCGTCGCGCCTGGACCGGCGACGAGCAGCTCGCGGTGCGGCGCCTGCGAGAGGAAGAAGTGGCACTCCCCGGAGTGGACGCCTGCGGACATCCGCAGCTCGACATCGTCGCCGGGAATCGACTCGATCGCCCACTGCATGTCTGAAGCTGCGCCCGCGGCCCGCTCCGCGTGGCGGTCGTCGCGGAAGAAGAGGAGCAGCGCGTCCCCTCGAAACTTGAGCACGTCGCCGCCGTGCCGCTCGGCGACGTCGATCAGCCCGTCGAAGCAGGCCGAGATCCGCTGGACGAGCTCCTCGGCGCCGGCCTTTCCCTTCGCCGACAGGTGCTCCGCGAGCGCCGTGAAGCCCGAGATGTCGACCGAGACGAGGGAGCCGTCGAGCGTGCGCGCCCGAGGCACGTCGAGCTCGATGCTCCAAGCTCTGACCAGCCGCGGCACGTAGGGAGTCATGAGCGACGTGGCCCGGTCCGTGACCTCGGTCACTTTCACGACAACAGTATGGACGGAAAACCAGATTTCGCTCTGAAAATCGGGCTCGGCCTCTCCCGCGCGGGCGATCGAACATCAACGTCTGGACCTTGAAAACGAGGCCAAGCCCTCATAGGCTCAACGGAGGGACCGGTAAACGGAAGAGGGGTGGCTTGAGGACAACACTGCGGTGTTCGTGGCTCACTGCTTTGGCGATCGGGATCGCGCTGCTAGGCGCTGGACCGGCGCTCGCAACTCCGACGGTCAACCTCACCTCGCCCGCCGGCGGCACCGCAATCCGCGGCGTCGTGACGATGTCGGCCGACGCGAGCGATGCGTCCGGAATCTCGCGCGTCGATTTCTTCCGGCAGACCGCTCCTGGGAACTTCACGTTCGTCCAGGTCGGCTCGGCTACGTCGCCGCCGTACCAGACACTCCTGAACACTGTTGGGCTTCCCGACGGCGATTACAACATCCGCGCCACCGCTTTCGCAAACGACTCATCGAATTTTGCGTCCGGCACGGTCGTGTCATTCGACAACACGCCGCCAACGGCTTCCTTGAGCGGGCCCCTGAACGGCGCCGTGCTCTCGGGCACCGTTGTGCTTGCAGGTTCGCAGTCGGATCCACCCGCCGGTGCGTACGCGGGCGTCGCCACCTGGTCGTTCGAGTTGTCGCCGCACAATGCAGGCTCGTGGTCGATCATCAAGTCCGGCGTCGGCGGGACGAGCGAGACAACCGGCTGGGACACGACGCAGGTCGCGAACGGGTCCTACGACGTGCGGCTCAAGGTCGCCGACGCGGCCGGGAATGTCGCGATCTCCAACATCGTCACCGGCGTCCAGGTCGACAACTCGAACCCGCAGGGAGTGCTGAAAGTAGACGGCAGCTTCCTGACGTCGCTCGATCCCGCGAATGCGTTCTCCTCCCCGACCGAGCAAATCTTCTACGCCACGTGCGCGAAGCTCGTCAACTATCCGGACGAGGCGGGCCAGCAGGGTCTCGCCGACCTGCAGCCCGAAGTCGCGACCACGATGCCCACCGTTTCCGACGACGGCAAGACGTACGTGTTCACGCTCGGCTCGAACTGGAAGTTCTCCGACGGCTCGAACCTGACGCCGCAGTCTTTTATCAACGCAATCCAGCGCGATCTCTCTCCCTTCGGCGCCTGGCGGGCGTACCTCGGTGACATCGTCGGCGCTCAGGAGTTCATAAACGGCACGTCGCCCACGATCTCCGGGCTGAGCGCCGCCGGGAATCAGCTGACGATCCAGCTCAACAACCCGGACAACACGCTGCTGCCGAAGCTCGCGCTTTCGCTCGGCTGTGCGGTGCCGAGCTCGGCGCCTGCGTTCCAGATCGATTCCTTGCCGTCCGCCGGCCCGTATTACGTCGCGTCGTATGTTCCGAACGTCCAGCTGATCCTCGACGTCAACCCGTACTACGCGGGCTCCAGGACCCACGGGTTTGCGCAGATCGTCTACAAGCTCGGCCAAACGCCGGCCGAAGCGGAAGCCGACGTCCTCGGCGGCCAGGCCGACTACTCGGCGGTAGGCGTGCCCAGCTCGGACTTCGCCAGCCTCGAGGCGACCTACGGGGCCGGTGCGAGCCCGCGGCGATTCTTCACGAACCCGTCACTCCTCGTCCGCTCGCTCGTCTTCAACACCTCGCGGCCGATCTTCGCCGGCGCGAACGTACGGCGCGCAGTTGCGACCGCGGTAGATCGCCAGGGCCTCGCCGCGGCGTTCCCAGGTTCGAGCCTCACCGACCAGCTGCTGCCGCCGGGCGTGCCGGGGTTCCAGGACGCCACGATTTATCCGTACAACGTGACCGACTTCACGGCCGCCGCGACGGTCGTTCAGGCTGCAGGCTTCGGTGGCGCGACGGTTGTCGTCTACACGTGCAACTCGCAGGCTTGCCAGAACCAGACGAATGCGCTCCAGCTCAGCCTTTCGCGCGTCGGGCTCGTCGCGGACATCCACTACATGAGTTCTGTCGCCCTGGATGCGGCTCTGCGAAATCCGGACGAGCCGTTCGACATGGCGACGTTCGGTTGGGCTGCTGACTACGCCGACCCGTTCGACTTCTTGAACGTCCTGCTGGACCCAACCGTCGCGACGTTCAACCCTTCGCATTT
>DASVFB010000222.1:0-2475 GCA_036380275.1 Gaiellaceae bacterium | reverse complement strand
AGCCTCCGGTCTCGACGCGGGCGGCTCGACGACGATGGCGTTCGACGGCCGGTTGCTGAACCGCCCGTCCGACAAGGGCGGAGAACGCTCCGTTGCCGAGGCCCTGCTCGTCGCCTACACGGGCGTCTACGTGCCTCCTGCGCCCGAGCCGGTGCTGTCGCCGAACGGCGACGGCGTCGCCGAAGCCGAAAGCCTGTCCTACAAGGTCGTCCGCCCGAGCACGGTTCAAGCGAGCCTCGTGGGACCGGGCGGCGCCACGTTGCCGATCGACGCCGGAACCCGCGCGCCGGGGACGTACAAGTTCAACTGGACGGGAAACGGACAAGCCGAAGGAAGCTGGAAGTTCTCGGTCACCGCGACCGACGACCTCATGCAGGTCTCGACCGCGGAGCGAACGTTCTCGCTCAATGAGACACTCGCGTCCCTCGCGGTGAGGCCCAAGGCGCTCAAGCTGCGCAAGAAGCGCACGCGTCTCGTCGGCTCGTTCAGGCTCGCGCGGGCCGCGAAGGTCACGGCGACGATCGAGACCGCGAACGGCACCGTCGTGCGCGTCCTCTCGCGCCGCTCTGCCGGCGCCGGAGCCCAGCGCTTGCAGTGGAACGGACGGGGCGCCTCCGGCGGCCTCGCGTACGGCGGGTCGTACAGGCTGCACGTCTCGGCGACGAACAGCGTCGGCCGCGCCGACCTGTACGCCCCGTTCACGGCGCGCCGGTAGTCTCGGCGCCTGTGCTCCTCGCGAGCGTTACGAGCTCGCTGACGTCATTCGTCCGCGACAACGGCATCTACGCCGTCTTCGTGCTAATGCTCATCGACGCCGTGTTCCCCGCGGCGAGCGAGCTCGTCATGGTCGTCGGCGGCGCGCTCGCAGCGGGAGCCTTCAGCGCGTCGGTGTCGCTCTTCGGCGCCGAGATCCCGCAGGGCTTCTGGTCGTTCGTCGCGATTGCCCTTGCGGGCACGCTGGGGTACCTCGTCGGGTCGATCATCGGCTGGTGGATCGGAGTCGTCGGAGGCCGGCCGCTTCTCGAGCATCACGGCCGCTGGTTCCACCTCACGCCGGAGCAGTTCGGCCGCGCCGAACGGTGGTTCGACCGCTACGAGGACTGGGCGGTCTTCCTGGGCCGGATCACGCCCCTGGTGCGCTCGTTCGTCTCGATCCCGGCGGGCGTCTTCCGCGTGCCGTTCGGGCGGTACACCCTGCTCACGCTCGCCGGCTCGGCCATCTGGTGCTTCGCGTTCGCCGGCATCGGCTGGGCCGTGGGGTCGAGCTACGAGAGCGTCGACCACGGCTTCCGCTACGTCGAGTTCGCCATCGTTGCAGGACTTCTGCTGCTCGCGGCCTATGTGGTCCTGCGGCGCAGACGCGCCTCTAGACTTGAACGCCGTGCCTCCGATCCCTCTCGTTGACGTCAAGGCGCAGTACGCGCCGCTGATTCCGGAGCTGGAGCGCGCGTTCGCCGAGATTCTCGAGTCGGGCACGTTCATTCTCGGCCCGAACGTCAAGGCATTCGAGCGCGAGGCGGCGCAGTACCTCGGCGTGAAGGACGCGATCGGCGTCGCGAACGGCACGGACGCGATCGTGCTCGTGCTCGACGCGCTCGGCATCGGCTCCGGCGACGAGGTGATCTGCCCAGCATTCACCTTCTACGCCACGGCGGAGTCGATCGCACGCCGCGGCGCGACGCCAGTCTTCGCGGACATCGATCCGGCCACGTACAACCTCGACCCGGAGGACGTTGCCGCGCGCATCACAGCGCGTACGCGCGCGATCATGCCGGTGCATCTCTTCGGCCGGCCGGCGCCCCTCGCCGAGCTCGGCTCGCTCGGCATTCAGTTGATCGAGGACGCGGCGCAGGCCTTCGGTGCGCCCGGCGTCGCGCGAACCGGCATTGCATCGACCTACAGCTTCTATCCGACGAAGAACCTGTTTGCGCTCGGCGACGCGGGTCTGGTCGCGGCGAACGACGAAGAGCTCGCCGCGCGCGTGCGCCTGCTCCGCTTCCACGGCTCGAAGGCAAAGGTCGATTTCGAGCTCGTGGGCTACAACTCCCGCCTGGACGAGATCCAAGCCGCGGCGCTGCGCCTCTTCCTCCCTCATCTCGACGGATGGACGAGCTCGCGGCGCGAGGCTGCAGAGCGTTACCGGGAGCTCGGCCTCGGCGAGCTCGTGACGACGCCAGAGGACGAGCCTGGCCACGTCTATCACCTTTACGTCAGCCGCTCGCCCGAACGCGACAATGTTGTTGCTGCACTTCGCGACGCCGACATCGGCTGCGCGACGTACTACCTGCCACCGCTGCACCTGCAGCCGGCGCTGAGCTACCTTGGCTACGCAGAGGGCTCGCTACCGGAGACGGAGCGGCTCGCGCGCGAGAATTTCTCCGTGCCTTTGTGGGCCGGCATCACTGCCGAGCAGCAGGACCGTGTCGTCGACGTCGTGCGCAGTGCAGTTGGAGTTGCAGCGTGACGTTTCCGATC
>DASVFB010000221.1:0-4580 GCA_036380275.1 Gaiellaceae bacterium | reverse complement strand
CTTCGGGGAAGTGGGAGCCGGTGCAGATCGCCGACTGGCGCGGGGGCACGGTGGAACGGATCGCACGCGGCCGCCGCGAGCACGACGGCAAGACGGTGATCAAGGAGGAGCAGATGCCCGACGGACGCCGGAAGCTGATTCTCAAAGACGAGGCGAGCGGCGACTTCTCCGACGTCGTCGCCGGCGTCTAGTCGCGGACGGCCTCGATAAGACGCCGCGCTTCGGCGGGATCCTCGAGAGCGGAACCGGCGCCCACTGCGACCGCGCCCGCGTCGAGAAAGGCCCGCGCGTTCCTCGAGTCGATGCCGCCGGTGACGAGGAGTGGGATATCGGCAAGCGGAGCGAGGAGCTCGCGCACATAGGCGGGGCCGCCGACGCTGCCGGGGAACAGCTTCACGAGCGCGGCGCCCGCGAGCCATGCGGCCTCCACCTCAGTCGGAGTCAGCGCGCCGGGGATCGCGGGGATACCGAGCTCCGCTGCTCGCTCGACGACCTCGCGCACGAACCCTGGACCGACGACCGCCTCCGCGCCCGCATTGGCAGCCACGTCGACCTGCTCCGCACGCCGGACCGTGCCCGCTAAGACCGTCACGTCGCCGCGCGAGCGCGCCCGCTCGATCGCGGCCGGCGCATCGGGATCGTCGAGCGTGATCTCGATGACGCGGAAGCCCGCGTCGGCCAGTGCGGACACGCGCGCGTCGACGTCCGGCGCACGCCGCAGGATTGCGACGAGCCGCTCGGACCGAATCCGTTCGATCGCGGCCATCAAGCCGTCATCCTCCCCCATGTGCGAACGTCTGTGACGTGAGCGTCGCGGTCGTCACCGGTTCGCGCGGCGGAATAGGCAGCGCAACGGTGGCCGCGTTCGAGGCCGCCGGCTTCGATGTCCACGGCGTCGACGTCGGCGACGAGTTCCCGGAGCTCGAGCGGCTCGACGCGCTCGTCTGTACGCACGGGATCAGCGGCCGCAGCCTCGGCGACGGGCCCGTCGATGTGTGCACCGAGGAGGCCTGGGACGCAGTGCTCGATGCGAATCTGAAGAGCGTCTTTCTGTATGCCAAGCGCGCGCTCGGACCCTTGCGCGCGAACGGGGGCGGAGCCATCGTCGCGCTCTCATCCGCACTCGGCCTCGTCGGCGGCGACGCCGACTTCGCGACGCACGCGTACTCCGCGTCGAAGGCCGGCGTCATCGGCCTGATTCGCGCCATGGCCGTGACGTACGCCCCCGACCGGATCCGGTGCAGCGTCGTCGCGCCGGGTCTTATCGCGACGCCGATGAGCCAACGGGCGCAAGACGATCCTCGGATCCGCGCGCGCGTAGCGGAGCTCCAGCCACTGACCGGAGAATTCGGCACGCCCGCCGACGTCGCTGCGGCTTGCCTCTACCTCGCGACGGCGCCGTTCATCACAGGCGCAGTGCTGACCGTCGACGGCGGCTGGACCGCGAGGTGAGGAGCCTCGGTCTTGTACACGTAGGCGTGTCCGCTACGCGCGGACGAGCGGCCGGTACTTGATCCGGTGGGGCTCGAGCGCCTCGGGCCCGCGCGTTTCCGTGACCCAGTCGGCGTATTCGCCCCAGGTGCCCTCGAACCACGTCACTTGCGAGTCGCCTTCGAACGCGAGGATGTGCGTCGCGACGCGGTCGAGGAACCAGCGGTCGTGCGTGATCACGACTGCGCAGCCGGCGAAGTCCAACAGCGCCTCCTCGAGCGCGCGAAGCGTGTCGACGTCGAGGTCGTTCGTCGGCTCGTCGAGCAGGAGGACATTGCCGCCGCTGCGCAGCAGCTTTGCGAGATGGACGCGATTGCGCTCGCCGCCGGACAGCTGCCCGACCGGCTTCTGCTGGTCGGCGCCGCGGAAGTTGAACCAGCTCGTGTACTGGCGTGAGTTGATCTCGCGCCTGCCAAGCTCGATCGTGTCGAGGCCGGCGCTGATCTCCTTCCAGACCGTGTTCTTCGGGTCGAGCCCGGCGCGCGACTGGTCGACATAGGCGAGCTGCACGGTGTCGCCGAGCCGCAACGTCCCGGTATCCGGCTGCTCCTCTCCCGCGATCAGTCGGAACAGCGTCGTCTTGCCGGCGCCGTTCGGGCCGATCACCCCCACGATGCCCGCCGGCGGGAGCGAGAAGCTGAGGCTCTCGAAGAGCAGCCGGTCGCCGTAGCCCTTGGCGAGCGCCTCCGCCTCGATGACGACGTCGCCGAGCCGCGGGCCGGGCGGGATGTGGATCTCGACGCGATCGAGTTTGACGCGCTCCTCCTCGGCGAACAGGCGCTCGTACGATGCGAGCCGCGCCTTCGACTTCGCGTGCCGCGCGCGCGCGCTCATGCGCACCCACTCGAGCTCGCGCGCGAGCGTCCGCCGGCGGGCCGATTCCTGCTTCTCTTCGGCCGCGAGCCGTGCCTGCTTCTGCTCGAGCCAGGAGGAGTAGTTGCCCTGGAACGGGATGCCGCGGCCGCGGTCGAGCTCGAGGATCCAGCCGGCGACGTTGTCGAGGAAGTACCGGTCGTGCGTCACGGCGACGACCGTTCCCTTGTACCCGGCGAGGAAGCGCTCGAGCCAACGCACCGACTCGGCGTCGAGGTGGTTCGTCGGCTCGTCGAGCAGCAGGAGCTCGGGCGAGGAGAGGAGCACCCGGCAGAGCGCGACCCGCCGGCGCTCACCTCCCGAAAGCGTCGCCACGTCGCGTTCGCCGTCGGGCAACCGCAGCGCGTCCATCGCGCGGTCGAGCGTCGCGTCGAGCGACCAGCCGTCGCGCTTCTCGATCTCCTCTTGCACCTGCCCCTGTTCGGCGAGGAGGGCATCGAAGTCCGCGTCGGGCTCGCCAAAACGTGCGGAAACGCCCTCGAAGCGGTCGAGCAGGTCGCGCAGATCGCGCACGCCGTCCTCGACGTTGCCCCTCACATCTTTGGCAGCGTCGAGCTCCGGCTCCTGCTCGAGCAATCCCACCGTCGCGCCGGGCGCGAGTTGCGCGGTGCCGCTCGAGGTCTCCTCGCGACCGGCCATGATCCGCAGCAGCGTCGACTTGCCGGCGCCGTTCGGCCCCAGCACGCCGATCTTCGCTCCGTGGATGAACGACAGCGAGATGTTCGCCAGCACCTGGCGGTCGGGCCCGTAGAACTTGTCAGCCCGGTACATCGAGAAGACGTACTCGTCCACGCGGGCACCTTAGTCACGGAGCCTTCGGATCAGAGACGTCGACCGACCTAGCGGTTGTGATGCCTGACATCAGCGAGCGTCTTTCGCTTGAGACGTGCTGCGATCAGCCAGCCGCAGGTCGCACCAGTCTGAACCGGCATCATGCAACCGTGGCAGTTGAGGAACGGACGATGCGAGTCTTCGCCGACGGGTTTGCGGGCGAGTTGATCGTTCCGGGCGATGAGGGCTACGACGCGGCGCGCGTCGTCTGGAACGGAATGATCGACCGCCGCCCCGCATTGATCGTCCGACCGACGGGCGCCGCCGACGTCATCACAGCCGTCCACTTTGCGCGCACGGAGGACTTGCGGATCGCGGTGCGGAGCGGCGGACCCAGCATTCCGGGTCTGTCGACATGTGACGACGGGATCGTGATCGACCTTTCGCGCATGCGCAACGTGCGCGTCGATCCGGAGAACCGGACGGCACACGTGAGCGGCGGAGCGCTGCTCGGCGACCTCGACCACGAGGCGCAGGCCTTCGGCCTCGTCTGTCCGGTCGGCGTCATCTCGCACACCGGCGCCGCGGGTCTGACGCTCGGCGGTGGGATGGGACGCCTGCAGCGCAAGTTCGGCCTGACGATCGACAATCTGCTGTCGGCCGACGTCGTGACGGCCGATGGCCGGCTCGTGCACGCTAGCGAGGACCAAAACCCGGAACTTTTCTGGGGGCTTCGCGGTGCAGGCCCGAACTACGGGATCGCAACCTCGCTCGAATATCGCCTCCACCCCCTCGGTCGCGTGATCACGCACGGCTCCGTTCTGGAGCCCATCGACCGCGCGAACGAACTCGCGGCGCTCTTCCGCGACGCAGTCGAGAACGGCCCCGACGAGCTCGGGTTGGGCTTCGGCCTCGGCCTCGCCGAGTCGACCGACGACCCGGTCGCGTTCGTCAGCGTGCTGCACTGCGGATCCCTGGCCGACGCGGAGCGCGATCTCGCGACGCTGCGTTCGTTCGGACCGTCGGCCGCCGGGCCGATCGAGGCCAAGCCGTATCTGGAGACCCAGACGATGAACGACGGGGCAATGGGCTGGGGCCATCGCTTCTACATGAAGAGCGCGTTGCTGGTCGATCTGCCCGACGACCTGATCGCCCGGCTAGCCGGGCGCCTGTCCGAGATCCCGGCGGGCGCGCAGGGAGAGTTCTCGGTTTGGGCGATGGGGCGTGCAGTTGCCGCCGTGCCCGAAAACGCAACGGCCTACGCGGGGCGCGAGGCGACCTACTGGCTCGCGTCGGAGATCCTCTGGCATGACGAGGCGCTGGACGACGCCTGCCGCGAATGGGTCCGCGATGCGATTGCGGACGTCCAGCCGTTCGCGACGACGGGACGCTATGTCAACGACGTCGCCGACGCCGGAGAGGACGTCGTTCGCTCCGTCTACGGC
>DASVFB010000220.1:0-3150 GCA_036380275.1 Gaiellaceae bacterium | reverse complement strand
GGCGCTGAGACGGTGGTGCCGAGCACGGTGGTACTCGTGTCCACGTTCGTGACGTCCACCAGCACACGAGGCCTCAACTTCCAGCGCGCGAATGCGGCGATGTTCTCGCGCAGCGTCGATTCGTCACCAGCGCCCCCGCGGAAGTACTCCCACGCGTTCTCGTCCAGACGCTCGCGCGCGAGCCGTTCGTAGTCGTAGACGTTCAGCGGCTCCACGCGAACAACTCTGTCAGCTCGTCGCGGTCGACCTCCAGTTCGAGCGCCGCCCAGACGGGGTCGAGGTGAGCCGGACGCCTCGGTCCGGTCACGACCGCGCCGACGAGCGGGTTGGCGAGGATCCACGCAAGCGAAAGCGTCGCCGGATCGCCGCGCTTTGCGAGCTGACCGAGCGAGTCGAAGACGTCGTCGCGAACGAGCTCCGCATAGGGATCCGGCCGCAGCGTCATTCGCGAACCGGACGGAAACGGAGCGCCGCGCGAGTACTTGCCGGTGAGCCACCCGCCCGCGAGGGGGCTGAACGCCTGGAACTCAACGCCATGCTCCGAGCAGAGCGGCAGCACGTCGCGCTCCGCGTCGCGCGCGAGCAGCGAGTACTCGTTCTGCACGACGGAGATCGGCGCCAGCGCAAGCGCCTCGGCTAGATACTCGGCGTCGACGTTGGAAACACCGACCGCTCCGATCACTCCTTCGCGGACGAGCTCCACGAGCGCGCCGAGCGTGTCTGCGAGAGGCGTCGCCGGGTCTACCTCGTGGATGAGGTAGAGGTCGATTCGCTCGACACCCAGACGCTCGAGGCTCTCGTGAACAACACGACGGAGACGCGCGGGCGCGAGGCCCGAGTCGTCGCCCTCGTGCACGGGATGGAACGCTTTGCTGGTCAGCGCCAGCCCGTCCGGCCTCCGCTCGCGAAGCCACGCGCCGATCGTGCTCTCGCTCCGCCCTCCTCCGTACGACGACGCGGTGTCGAACCGCCGCATGCCCCGAGCCCACGCCGCATCCATGAGCTCGAACGCCTCCGCCTCTCCTTCGCCCTGCCCGACGAGCGAAAGGTCCGACCCGATGCCGCCGAAGTTGCCGCAGCCGAGGACGATCCGCCCGATGCCTGTCAAAAGATCACACTGCGGTACGCGAGGACGTGCTGCATGCCGATCGCCTCGTACACGCGAATCGCCGGCGCATTCTCCGGACGCACGAACAGGCAGACGTTCGGCACGTGCGCGAGCAGCAGCCGGCAGAGATCCCGCATGCCACGCTGCGCGTACCCGCGCCCGCGAACGGACGGGTCGACCCACACCTGCTGGATCTGCACCGTCGACGGCGTCCACGCCGAAGCCTCGGCTTTGAAGAGAATCGTCTCGCCTTCGAGCCACACCCAGGAGCGCCCTTCATCGATCTGGCTCCGCGTCCGCCAGCGGAAGCCCGCAGGATCGAGCTTCAGCGGATCGGTTCCGATCTCTTCCTCGTGTGCCGCCGCGCAGGCGGGCAAGAGCCGGTCGAAGTCGGTGGACGTCGCCTCGCGCAGGCCGGTGTCTCCCGGCTCCGGCGTCTCGCGGATCGCGTAGACGGGCTGCCCAGGCCGGTCGTCGCGTGGAGCGCCCACCTCGTCGTTGATCGCATCCCAGAGCTCGCCGACCGCACGCTCCGGGCCGACCATCATCCGCGCGTCGCCGTTCAAGGCGTGCTCGGCAAACGCGGCGCAACCCGAGCCGGCCGGCACGAGATTCGTACCGACGTGACAGAGAGCGACCAGCCGGTCGCCGTCGCGGACGGCGGCAAACCGCCCGAGCCCCCGGCGCGCCACGTCTTCGAGCAGCACCCGCTCGACGGGATTCTCGGCGCAGAAGGAGAGGATCTCGTCCAGGTCCGGAACGGCCGGCACGCCGTCAGGATAGGGTCTCGCCCGTGCCGATCCACGTCCGTGCCGAGCCCGGCGACTACGCCGATGCGTGCCTGCTCCCGGGCGACCCGCTGCGCGCGCAGTACATCGCGGAGACGTACTTCGACGATCCCGTCGAGCGAAACCACGAGCGCGGGATGCTCGGCTACACGGGAACCTGGGAGGGCAAGCTCATCTCGGTGCAGTCGACAGGCATGGGATGTCCGTCGGCCGCGATCGTCATGGAGGAGCTGATCCAGCTCGGGGTCAAACGGTTCGTCCGCGTCGGCACGTGCGGCGGCCTCCAGCCAGACATGCAGCTCGGCGACATGATCGTCGCGTTGAGCGCGGTTCCAGCGGACCGCACTGTCGACACGTACGTCGACCATGAGCCGCACTGCCCGACGGCGAGCTGGGAGCTCATCCACGGGGCGGTGCACGCGGCGAAGGAGATGAGCCAGGACATGCGCGTTGGGCCGGTCGTCTCCAGCGACGTCTTCTACAACCCCGACGCCGGCCAGTACGAACGCTGGTCTCAGCGCGGAGTGCTCGCCGTCGAGATGGAGGCGGCGGTGTTGTTCACGATCGGCGCTCTCCGCGACGTGCACTCCGCCGCACTGTTGACCGTGAGCGACGTCGTCGTCGAGGGAGAGTTCAAGCGGATCACCGACGACGAGCTCCGCGCGGCGGTCGACCGGGTGACCCTCGTCGCACTGGCGACCGCGACGGCGACTCATTAACGCGGTCTTCCTGGTCAATCCCGCGTCGGACAACGGCGCAACCGGTCGGCGCTGGCCTCAGCTCGCGAACGTCGCGGCAAGCCGCGGCCTGACCGGCGACACGCTCTTCTCGGAGCGGCCGGGGCACCTGGGCCAGCTTGCGCGGGATGCGGCCGATGCGGGCGCCGAGTTGCTTGTCGTCGTCGGCGGGGACGGATCGGTGAACGAAGTGGTGAACGGAGTGGCGGAGCGGAACGTCGAGATCGCCGTGATCGCACGCGGCACCGGGTGGGACTTCGTCCGCACGCACCAGATCCCGCGACGCATCGAGGAGGCGGTCGACGTCGCGTTGAACGGCGCGACGCGCGAGATCGATCTCGGCCGCGCGCTCTATCGCTCGTGGGCCGGTGCCGACGAGGTGCGCTGGTTCGCGAACGTCGCGAGCGTCGGCATGAGCGGCGCGATCGCCCAGCGCGCGAACGAGACGACAAAGGCGCTCGGTGGACGGATGTCGTACCTGCTCGCAACGCTCAGCGTGTTCGCGCGCTGGAAGGTC
>DASVFB010000219.1:0-8361 GCA_036380275.1 Gaiellaceae bacterium | reverse complement strand
CTCTGGCTCCTGATTGAAATCGGGGTCGCCGACCCTGGATAATCGCTCGAACCGTGTCGTCGCAGGAGCAAACGGCCGCGCAGAGACTTCTCGATGCGCGGGCGCGGTTCGTGGTCCGGGCGTGTTGATGCCGAGGACCGGTCGCGGGCTCATTAACTTGAAGGAGTCGCTTGGCGACGCCAGCGCCGCCGCCTGACATCCGGCTCGACGGGATCACCAAGCGCTTCGGCGACGTCAACGCGGTGGACGACGTGACGCTCGAAGTCGCGCCCGGCGAGTTCTTCACGATGCTCGGCCCGTCCGGCTCGGGCAAGACCACGACCTTGCGCCTCATCGCGGGTTTCGAGCGGCCGGACGCGGGACGCATCGAGCTCGGCGGCGCCGACGTGACACGGGTGGCGCCGTACGCGCGGGATGTGAACACGGTCTTCCAGGACTACGCGCTCTTCCCGCACATGACCGTCCAGGAGAACGTCGAGTACGGCCTACGCGTGAAGCGCATCGGGCGAAGCCGGCGGCGCGGGCAGGCGGCGGAGGCGCTGGAGCGGGTACGGCTCGGCGGTCTCGGTGGGCGGAAGCCGATCCAGCTTTCTGGCGGCCAGCGCCAGCGCGTCGCGCTTGCGCGTGCCCTGGTCAACCGCCCGCGCGTGCTGCTCCTCGACGAGCCCCTTGGCGCCCTCGACTTGAAGTTGCGCCAGGAGATGCAGATCTTCCTCAAGGCGCTCCAGCGCGATCTCGGAATCACGTTCGTGTACGTGACTCACGACCAGGAGGAGGCGCTGACCATGAGCGACCGGCTCGCGGTCTTCGACAAGGGACGGATCGAGCAGGTCGGCACGCCGAAGGACGTCTACGAGCATCCCCGCACTGAGTTCGTTGCGGGCTTCGTCGGCGTCTCGAACATCATCGAGATGAACGGCCGCCGCTTCACCGTGCGGCCGGAGAAGATCCGCCTGAGCGGCGACGGCGGCAGCCGTCCCGGCACGATTGCCGACGCGGTATTCGTCGGCATGTTCACCCGCTACGTCGTCGAGTTGGACGACGGCACGCGCCTCACGGTCGTGCGGCAGAACGACACGTCGCCGAGCGAGGCCGGTCAGCGCGTGCATCTCGAATGGAATCCGGAGGACAGCTTCGAGATTCCCGAATCCCCGAAGGAGGCAGCATGAAGAGGTTCCATATTGCGGCGCTCGCGGTGCTCGCCGTGGGTCTCGCTGTGCCTGCGGCCGGTACCGGCAAATCGACCGGCTTGCCCACTGCGATCGGGCCCGGCGAGGGCAAGCTGACGATGATCGCGTGGGAGGGCTATCTCGACGCGAAATGGGTCAAGTCCTTCCAGAAGCAGACCGGGTGCAAGGTCCAGGCCAAGTACGCCGGCTCGTCGGACGAGATGGTCACGTTGATGCGCTCGGGCGGTGGCGGCCAGTACGACATGGTGTCGGCCTCGGGCGACGCAAGCCTGCGGCTGATCTACGGCAAGGACGTCGCGGCCGTCAACGTCGGACTCGTCCCAGGCTGGAAGCAGTTCTTCAACGCGTTCAAGTCCCCGCCGAACAACACGGTGAAGGGCCAGCACTACGGCATCTCACTGCAGTGGGGCCCGAACACGCTCCTCTACAACACCCAGAAGGTGAAACCGGCGCCCACGAGCTGGGGCGCGATCTACGACTCGAAGTACAAGGGACGCGTCACCGTTCCGAACAACCCGATCCAGATCGCCGATGTGGCGCTCTACCTCTCGAAGACGAAGCCGAGCCTCGGAATCAAGGATCCGTACGAGCTGAACCAGACACAGTTCAACGCGGCGATCGATTTGATCAAGAAGCAGAAGCCGCTGATCAAGAAGTACTGGGGCCTGTCCTCCGACGAGGTCAGCCTCTTCAAGAACGGCGACACGTGGCTTGGAGCGTCCTGGCCGGTGACGACCGGAACGCTGCGGGCGGCGAAGGTGCCGGTGAAGGAGATCATCCCGAAGGAGGGCGCGACCGGCTGGCTCGACACGTGGATGCTCTCCGCCAAGGCGAAGCATCCGAACTGTGCGTACAAGTGGTACTCGTACATCTCGAGCCCGAAGGTGCAGGCATCGCAGGCCGTGACGTACGGGGAGACGCCTGTAAACAAGCTCGCCTGCGCGCAGATGAACAAGCTCAGCAAGGGCTCGTGCGCGCAGTACCACGCGAACGCGCCCGAGGCGTACTACCGATCGATCAAGTTCTGGAAGACGCCTGTTGCGGACTGCGGCAACGGCAAGAACAACTGCTTGGACTACACGAAGTGGGTTAGCGCCTGGAACCAGGCGACCGCGTAGTCGCTGCTCCTGCGGCCGGAGGCCGGCGTTCCGTCAGGGACGTCCGCCTCCGGCTGTCCGCTCCCTTCTGGCGGCGGCCCTGGTTGCGAGCGTTCTTCGAGCTCCTGCCGCCCTTGGCGTGGTTCTTCCTGCTCTACCTCGCAGCGCTCGCCGTGTTGTTCGTGTCGGCGTTCTGGTCCGTCGATCCGTTCACGACCGAGGTCGTGCACACGTGGAACACGGAGAACTTCCGCGAGATCGTGACGAGCCCCGATTGGCGGCGCGTCGTCTACAGGACGGTCGGGATCGCGGCTGCAGTCACCATCACGGATGCGATACTCGCCTTTCCGATCGCGTACTACATGGCGCGACTCGCTTCGCCGCGCATGCGCACGCTTCTCTTCGTGCTGGTTCTGCTGCCGCTCTGGTCGAGTTACCTCGTTCGCGTGTACGCATGGAAGGTCATCCTCGCGCAGAACGGGATCCTCAACTGGTCGCTCGAGAAGATTGGCCTCCCCGCCGCGAACATCGGCTACACGAACACCGCCATGTGGCTCGTGTTCTCATACATCTGGCTGCCGTTCATGATCCTGCCGGTCTACGCGTCGCTCGAGCGGATTCCCGACTCGTACATCGAGGCGTCGCACGACCTCGGCGGTCGCGGCTTCCGGACGCTGCGCTCGGTGATTCTCCCGCTCGCGCTTCCGGGCATCGTTGCGGGTTCGATCTTCACGTTCTCGCTGACCCTCGGCGACTACATCACGCCGACGCTCGTCGGCGGCGCGAGCTCGAGCTTCATCGGCAACATCGTCTACAACACGGGCTTGGGCGCGGCGGGAAACCTACCGTTTGCAGCGGCTTTTGCCTCGATTCCTCTGCTCGTGATGGCGATCTACCTCCTGCTCGCGCGCCGCCTGGGCGCCTTCGAGGCCTTGTGATCGAGAGTCGCGCCACGCGCATCGGGCTGAAGGTGTGGACGCTCCTCGTCGTCTTGTTCCTCCATCTCCCGATCGTGATCATCATTCTCTACGCGTTCAACGCGCAGACCGCGCAGGGCTGGCCGATCACCGAATGGACGACGAAATGGTTCAGTCCGACGCTGCACGACGAGGAGATGCGGCAGGCGCTCTGGCTCTCGCTCAAGGCGGCTGTGGGTGCGACTGTGATTGCGTTGGTGCTCGGATCGCTGGCGGCCTTCGCCATCCATCGCTTCAAGTTCTTCGGCCGCGACATGATCTCGTTCGTGTTCATCCTGCCGATCGCGCTGCCCGGGATTATCACGGGCATGGCGCTGAACTCGTTCTTCGTGTTCTGGCACGTCAACTTCGGCATCTGGACGATCATCGTCGGGCATGCAACCTTCTGCGTCGTGATCATCTTCAACAACGTGATCGCGCGGCTGCGCCGCACGCCGACGTCGCTCGTCGAGGCTTCCATGGACCTGGGCGCGGATGGATGGCAGACATTCCGGTACGTCACGCTGCCGACGATCTCGACCGCGCTGGTCTCGGGCGCGCTGCTCGCATTCGCGCTGTCGTTCGACGAGGTGATCGTCACGACCTTCACCGCGGGTGTGCAGAACACGCTCCCGATCTGGATCTTCGGGAACATCCGCATAGGTCAGCAGTTGCCCGAGGTGAACGTCGTCGTCTTCTTGATCTTGATCGGGACGATCCTTCCGGTCACCATTGCCCAGCGGCTCACGAGCGAGTCCGGCATCCTGCGCACACGACGATGAGGAGGCTCCGGAGATGAGCACTACCGAAATGACACATCAGGTCTTCATCGGCGGCGACTGGGTGGAGGCCGCCTCGGGCGAGACGATGGAGGTGCTGAACCCAGCCACCGAGGAGGTGATCGCACGGGTACCGCGCTGCAACGCGGAGGACGTCAATCGTGCTGTCGCGGCCGCGAGGGCGGCGCTGCCCGAATGGCTCGAGACGACGCCCGGCGAGCGCGCCGGGATTCTGCTCGCTCTCGCCGACCTGCTCGATGAGCACGCCGACGAGCTTGCGGCGATCGAGTCCCGGAATGTCGGCAAGCCGTTGTCGTACGCTCGCGACGAGATCCCGGTCTGCTCGGACAACGTCCGCTTCTTCGCCGGCGCGGCGCGCACCCTTGAAGGACGCTCCGCGGGCGAGTACATGCGCGGCTACACCTCGTTCATTCGTCGCGAGCCCCTCGGGGTCGTCGGCGGCATCGTGCCGTGGAACTACCCGCTGATGATGGCCGTGTGGAAGTTCGCACCCGCACTGGCGGCCGGCAACACGCAGGTGCTCAAGCCGTCCGAGCAGACGCCGCTGTCGCTGCTCCACTTCGTCCAGCTCGCGCAGGATGTCATTCCTCGCGGGGTTCTCAACGTCGTCACCGGCGACGGCGTTCCGGTCGGAGAGGCGATCGTCAAGCACCCGGACGTGCGCCTCGTGTCCCTCACCGGGGACGTGGAGACGGGAAAGACCATCGCGCGGACTGCGGCTGACACGCTCAAACGCGTGCACCTCGAGCTCGGCGGCAAGGCGCCGGTCGTCGTCTTCGACGACGCCGATCCGGCCGCGGTCGCAGAGGGGATAAAGATCGCCGGCTACTGGAACTCCGGCCAGGACTGCACGGCGGCGTCACGCATCGTCGCCGGCCCGAAGATCTACGACGCCCTGCTCGAGGCGCTCGTCCCGTCGGTGGAGTCGCTGCACGTCGGCGATCCTTCCGAGGGCGACTCGGTCGAGATGGGCCCGGTGATCTCGAAGGAGCAGCAGGAGCGCGTGTTCGGCTTCCTCGAGCGCGCGAAAAGCGCGACCGTGCTCACCGGCGGCGAGGCGAACGGCTCACGCGGCTTCTTCGTGAGGCCGACGGTCGTCGTCGACGTGAAGCAAACGGACGAGATCGTGCAACGCGAAGTCTTCGGCCCGGTCGTGACCGTGCAGCGCTTCGCCGACGACAACGAGGCGATCGAGTGGGCCAACGACGTCCCGTACGGGCTGGCCGCGTCGGTGTGGACGCGCGACGTTGGCCGGGCGCTGAACGCGGCCCGCAGGCTTCAGTTCGGGACCGTCTGGATCAACGACCACATTCCGCTCGTCAGCGAGATGCCGCACGGTGGCTACAAGCAGTCCGGTTACGGCAAGGATCTCTCGGCCTACAGCCTCGAGGACTACACGCAGATCAAGCATGTCATGACCAAGCTGGATTGACGGCTCTACGCGCGGCTTCGCGGGTGCCCGTCGAGCAGCAGGCCGCGCAGTTAGACCGAGCCGGGGCGAAGCGGATCCTTGTCCTCCGCCTCGCGCATGGGCAGCTGCGTCCGGCGCTGTGAAAGAGCCGATCTCCTCGGGCGGAAGCGACGAGCTCGTAGCTCACGTGATCCGTCTTAAACTAGAGCCAGAGCATTTTCGAGGTCGCTCCAGAGCGACTCGACGTCCTCGAGGCCGACGGAGAGCCGCAGGAGCCCCTCCGGCACGCGGTCGGCCTCCCAGCGGTGGCGCGACTCCATGACCGAGTGCACGCCGCCGAGACTCGTCGCGTTCGCGATCACGCGTGTCGCCGTTTCGACACGGCGCGCGGACTCTCCGTCGGCGACGTCGAAGGACATGAGGCCGCCGAAGCCCGGGTAGCGGACGACCTCGACGCTCACGTGCGCTTCGAGCCGGCGCGCGAGTTCTCGCGCGCTCGCCGTCTGACGCTCGACCCGGAGCGCCAGCGTCTCGAGGCTGCGCAGGAGAAGCCAGCACGGATCGGGCGCGGCCACGATGCCCGTCGTGGTGCGGAACTCGCGCAGCCGCGCCGCGTCTTCCTCACGCCGGGAGACGACCGCTCCGAGCAGCACGTCGTCGTGGCCCGAGAGGTATTTCGTCGCGCTGTGCAGGACGAAGTCCGCGCCGTGCTCGAGCGGACGCAGATGAATCGGCGTCGCCGCGGTTGCGTCCACGACGAGGGGCGCCGGGTGCGCGGCGGCCGCTTCGAGGTCGGGCATCGTCAGGAATGGATTCGACGGCGCCTCGACCCAGATGAGCTGCACGCCGTCCGGCGGTGCGCCCGTTTGGTCGAACTCGACGAACTTGAGGCCCCAGCGTTCCAGCGATGCAAAGAGCCGGCCGGTGCCGAAGTACGCGCCGGCGGCCAGCGCGATCGTCGCACCTGGCTGAAGCAGCGAGAGCACGAGCGCCGTCGTCGCGCCTGCGCCGGAGGGAAAGAGCAGCGCGTGACCTCCGTCGAGCTCGCCGAGCGCGCGCTCGGCCGCCGCGCCGACCGGGTGGCCGTAGCGCTGGTAGTAGAACTCGCCCGGGTCGCCGCGCTCGTCGTACGGCCAGATGGTCGAGCGGTCGAGGCTGCCCACGATGTCGATAGTAGGCTCTTCGCGCGATGGCGAAAGCCGAAGAACGCACGAAGCACGAGTCCACCGAAGCGAAGCTCGAGTGGCTGGAGCAGCTGCGCGAGGAGGCGCTGCACGCCGGGAGCGAGAGGTCCGTCGAGCGCCAGCGCAGCGAGGGGAAGCTCCTCGCGCGCGAACGCGCGGAGCGCCTGTGCGATCCCGACTCGTTCGTCGAGCTCGACCGGTACGTCCGTCACCGCGAGCCGAACTTCGGGATGCTCGAGCGGCGGCCGTACGGCGACGCCGTCGTCACCGGCTACGGGACGATCTTCGCGCGCAAGGTGTTCGTCTTCTCGCAGGACTTCACCGTCTTCGGCGGCTCGCTCAGCGAGGTGTTCGCCGAGAAGATCTGCAAGGTCATGGATCTCGCAGCCAAGATGGGCTGCCCCATTATCGGGATCAACGACTCGGGCGGCGCGCGCATCCAGGAGGGCGTCGTCTCGCTGGCGGGCTACGCGGAGATCTTCTGGCGCAACGTCCAGTGCTCCGGCGTCATCCCGCAGATATCCCTCGTGATGGGTCCGTGCGCTGGCGGCGCCGTCTACTCGCCCGCGATGACGGATTTCGTCTTCATGGTCGAGGGTTCCTCGTACATGTTCATCACCGGGCCCGATGTCGTAAAGACCGTCACGGGCGAGGAGGTCACGTTCGAGGAACTGGGAGGCGCCACGACGCACGCAACTCGCAGCGGCGTCGCGCACTTCGTCGCGCCCGACGAGCAGACCTGCCTCGACGACGCGCGTTATCTCCTCTCGTTCCTGCCGCAGAACAACCTCGACCCGCCTCAGTTCGCCGAGCCGGCCGATCCGCGCGATCGCGAAAGCCCTGACCTAGATGCGCTCGTTCCTGACAATCCGAACAAGCCGTACGACATGAAGCAGGTGATCGCCCACGTCGTCGACGACGGAGACTTCCTCGAGGTCCACGAGCGTTTCGCGGAGAACATCGTGTGCGGCTTCGCGCGCCTCGGCGGTCATCCCGTCGGCCTCATCGGGAACCAGCCACGCGCGCTTGCCGGCGTGCTCGACATCGACTCGTCGACGAAAGCCGGGCGCTTCGTCCGCACCTGCGACGCGTTCAACATCCCGCTCGTCACCTTCGTCGACGTGCCGGGGTTTCTCCCGGGGACCGCGCAGGAGTGGGGCGGCATCATCCGCCATGGCGCCAAGCTCCTCTACGCGTACGCCGAGGCCACGGTGCCGAAGCTCGCCGTGATCACGCGCAAGGCCTACGGAGGCGCGTACGACGTCATGAGCTCGAAGCACATCCGCGCCGACTTCAACTTCGCCTGGCCGACCGCGGAGGTCGCGGTCATGGGGCCTGAGGGAGCGGTGAACATCATCTTTCGCAAGGAGCTCGAGGAGGCCGACGATCCGGAGGCCCGCCGCGCCGAGCTGATCGCCGACTACAAGGAGCGCTTTGCAAATCCCTGGTCGGCGGCCGAACGCGGCTACGTCGACGACGTCATCGAGCCGCGGCGCACGCGCCCTGTGCTCATCGACGCGCTCGAGACGTCACTGACGAAGCGCGAGCCTCGCCCGCGCCGCAAGCACGGCAATATCCCGCTCTAGTCAGGTAACGCCGATGCGCACGCGGTAGCCGAAGAGGAACGGCACCGTCCGGTCGCCGACGACTCGTCGCGCCACCGCCTCCAGCTCGTCGATTCGAAGCGCTCGCTCCACCTGCTCGTCCGCAAGGTCCGCGAAGG
>DASVFB010000218.1:0-3634 GCA_036380275.1 Gaiellaceae bacterium | reverse complement strand
ACGTAGGCGGCGGCCGAGAGGATGCCGACGAGCACCGTCGTCCGCGAGAGCGCCGCGCGCACTCGGCGGAGCCCGACAAACGGCGGATACGCGATCGCCGCGCCGAGCATGACCAGCAACGCGTACGAGAACGCGTCCGCGTGCCTGATCCCGTAGCGGTCGATCAGCGTGTAGCCGCCGATAGTGACGGCGATGACGGAGCCGAGCGCGGCACCCCGGCTGCCGCGCGCGCCGCGGACGAGCAAGACACCTGCGGCGACGACCAGAACGCCGCCGAGCTCACCCGCGGACGGGTGCGCGCCGACGACGGCCACCGCGAGCACGAGCGTCGCGAT
Source organism: Gaiellaceae bacterium (assembly GCA_036380275.1). Taxonomy (GTDB): domain Bacteria; phylum Actinomycetota; class Thermoleophilia; order Gaiellales; family Gaiellaceae; genus DASVFB01. The sequence goes on along the minus strand of DASVFB010000218.1, from coordinate 3,299 downwards.
CGGCGCGAGCCCACGCGCGATCGGATAGACGAGCGACAGGTCGAAGTGCCGATACGCAGTAGCCAGGAGCGCGACGTACATCAGCTCGAGCGAGCCGGAGGGAACGATGTATTTCCACGCGTCGCCGTCGACGTCCCACGTGAACACGGCGAGCGGCGCGAGCACGAGGACGAAGGTGACGACCGAGACCGCCGTTGCGGCCTCCGTATCGCGCGTGCCGCGGAGCAGCAGGTTCCAGACGGCGTGCAGCGTCGCCGCGGCGAGCGCCAGCAGGAGCGCCGCGGTTCCCACGCCGCGACTAGCTCTCGCGCCTGATCGGCAGATCGGTAGCCACGAGCCGCTTGCCGCCGTACTCGTAGACGAGGTCGACCGAGTCGTTCTGCCGGTACGTGCCTGCGACGCCGGCCAGCATCGAGAGCCAGCGCATGGTCCCGAGCCGTCCTTCCTTCGCCAGCGAGCGGTTGAAGACCAGTTGCCTGCCTTCCCGCTCGTAGTCGCGGCCCTCGACCTGCGGGACGCCGTTCACGAACACCTCGAAGTCGCCGGTGACGTAGTTGGGTACCTCGACGCGCGCCTCGGTGCTCACGGCCGCGAGCAGGTTCCCATCTGGCCGGTGAAAACCAAGCCTGCGAAGGACGCAGGGAGCCTCGATAGCAGACCGCTATCGGAGCGCCTGAGGACGCCCGCAGGCGCAGCGTTTGCAGCCGGCCAGACGGTCAACGCTGCTTGCGGCCGTGAGCACCTCCCCACCTTCGTAGAATGCCACCCGCCCGTGCGCCGCAGACTGCTTGTCCTCGCGACGTCCATCGCCGGCGGCCTCGCGCTGGCGGCTGTCGCGGCAGCCTCGAACGGCGGGGTCGGTCCTGTCCCTCCGGTCTCGCCGAACGGCCATCGCATCACCGACGCGTACTGGGTGATCCTCGGCGTGCTCGCCGTGGTCTTCGTCGTCGTCGAGGCGGCTCTGCTGACGTTCGTGATCCGCTACAGACGCCGCGGCCGCCCGCGCGACGCCGAGCCAGCGCAGATCCACGGCGACACGCGAATCGAGATTGCCTGGACAGTCGCGCCGGTGCTGCTCCTCGCTGTGATCGTCGCGTTCGTGTTCTACAAGCTGCCCGGCATCAAGAACGCGCCCGCATCGGCCGCAAACGCAAACATCACGGTCGAGGCGCACCAGTTCTACTGGCTGTTCAAGTACCCGAGCGGCCGCCAGTCGATCAACGTCCTCACCGTCCCGAAGAACCTGGTCGTGAACCTCGACGTGGTCTCCGCCGACGTCGCCCACAGCTGGTGGGTTCCGGCGTTCGGCGGCAAGATCGACGCCATCCCCGGCAAGACGAACCACACCTGGTTCAAGGCGGAGAAGGCCGGGACGTACGCGATTCGCTGCGCCGAGTTCTGCGGCATCCTGCACACGGGGATGCGCGGCTTCGTCCGCGTCACGGAGCCCGGCAGCCGCCCACAGGCCGAACTGCTCGGCAAGCAGGCGTTCGAAGGCGTCTGCGCGTCGTGCCACGGCCTCGACGGCCAGGGGGGAATCGGTCCGGCGATCGCGTCGAGCCCGACGCTGCAAAACCCGGAGGCGCTCAGTGCCCTGGTCCACAACGGCGTCGGAACGATGCCGGCGGTCGGCAACACGTGGGACGTGCGGATGGTCAACGCGCTCGCGCGATACCTGAAGGTGAAGTTCGGAGGCGCCGGTGGCGGTTAACACCGACGCCGTCCCGGTCCGCCCACCGTGGTACCAGGGCCGCTATGCCAACTGGCTGGTGACGACCGACCACAAGCGGGTCGGCATCCTCTATGTCTCGACGAGCCTCCTGTTCTTCCTCGGCGGCGGCGTGCTCGCGCTGCTCATGCGCAGCCAACTTGCGACCGCGAACGAGCATTTCATCGTTCGGGGCAGCTACGACGAGCTGTTCACGCTCCACGGCACGGTCATGATCTTCCTCGTCGTCGTCCCGATCCTCGCCGGGTTCGGCAACTTCCTCGTGCCGCTGATGATCGGCGCCCGCGACGTCGCGTTCCCGCGCCTGAACGCGATGTCGTACTGGTTTTTCCTCTTTGGCGGCCTGACGCTCTTCCTCAGCTTCTTCGCCTCCGGCGGCGCGGCAAAGTGCGGCTGGACGTGTTACGCGCCGCTCTCCGAGACCGCGTATTCGCCGGGGCACGGCGTCGACCTGTGGATCCTCTCGCTTCACCTACTGACCGTCGCATCGCTCGCAAGCGCGATCAACTTCATCGTCACGATCCACAACATGCGGACGGCCGGAATGACCTGGCTGCGCATGCCGCTCTTCGTGTGGACGATCGAGGTCTACGCGGTGATGCTCGTGATCGTCCTGCCGGCGCTGTCGGCCGCGCTGACGATGCTCCTCCTCGATCGCCACGCCGGCACGCACTTCTTCGACCCGGCAGAGGGCGGCAGCGCGGTGCTGTGGCAGCACATGTTCTGGTTCTTCGGACACCCCGAGGTCTACATCATGATCCTGCCGGCGATGGGGATCATCTCGGAGGTCATCCCTGTCTTCTCGCGCAAGCCGATCTTCGGCTACAAGGCGGTCGCGTACTCGACGGTCGCGATCGGTTTCATCTCGCTGCTCGTCTGGGCGCACCACATGTTCGCCGTCGGGTTGCCCATCTGGCTCCAGTCGTTCTTCATGCTCACGACCGTCCTCGTCGCCATCCCGACCGGCGTCAAGATCTTCAACTGGCTTGCGACGACGTGGCGAGGCAATCTCAGCTTCGACACGCCCATGCTCTTCGCTCTCGGTTTCATCGCCGTGTTCACGATCGGCGGGCTGTCCGGCGTGATGCTCGCCGCGTTCCCGGTCGATTGGCAACTCACCGACACGTACTTCGTCGTTGCGCACCTGCATTACGTGCTGTTCGGCGGCTCGATCCTCGGCATCTTCGCCGGGTTGCACTACTGGTGGCCAAAGGTGTTCGGCCGCATGCTGAGCGAGACCCTCGGCAAGTGGACGTTCTGGCTGATGTTCATCGGGATCAACGTCGCGTTCTTCCCGCAGCACCTGCTCGGGCTGGAGGGCATGCCCAGGCGCGTCTACACGTACTCCGAGGGTGGGAGCTGGGAGGTGTACAACTTCATCTCGACGGTGGGATCCTTCGTGATGGCAGTAGGCGTCCTTTTCTTCTTCTTCAACGTGCTGCGGACGCACACGTGGCGGCGCGGGCGTCGCGCGGGCAACGACCCGTGGCTCGGCAACACGCTCGAGTGGCTCACGACCTCGCCGCCGCCGCCGCACAACTTCGACAGCGTCCCGTACGTCGAGAGCGCG
>DASVFB010000217.1:0-4466 GCA_036380275.1 Gaiellaceae bacterium | reverse complement strand
CATGAGTGCCGCGCGACGGGCGTACTTCGCGCACCACAAGAGCGCGTCGCTTCGCCGCGCGTTCGTCCGAGGACAGCAGACACACCTGAAGAGCCTGGAGACCGCGGCCGCCTGCACCGTCACGGCTGCCGGCCGGCTGGCTGAGCTGCACACGTATGCGGATCGAATGGCGGTGGTGAGCCCGCAGTTCGACCCGACGCTGACGGAGCCGGCGGACGATGCGATTGCGACGATCACTTCGGACGAGGAGAACTGCGACGTGGATCCCGAGGATTTGGACTGTCCCGTGCCCCCCACGGAGTATCAGGCGACGGCCAAGACCCTTCGCGACGCGGCCGCAATCTTGAAAGGACTGGCGACGAAGCTTACGGCGATCACTCCGCCCACGATGTCGGTCGGCGGCTACGACAACGTTCCGGCCGATTGCGGCGAGGATCTGGCGACGATCGCTGCCACGCACAAGGCATTCTCCGGCTCGATTGCGAAGTGGGACGCCACGCTCGAGCGCTGGGCCGCAACATATGCATCCGGCAAGAGTCCCGATTGGGAAACGCTGGACTACGTTCCGAACGCGAGCAGCATCTGGGAGGAGCCGAACCGGGCGCTCCACGTCTGGGCCGTCTTCGTCAACTCCTACTGGAGTGCGCTGGCGGAGCACGTCACTTCGGCGCCTACGGTGCCCGAATGGATAAGCAACCTCAGCGACGAGGAGTGCCCGCCGCCGGACTGACGGGGCGTCGGACAGTCACCTCGTCGAGTGGGCCGATGCCCATCGGATGCGTCCACATCCCCTCGACGTGCGGTCGGTGTATGACGTACCAGTTGTCGTAGATCGTCGGTACTACGCGTACCGATTCGGCTATCAGCCGGCGGTCGGCCTGGCGATAGAGATCCAGGCGCTCGTCTCGGGTGCGAAGCGAGCGACCCTGCTCCAGCAGCATCGACAGCTCGGCATCCGCTGCAATCGGCATCGACGCGACGAAGGTTCCGAGCATCCCGTCGGGATCGGGGTAGTCGCTTACCCAGCCCCAGTTCCAGAACGACGGGCCAACCTCGACCTCGGCCTGCAGCTCGTCGAAGCCGACCGCCTCCTGCCGGAGGCGCACTCCGAGCTCTCGCCATTGAGACTCCCATTTCGCTTCGGTGTCGCGGCGGAACTCCGGGCCGAAACCGGGGTCGGCGTGAATGAGCCGAAGCTCCGGCAAGCCTCGGCCGTCGGGATAACCCGCCTCGGCTAGGAGCGCTCGTGCGAGCTCGATGTCGTACGCCGGCGCGAGATCGTGCGAGTGCCCGGGCATCGGCGGCGGCAGAAACCCCCCGTGCGCGGGAGCGTTCGCGGTGCCTCGGATGAGCGGAGCTCGGTCGAGGCCATGCGCGAGCGCCCGACGAACGCGGACGTCGTCGAACGGCGCGTTGTCGGAAAAGCCGATGTACTCGATGCTCAAAGCCGACACGCGAAGGACGGCAGCGTCGGGAAAGTCGTGGAGATTCAGCATGGGGACGAAGACGAAGTCGAGGCGCCCCGCTTCCCACTCGTCGCGGGCCCCGAACGGATCGCCGATGTCGATCGTGAGCTCGGCGACGTTGGTCGACGAGGGCCAGTGAGGATTCCGTGTGAAGACGACACGAGCGTCGTTCGCTTCCGCGAGCGCGAACGGACCGTTGCTGACGAGTTGCCCTTCGGCGTGCCATTCCGCGCCGAGCTCTTCCAGCTTGTGTCGCGGCCAAGGGAAGAAGGGCAGCTGCGCGATGAGATACGGAATGTGTGCCACCGGCTCCGGAAAGCGGAGCTCCAGCGTCAACTCATCTGTGGCTCGCGCCTCGACGTCGTAGAGGAGGTGTGCGGTGGGGACGTCGTGCTTGCGCATCGCCGCGTACGTCTCGGCGAAGTCGGCTGCGCCGAGCAGCTCGCCGTCACTCCAGCGAAGGTCATCGCGCAACTGGAACACGTATGTGCAGCCGTCCGCCGACACCGCGACGCGCTCGGCGAGGTCGGGGACGACGTCGAGTCCGCGCTCCAGACGCAGCAGGCCGCGGAAGAAGTTCGGCGCGAACGCCCAGGCGATGATGTCGTAGCCGTGACCGGGCACCCAGCCTTGTGGACGCAGCATCGTGGTCGCGAGCCGCTCGGTCGGGGGCGGCCCGGCCGTCGGTTGCGGTCGCTGGTGGGTGAACGCCTCCGCCCACGCGGCATCGGCCGCCTCGAAGTCGAATGCGAGGTGGTGCGTCAGCGCGATCTTGAACAGCACTTCCCGAGAGCGCCCGGCATCGCCGAGCCGGTCGAGAAAGGTAAGGGCACGCCGGTAGTTCGCGGTGGCCTCCCCGTCTGCGTAGACCTCGCGCGCCGCGTTGCCTGCGTCCAGGAGGTAGCGCGCAGCGCGCTCGGGCTCATCAGCCTCCGCGAAGTGGTGCGCGAGCAGGCCGAACGCCTCCGACAGCTCGTCCTGTCCGAGCTCCTCGAGCGTCGTGCCGACGACGCGGTGGAGATCGCGGCGGCGCTGGTCGAGCAGACTCGAGTACGCGGCCTCGCGTACAAGGCCGTGCCGGAAGCGGTATTCCGGCGTCGGCCGCCGCCGCTCCTCGACGACGAGGTCGAGCCGCTGCAGCTCCGAGAGCGCGGGGCGCAGCCGCTCAGGCGGGACGAGTCGCTCCAGCAGCGGGAGGCCGAAGCTGCGGCCGACCACGGACGCGACCGAGGCGACGTCCCGGACGTCGGGAGCCAGGCGGTCGAGCCGCGCCTGAAGCGTCTCCTGGATCGCGGCGGGCACGGCCGCGCCGTCGCCTCGCTCGACCGCGTCGCGCGCCGCCTCCTCGAGGAAGAGCGGATTGCCGCCCGTGCGCTCGGCAAGCTGCGCGGCGACCTCATCGGGAAGATCGCGTCCGGCCGCCGCTGACGCGAGCCGCGCCCCGTCGGTTGCGTCGAGCCGCTCGAGAAGGAGCTCGCGGAAACGATGTCGGTAGCGGCGTCGCGCCGCCTCGCCGAGCTCCCATGAACGCAGGTCAGGATCGTGCCGGTACGCGAGCAGGAGCGCGACAGGCTCCTCCTCCGCGAGCTGGAGCAGCTCCTCGAACAGCTCGAGCGTCGGTTCGTCGGCGAAGTGGAGATCCTCGAGGACGAGGCAGACCGGCCGCTCTCGTGCGAGCGCACGGACGAGCTCTGCGACCGCCTCGTGAGATTGCCGCTGCACCGAGTCGCGGGCGAGCGCGTCGAGCCGCTGCGCCGCGTCGGCCTCGAGCGTGAGCCCGAGAAGCGACGCGAGAAACGGGTAGTACGCATCCGCCTGCTCGCCGAGCGCGGCCGCGAGCTGCGCTTTCAGCTCGAGCCGAACACGCGCCTCCGGATCCGCCATGCCGAGGCCGAGGCACGCGCGCAGCAGCTCGCGCAACGGGTAGTACGGAACGTCCTCCGCGTAGGAGATGCCTTGCGTGCCGAAGAAGCGCACGCTGTCCTCAGCGCGGAGCCGTACCTCCGCGATCAGACGGCTCTTGCCGATGCCGGGCTCGCCGGTGATTGCGACGATCGCGCCGCGTCCGTCGGCCAGGTCGGCCATCACGTCGTCGAGCGCCGCGACTTCGGCGTCACGGCCGACGAGCGGCGACAGCGTCCGTGCCTCCCGCTCCCGCTCGGCCCCGACGCGGAAGACTTCGAGCGGAGCGGACTTGCCCTTGAGCTCGAGCTCGCCGATCGACTCGAGATCGAACGCTCCACCGATCTGCTGTGCGGTCGCAGGGCTGACTGCGACGCCGCCGCGGCCGGCGGCGGACTGCAGGCGCGCCGCGGTGTTGACCGTGTCGCCGAGTGCGTTGAAGCGCTCCTCGTCGGGAGCGTCCTCGGGCAGGAGCACGACAGGGCCGGTGTTGACGCCGACGCGGCCGGCGAGCTCGACGCCGTACGCCTCCTCCACGTCCTTGGAGTAGCCGGCCAGGACGCCCTGCATCGCGAGCGCGGCGCGCACCGCTCGCTCGGCGTCGTCGTCGTGGGCGTGCGGCACGCCGAAGAGCGCGTACAACCCGTCGCCGGTGAGCTGGGCGATCGTGCCGCCGAATCGTTTCACCTCGCCGGAGAGCAGCCGCGTCACCTCGTCGAAGAGGAACTTGGAGCGCTCCGGCCCGAGCCTCTCGCCGATCGCGGTCGAATCGGCGATGTCGGCGAGAAGCACCGAGACGATGCGCCGCTCGCCTACGGGCACGGCCATGCGCCGATTATGGCTCGTCCAGGCGGAGGATCGCCTCCGGGCGTTTGAATCGACCGCGACCGGAGATCTGCAGCGAGAGGAGTGTTGTGGACGGCGATCGCCAATCCGAGGCGGCATCGCGGCGCGCCCGGGACGCGAGGGCGCGCTCTGATCGGCTCAGGCAGCGCGCGGTGTCCCAACGCGATCAGGCGCAACTTCTGGCGATGCGGCTGCACACGCTCACCGTCGGCGGAGGGCGCCCGCTCGGCGACACGTTCTCGCTGCGACTCG
>DASVFB010000216.1:0-3660 GCA_036380275.1 Gaiellaceae bacterium | reverse complement strand
TGCCACTGCCCGGGCAGGATCGGCCCGATCCCTCCGTAGCTCGGCGTTGCGGCCTTGAGACCGTCATTGGCGCGGAAGGCGATGATGTCCTGCGCCGCCGCCTCGCCGACCGCGATGCCGCCGGCGACGTTCCCGCCGAGCGTTCCGATGTACGCCGCGTACTCGGCATCAACGGTGGGCTGCTGATCGGGCAGGTAGTTGTTGAGAGTCGTCCGTGCAGCTGCCGCGATCGCCGCCTGCACCGAAGCACCGGGGGCAACCGCAAATGCGAAGTCGTGGTACGGCTCGTACCGCCCCATGATCTTCGTCACCGCGTCGTACACGGCCGCCTGCACGTACGACATGTAGACCATGCCGTCGGTCTGGACCTTCGTGGGTACCGAGGCGCGAACGGCGCTGACGGTGTACGCGTTCCACGTCAGCACTGCGTCAGGAGGCACCGTGGCCTTCTTGTGCGTGGTCGCCGAGGCACTCGACAGCGTCACTGTCACGGCCACCACGAGGATGCCCGTCAGGACGAGCGACGCTTTCAGCTGAGTTGTCCTCTTCTTCATTTCTCCTCCTTCCCGGACGAGACCGCCTCGACGACCCGGATGGGATCAAGGCCGCAGCGCTGCGCGACGAGCGCAGCCTCGCGGCCCGATGGGGCGTCGAAGACGAAGAAGCAGATCTCGTCCTCGGGAACGTAGATCGAGCGTTCGAAGCGGACGCTTGTGCTTTCCTGCGTCAGCTCCTCGGCGGCCGAGCGCGCGCGCCGCTCGCGGGCGACGCGCTCTCCTGCTTGCCGGCGGGCTAGGTATGTCTCGACGAGGTAGCTCGGCACGCCTCGACGCTACGACCGGAGCGATGCTGTGGAAACGTCAGAACGGCTGAACTTTGCGCGCCAGCTCGGTGCGCGAGCGGACGCCGAGCTTGGCGTAGATGTGCGTCAGGTGGCTTGCCACCGTCCGTTCGCCGAGGAACAGCTCGGCGGCGACCTCCCGGTTCGTCCGTCCCTCGGCCACGAGCGTGGCGACGCGGCGCTCGGCTGCGGTCAAGCCTTCCTCGCGCGTCCGTCCGCCGATGCTTCCGAGCTCGTTACGCGCCTTCTCGACCCACGTAGCCGCGCCGAGTTCCTCGAAACCGGCGAGCGCGGCGAGGATCGCGTCGCGTGCCGCGCGCTTCTGCCGCGCGCGCCTGCGAACGATGCCGAGCGCCAGGAGCGCGCGGGATCGCCCGAACGGATCGCCCACTTCCTCGTGCTGCGCAACCGCCTGCTGGAAGAACAATGCGGCGTGGTCGATGTCCCCCCGGGCGGCGGCAACGAGGCCTCGGGACCGAGACACGTGCGCAAGCACCCAGTCGCGCCCGAGCCGCGCCGCGTCCTCCTCCCAGACATCCACGACACCCACCGCATCGTCGATCCGGCCGAGCTCGAGCAGCACCTCGACGTAATCGGCGCTCCACCAGCGGTTGACCGGCTCACCCCACGCGAGCGCCGCGGCCTGCCTGTCGGCCTTGCCGAGCAACACTGCCGCCGCGGACAGGTCGCCGTTTCCGAAGGCAACGAGGCCGAGGATCGCCAGATGGACGGGCGGATGAAGCCCGAGCTGATCCTCTGCGAGGCCGAGGGCTCGCTCCGACAGCTCGCGGGCGAGCTCGAGCTGACCGCGATGGAGGGCGACCACCGCCATGGGCAGGAGGTGTTGTGGGATCTCGATTCCGTACTGGACGTAGATGTCACGTCCCCGGGCAGCGTACTCCGCCGCGAGCTCCCAACGACCACCCCACAACTCGACCCATGCGAGAAAGTGGAGCACCCAGCCGCTGTACGGCTCGTCGCGCTCGTGCCACTGTTCGTACTCGCACTCCAGCAGCACACGGACTGCGTCGATCCTCCGGGTCGTAAGCAGTACGCCCGCGAACGCGTCGGTCGCCTCTTTCAGCAATCCCGCGTCGCCGAGGCCGAGCGCAAGATCCCGTGCTCGCTTAGCGTGTGCCGGCGACTCGGCATCGCCCGCCATGCAGCCCAGCGATGTAAGGATCATGAGCGCGTGGATCCGAAGCGCGTCGTCGTCGAGCTCGTCGGCGAGTACGAGGGCTGTGCCGGCGTGATCCAGAGCCTTTGCAAACCCGAGCCTGAAGCGCGCTGCCCACGCAAGCCGCGTATGGATGAGTGACTGAAGAGCCGGACGCGAGCCGGCCTCGCGAAGAGCTTCCTCGAGCAGGTCGGTAGCGCGGTCGACGCTCTCGAGCTCGGCGAGGAGGACGAGGAGGTCGGCGCGGAACGCGCCGACCTCCGTCCCGGCAAGCAGGTCGGTCGCGATGGCGTGGGCACGTGTCCACTCCCCCGCAGCGCGATGCGCACGCGCCGCCGCAAGGGCTCGGCGATGACCTTCCCCCGGCTCGTCTGCAGGAGTCAACCGGACAGCCTGCTCGGCGAGTTCGGCCGCGACAGCCCACGCACCTCGATCGCCCGCGACGCTTGCGGCCGAATCGAGAACGTCCGCGACCTCGGCGTCGGGGACATGCCGCGACAGCGCGAGATGACGCGCGCGAAGCAGAGGATCCTCGACGACTTCCGCGATCCGGGCATGAACACCGTCCCGCTCCTCGCCGAGGTCCTGGTAGAGGACGGACGACAGCAACGGGTGCGTGAAGCGGATCGTTCCGTTGTCCCGCTCGATCACGTGCGCGTCGAGTGCGGGAACGAACGCCTCCGACGCGACGCCTGCCCGCTCCAGCAGCGACTCGGAGGGAGCCCCCAAAGCCGCCGCGAACGCAAGCGCCTCGCGCGTGTCAGCCGGAATTCCCGAGATCCTCGTGCGAAGGAGCTCGTCGATCGTCTCGGGAACCGGCAGCGGCTTCGTCGGGTCGACGTCCTCGCCGAGCACGCGCGCCAGCTCCAGCGCGAAGAATGGATTGCCGCACGACTGCTCGTGGATGCGCAGCAACGTCTGCCGCGCGAACGATCTGCCGAGCCGGTCGCGCAGGAACCGGTGCAACGCGCCGACGCTGAGCGGCCCCACCGGCACACGTTGCAGTCGGTCCGGATCAAGCGCCTGCTCGATCCCCGACGGCCCCTCGCCGTCGACGAGCCGGCGGGCAAGCAGCACGAGCACGCGGTCGGCGGTGAGCCTGCGAAGCGCGAACGCGAGAGCACTCGACGAGGACGCGTCGAGCCACTGGACATCGTCCACTGCAAGCAGCAGCGGCTCGCGCTCGCCGAGAAGTTGCAGCACGTCGCGGACCGCCACGTCGAGCGCGCGGCGATCGACCGAGTCGCCCGACGCCTCCTCCACGAGCAACGTGACCTCGAGAGCACGGCGCCTCGGCGCCGTGAGCGCCGGCAGTACGTCGTCGAGCACGCCTTCGAACAGGTCGCCCAGCCCCGTGTGAGCGAGCCCACGCTCGGCCTCGGCCGGTCGCGAGGAGAGAACGCGCAGTCCTTGTTCGCGCGCATACTCCGCGCCCGCGAGCCAGAGAGTCGACTTCCCGATCCCCGCCTCGCCCTCGAGCACGAGCGCAGCAATCCCTTGTTCCGCCCGCGCGATGAAGTCGCGGAGCGATGCGAGTTCCTGCTCCCTCCCGACGATCCCGGTGACCATGGTGGAATCCGCTTTCTTAGCAGGTGGCGCGTGCCAGAGAGACGCTCCCGTCGGCTGTTGCCTCGCGCGGGTG
>DASVFB010000215.1:0-29766 GCA_036380275.1 Gaiellaceae bacterium | reverse complement strand
TGGCCGCGCTGACGTGGCGCTTCATCAAGGCTCGTTCGGCGGCGCGCGCCGCGCGCGGGCTTCTTCATGCCGTCGGTGCGCGCGCCGAGCGCACACCACGCGTGCGCGTAACGCTGTCGCTGAAGAGCTGGGCGCTCGCCTACGCGCTCACGGCGGGGATCTATCTCCTGCAGACGGACACCGAGCGCTTCGCCGAAGGGCACTGGCCGCTCATGTCTCCGTGGCTGCACACCTCGGCTCTCTCCGTCTTCGCGGTGCTCTCCGTCCTCGTCGCGCTGCTCTACGGCGCGGTGTCGCGCTGGCTGTCCGAGTACGAGCGCTTCGCGGAGGAAACCGCGGCTGCGGCGCGGTCGCTGCTCTCCGCAGCCGCGCCGCGCATGCGCTCGACACCGCGCACGGGCAGCGACTGCGATCCGCCGCGTCGTCTCTTCGGGCTCGTCTTCGAGTCCAGGCCTCCTCCCGTCGCGGCGTAGCCGGGCGCAAGCCCGGGTTGTCGTTCGACACTCGGGAGGAGGACAATGAGTACACACACTGCAACTGAGACTGCTGCTTCACGGGCTCGTTCGGAGCACCACGTCTGGCGCGTTCGACTACTTGCGTCGCTCGGCCCGCTCACCGCGCTCGCCGGCGTCGTGTGGGCGATCGTCCAGCCGTACCGCGTCACGCTGCTTCACCCTCACGGCCAGGGCTTCTGGTGGCTGTTCGTCCAGCCGCCGCTGCTCGTCGTCCTCGCAGGCGCGCTCTTCCACGTGTTCGTCGCGCGCCCGCTGATCGAGGATCTGGAGGAATGATGCCGCCCGCCGAACACGTGCACTGGATGTTCGCGACGGGGTTCCTGCTCCTCGGTCTGTTCCTGCTCGCTGAAGTGATTGCCGGCGAGGAGGTGTGGCAGCGGCGCGCGTGGCGCCCCTACCTGTGGCCGTCGTTCTTGTTCCTGATGGGCGTGCTCATGTGGCCCGTCATGACGTTCTTCACGAACTCGACGATCCACATGGTCGCTCACGGTTCGTGGGCGCAGGTGATGATGTTCGCCGGCGCCGCCGAGCTCGGCCTGGTCAAAGGCAAGCTGCACAGCCCGCTCTGGCGGCTCGCAACGCCGTTCGCGTTCCTCGTCTCCGGGGTGGCGTTCCTCGTGCACGAGCAGAACCCGTGGCTGTTCCAGCGCTCGTCGTTCCTGCACCATCTCCTGGGCTGGACGATGGTCGTCGGCGCGGTTTTCCCGTTCGCCCGGGCGTGGCGGCCGAACTGGGCAGTGGCCAACGCGGGCATCGCGATCGTGTTCGTCTTCGTCTCTCTCGCGTTGTTCTCGGACCGCGACCTCGCGCCTGTGTTCGGACGTCTGTCGCCGCTCGCCGGGGAGCCGCACCGATGAGACGGGCGATCGCACTCATCGCGCTGCTCGTGCTCGCGGCTCCGGCGTCTGCGTTCGCGCACGCAAGCGTTCGCGCGACGCAGCCGTCCTACAAGCAGCGGCTCGAGCAGGCTCCGCGCACAGCCTGGGTGCGCTTCGACCAGGGCGTGAAGGCGCTGTCGAACTCGATCGTGGTCGTCGACTCGGATGGTCGGGTCGTCTCTGGCTCGACACGCAGCGGCGCCGATCCGCACCTGATGCTCACGACGCTGAAGCGGTTGCCGAAAGGCGCATACACCGTGCGCTGGCACGCGATCTCGTCGGACGGGCACGTCGTCTCCGGTGTCTGGACGTTCGGCGTCGGCGTCGCCGCGCCACCGCCGACCGAAGCGTACGGCGCGTCCGGCCCGACGCGCACGGAGCACGTCGTTCGCTGGGCGTACTTCCTTGGGCTCATGCTCCTCGTCGGAGGTCTCGGCTTTCGGCTGCTGATCGTTCGTAGGCCCCTACCGCCACGCGCCGAGTCGCGGTTCTACAAGCTCACGGGCCTCGGCGTCATTGCCGTCCTGGAGGTCGGCATCCTCGCGTTCCTGTTGCGCGCGGAGGACGCGCTGCAGTTGCCGTTCGGGCGGCTGCTCTACGGCGACCTGTCGCCGATCGCGAGCGGCACCCGCTTCGGCACCGCGTTCATCGCGATGACGCTCGGCTTCGCGCTCGTCTCGGCGCTGCTCTATCTGGCCTGGTTGGTCGAGCGCGAGGTCCTCCTCTGGGCTGCATTCGCCGTCGCGCTCGTGTTCGCGTCGGGGCTTTCGCTGTCTGGACACTCCGCGGCGGATGCGGGGTCGTCGTGGAAGTCCGAGCTCGCGGACTGGGTGCACCTCTCCGCGGCCTGCCTCTGGCTCGGCGGGCTCGTACAGCTGGCGCTCGTCGTCTGGCCGCTCGCGCCTGAGCTTCGCCGCGAGGCGTTCTTGCGCTACGCCCGACTTGCGCCCGTGCTGATCGCGGTGCTCGTCGCGGCGGGGCTCTACCTCAGCGTCCTTCGCCTGCCGCACCTGTCCGACCTGTGGACCGAGAGCTACGGCCAAGTCCTGCTCGTGAAGCTCGGGCTCGTCTCGGTCGCGCTCGCGTGGGGCGGCATGCACCACAAGATCGCCGTTCCGCTCGTGGAGCGAGGTCATCCGATCGTGGGGAAGCTCTCGCGGAGCCTGCTCGGCGAGGCGTCGGTCGGGATGGCGGTCCTGCTCGCCGCCGCCGTGCTGGTCGACTCGAAGCCACCGCCCCAACCGGTGCCGAAGCCGACGCAGGCGGTTACGGTCTCTCCATAGCTTCGTACGCGATCTCCGGAGGTGCGGGCTTTCTCGGCCTGCACCTCGCGCGGCATCTGCTGGTGCGGGGCCACGACGTTCGCACGCTCGACGTCGTGCCGATCGACGATCCCATCGAGCGTGACGTGACCGAGATCCGCGGCGACATGCGCGACTCCGAGCGCGCGAAGGAGCTGTGCGTCGGCGCGGACGTGCTCGTGCACGCGGCTGCCGCGTTGCCGATCCGCGGGTCGCGGCAGGAGATCATGTCGGTCAACGTCGACGGCACCGCGACGTTGCTCGCGGCGGCCGTTGGCGCCTCGGTTCGGCGCGTCGTCTACATCTCGTCGACCGCGGTGTACGGCGTGCCCAACGTGCATCCGCTCTTCGAGAACTTCCCGCTGGTGGGTGTCGGCCCTTACGGCGAGTCGAAGATCGCCTGTGAGGGGCTCGTGCGCTCGTCGCCGCTGGAGATCGTGATCATCCGGCCGAAGACGTTTCTCGGCCCGGAGCGCCTTGGCGTGTTCGAGATCCTGTTCGACTGGATCCGCGACGGGCGTCGCATCTACGTCCTCGGCCGAGGCGGCAACCGCTACCAGTTGCTTGCCGTGGAGGATCTCGTCGATGCGATTGACCTCGCGTCCGCTGCAGACGTCGCGGGCGAGGTCTTCAACGTCGGAGCGACCGAGTTCGGCACCGTTCGCAGCGACCTGGAGTCGCTGATCGCGCACGCAGCGACGAGCTCACGACTGCGCCCGGTTCCCGCGCGTCCGGCGGAGCTCGCGTTGCGCGCGCTCGAGCTCGCGCGGCTGTCGCCGCTCGGAGAGTGGCACTACAAGACGGCGTCGAGGGACTCCTTCGTCGACGTCACGAAGGCCGAGCGGCTGCTCGGCTGGCAGGCGACGAAGTCCAACGTCGAGACACTCGTCGAGAACTACGACTGGTACGTCGCGAACCGCGCTCGGATGCAAGCGGCCGGCGTCACCCACCGTGTTCCCTGGAACCAGCAGGCGCTCTCCTGGCTGAAAAAGGTGTCCTGACCGTGTTGGTCTTGTCCCGCAAGGACGTGGAGGCGCTGCTCGATCTCGACGCGCTCGTCGACGCGCTCGCCGAAGCGTTCGTCGATCTCAGCGCGGGCCGCGCGTCGATGCCGCAGCGCATCGCGGCGTTGTCCGGGCACGGGCTGCTCGGCGTGATGCCCGCGTACCTGCCCTCAGCGGACATCCTCGAGACGAAGCTCGTGACGCTCTTCGAAGGGAACGCCGGCACGGAGCTGCCGACCCACCAGGCTGCAATCGCCGTGTTCGATCCCGAGCGGGGGTCTCTCGCCGCGCTCATGGACGGGACGTACATCACCGCGACGCGGACGGCGGCGGGCTCTGCACTCTCGGCGCGCCTGCTCGCGCGCGAGGACGCGAAGGTGCTCACCGTATGCGGCACCGGCGTGCAGGCCGGCACGCACGCGCGCGCGGTCTCGCGCGTTCGCGACATCGAGGAGATCCGAATCGCCGGCCGCGATCGCGCGAAGGCCGAGGCACTTGCCGGGGAAGTCGGCGGGACCGCGTTCGACTCGTTCGAGGACGCCGTGCGAGACGCCGACATCGTCTGCGCGACGACCCACTCGCCGCAGCCGGTGGTACGCCGCGAGTGGCTGGCGCCGGGCACGCACGTCACCTCTGTCGGAATCAACCAGGCAGGCGCCGAGCTCGAGGAGGCGCTCGTCGCCGACGCGACCGTCTTTGTCGAGTCGCGCGAGGCCGTGCTCTCGCCGTTCCCGGCGGGAGCGAACGATCTGCGTGGTCTCGCGCCCGACCTGCTCACCGAGCTCGGGGAGGTGCTCAGCAGTGCCCGTCCCGGTCGAACAGATCTCGAGCAGCTCACGGTCTACAAGTCCGTCGGCGTCGCAGTCATGGATGCGGCCGCTGCAGCGCTCGTCCTGCGTGCCGCGGGCGACCGAGGCGCAGGCATCGAGGTCGAGCTGTGAGGGTCGAGGACTCGGTGGAGATCGCGAAGCCGCAGGAGCTCGTCTACGCACTCGTGCGCGACCTCGAGCGCGCGCCCGAGTGGCAGGGCTCGCTCGAGTCGGTCGACGTGCACGCCGGGACCGAGGTCAGGCGCCTCGGCGGCAGGCGCCAGGAGGCGACGTTCCTCATCGTCGAGGACGACCCGCCGCGCAGGCTCTCGATCACGTCGGAGAGTCGGCCGGCGGCCGTACGCGCGACGTTCGACCTCGAGCCTTCCGGCGACGGGACGCTTGTCACGTTCAAGCTCGACCTCGCGCTGCACGGTGCGGCTCGGGTCGCTGGTCGAATCGTGAAGACGACCGCTCAGCGCGAGGTGCGTTCGAGCCTGCAGAAGCTCAAGGAGGTGGCGGAGGAATGAGGGTTGCGCTGCGCGACGGCACGCGGATCTTCTTCGAAGTGATCGGCACGAAGCTCGTCCCGGACGGCCCGACGATGCGCGAGCGGCCGACGCTTCTGCTCCTACACGGAGGCCCTGGGTTCGACCACTCGGGGCTGGCGAACACGCTCGCGCCGCTCTCCGACGTCGCGCAGCTCGTTCTGCTCGACCATCGCGGGCAGGGGCGGAGCGACGGGAACGATCCTGCGCAGTGGAACCTCGACCGCTGGGTGCGGGACCTCGTCGAGTTCTGCGAGGCGCTCGAGCTCGAACGGCCGATGATCCTCGGGCAGTCGTTCGGCGGCGTCGTCGCGCTTGCGGCCGCTGCGCGCCATCCCGATCTGCCGTCGAGGCTGATCGTGTCGAGCAGCCTCGCGAAGTTCCGCCCCGATCGGGCGTTTCCGATGTTCGAGCGTCTCGGCGGGCCGGAGGTCCGCGAGGTCGCCGAGCGCCACTTCCGCGAGCTCACGGACGAGTCGGCCGAGGAGTTCATGCGCGTCGCGCTGCCCGTCTACAACCCGAAGCCGATGGACCCGGATGTGATCGCGCGCACTCGCCTCAAGCTCGAGGTCGGCAACCACTTCTTCCGCAACGAGTTCATGACGGCCGACCTGCTCCCTGAGCTTCCGAACATCCGCTGCCCAACGCTCGTGCTCGGCGGCGAGCTCGACCCGATCACGCCCGTGGCGGACTCCGAGGACATCGCGGCCGCGATTCCGCAGGCTGAGCTCCGCATGTTCGAAGGCGCCGGCCACGGCGTCTTCCGCGACCAGCCGGAAGAGGCGATCGCAGTCATCCGCGAGTTCGTCGTGCGATGAACGATCTGACCGAGTACCGAGATCGCTTCCCGATCCTCGAGCACACGACGTACCTGATCAACCACTCACTCGGCGCGATGCCGGCGGCGGTCGACGACCGTGTGCGCGAGTACGCGCGCACGTGGTCGGAGCGGGGCATCCGCGCGTGGGGCGAGGGCTGGTGGACGATGCCGCTGACGGTCGGCGACCAGATCGGCCGCATCGTCGGCGCGCCGGCGGGAACCGTCTGCATGCACCAGAACGTGTCGATCGCCGAAGCGGTCGTCCTCTCGTGCTTCCAGCGGCCGGGCGAGCGGAACCGGATCGTCTACGAGCGCGAGAACTTCCCAAGCGTTCGCTACGTGTACCAGGCTAGGAGCGAGCTCGAGATCGTTGCGACGGACGACGTGGTCGGTGCGATCGACGAGCGGACGTTGCTCGTGCCGATCCAGCACGTGCTCTTCAAGTCGGGGGAGATTCAGGACGTCGGGGCGATCGTCGACCGGGCTCATGAGACAGGCGCACATGTCGTGCTCGACGCGTACCAGTCCGCGGGTGCTGTGCCGCTCGACGTGGCGGCGCTCGGCGTCGACTTCGCGGTCGGCGGTTCGGTCAAGTGGCTGTGCGGCGGCCCCGGTGCCGGCTGGCTCTACGTCCGTCCGGACCTGATCGAGCGACTCGAGCCGTCGGTGACCGGGTGGCAGGCGCACTCGCGCCCGTTCGCCTTCGAGCCCGAGCTCGAGTACGCCGATGGGATCGCGCGCTTTCTCACCGGCACCCCGAACGTGCCGGCGCTGTACGCGTGCACGCCGGGTTACGAGCTGATCGAGGAGATCGGCGTCGATCGCATCCGCGCAAACTCCCTGCGGCAGACGCGGCGTTTGATCGACGGTGCCAGCGCGCGCGGCTTCGAGGTGCGCTCACCGCGGGAGCCCGAGCGGCGCGGCGGGACGGTCACCGTGCACGTCCCCGACTTCGAGGCCGTGCACAAGGAGCTGTCCGAGCGCCAGATCCTGTGCGACTTCCGCCCGGATGCTGGAATCCGCCTCGGGCCGCACTACTTCACGAGCGACGAGGAGCTCGACTTCGCACTGGATCAGGTCGAGGACATCCTCGCCACGGGCGCGTACGAGCGGTGGCTCGGCGCGACGGCTCGCTTCTAGCCATGTCCCAGGGACAGTCCCTCGGACATGGGCGTTTTGACCGTGTCTCAGGGACTGTCCCTGAGACATGTCTCGAAGAAAATCCGTTTGCGGCACCGACCTCGACGTACGGTTCGCCGAGTGCCCCGAGGACCTCGCTCGCACCTCGCAGAGTTCGGGTTCTTCCACGCGTACGCGCGAGGTGTCGACCGCATGGCGATCGCGCGAGACGACGCTGATCGCAACGCATGGGTCGCGCTCCTCGGGCGAACCGTTGAGCGATTTGACTTGATCTTCCACGCGTACTGCTTAATGCCGAACCACTTCCACCTCGTCGTCGCGTGCGACCTCGGCGATCTCTCCGGCGGAATGCATCATCTGAACGGGACGTACGCGCAGCGTTTCAATCGCAGGCACGATCGAACCGGGCACCTTTTCGAGGGACGGTTCGCTCTTCGTGCCATCGATGATGAGGCGTACCTCCACGACGTTTGCGCGTACGTGCTCGCGAACCCGGTGCGCGCCGGCCTATGCAAATTGGTGGACGACTGGCCCTGGTCCGCGCAAGCGTCTTGAGTCGGCGCGTCCTCTTAAGACCTCTCCGAGGGACTGTCCCTGGGACATGGCTGTAATGCCGTCGCGGCCCTAGGCCGCCGACCGCAGTCGCAGCCTGGTGCGGAGCGCGCGCCTGACGCGCTCTACCAGCTCAGGGCGGATCGGTGCCGCGGCATCACGGCAGTCGTGGCACCGCAGCGATGCGGAGCGCGCGAGTGTGTGCGACAGGGCGTCGCCGCACGCAAGACAGATGCTGGTCGAGGTGGGCTCGTTCGTCTCACCGCGGGACGATGGCGACGGCATCGGACGGACGGGGGAGCGTTCTAATAGATTTCCCGGCAGCATCCGATAGGGAGGACGAAGATGAGGTCCTTGGCTGCTGCGTCCGTTGTGTGCTCGGCGATTTTCGCCTTGCTGCTCGCGCTGCCTGCCGGTGCCGCCGAGATCGTGACACGGAACGCGACCCGGATCCATCTCGCGACTGACAAGCAGGGCCGCGCGATGGTCACGTACTACCAGCGCGGCCGCATGTGGCACGTCTTCTACTCCGGCGCGATCAATGCACGCCCGCCGAGTCGCGCCGCCAAGCAGGTCAAGTTCAAGGTCGACTACTCCGGCGGCCGCGGCAAGTGGCGGCACTTCAAGAACACGTGCCGGCCCTACGACGGCCCGACGCTGGCGTGGTTCGTCAAGGCGTGCAAGGCCAAGGACGGCTCGTACTGGGCACTGCAGGCCTGGCAGCGCATGCTCCCGAACGTGGGGTACATCCCCTGGAAGCACGAGCAGAAGGTCTGGGAGCTGCACCTCTCGCACTGGACGGGCGAGCTCGCGCAACTCGAGGTCTACGAGGACTGGGTCTACGGCGGAAGGTTCCACGAGATCTTCGGCCGCGCGACGTACCAGGGGCGACCGATCCACGGCTTCAGGACGACGTCATCGGGGAAGCCGCTCGACGGCTTCGGGAGACTGCTCTTCCTCGACACGTTCGGCTCTGCGTACGGCCTGGGCTGGATGCGCGAGAACTCGTTCGTCGTGCACAAGCCGAGCGGGATGTTCTGTTACGGCTTCTATCCATACGCCTCGTATGGGAACTACCCGCCCCAGCGCACGCGGAAGGTCGCGGGCAACGGCAAGCGGTACCGCCTGACGCTCTCAGGCCCCGGCGTGACGCCGGACATCGCGTGGGTCGGCAACGGCCTTCCCGATTACAACCCGAAGGATCCCACGCTGTTCGATCTCGAGACGCAGATGAGCGCCAAGGTCCGCGCGATGGCCGCCCAGTACGGCGAGACCCTCTGCGGGCATCACTGACTCGCGTCCGCGGGCTTCTCCCAGACCGAGACACGCCGGCCCGCTGCCGGCCAGCTCTCCGAGGAAGTCGACGGCCGGGTCGACGACCGCCGCGTCGAACATGTCGGCGGAGGATTCGTCGTATCGCGCCGCGACGCGCTCGTCGAAGTAACGGTCGTCGCTTTGGTGCACCGCTAGATCAAAAGCTCGAGCCCGTCGTGAGCGAACTCGTGGTCGCCGTTCGACGGGAGCTCGGCTGGGCGGTGCGTGAGTAGCAGACGCTTTGCACCCGACGCCTCGTACGCCGCCAGGGCCTCGTCAAGCGCGAGATGCCCGCGTGGCTCGCCGTCGAGCTCCCCGCGCAGCAGCGTCGCCTCGCAGACGAAGAGGTCCGCGTCGCGCGCCGCGTCGGCAAGTGCGTTACTCGGGCCGGAGTCGCCGGAGTAGGTCATCGTGCGATCGCCTGTCACGCGCAACGCGTACGCGTCGAGCCTGTAGTGCGGCACACGTGTCGCGACGACGGTGTGATTCGCAGCGACGAACGGTACGCCGTTCGCGTACTCGTGGACGCCGAACACGCGCTCGAACATGTCGGGGAAGCCGAGCCGCGAGCCGAACTGCTCGAGTTGCTCGATCCCGCCGGGCGGCACCCATACCGCCGCGCGCTGCGGCGCATCCCCGCGCCCCTGGAGGTACATCGAGCCCCACACCCACGGGACGAGGTCGCCCCAGTGGTCGAGATGGAAGTGCGTGATCACGATCGCGTCCACGCTCGGCCACGGATCGCGCTCGCGCAGACGCGCGAGCACGCCGGGCCCGCAATCGAGCAAGAGGTTGCCCGAGCCGTTGACGAGGTAGCCGGACTGCGCGCCCCCCGGGTTCGGCCAGGCGGGGGAGCAGCCCACGACAGTCAGCTTCACGCTCGTATCTTCGCATCCCGATGCTCTATGCTCAGCGCCATGGCTGAAGCATCTGTGGAACTGATCAAGCGCGTCCCGCTCTTCTCCGGCCTCAGCGACCGCGAGTTGAAACAGATCGCACAATCGATGAAGGAGCGCACGTTCAGCGCGGGTGAGACCGTGACCGAAGAGGGCAAGGGTGGCATCGGCTTCTTCGTGATCGGCGAAGGGACGGCGAAGGTCAGCATCGGCGGCGCGGATGTGCGGACGTTCGGCCCCGGGGACTACTTCGGCGAAGTGGCGCTGATCGCCGACATCGACCGCACGGCGACCATCAAGGCGGAGAGCGACCTGACCTGCTATGGCATGACGTCCTGGGACTTCCGCCCGCTCGTCGAGTCGAACGCGTCGATCGCGTGGAACATGCTCCAGGTGATGGCGCAGCGGCTCAAGGAAGCCCAAACGCCGTAGCAGAGGAGCGCGCGCTTCCCGCATGGTCGCTGCCGCCGGGGGCGGGGGACCAGATCAGGCTCGATCTCGAGTGGCCCGAGCGTGTCACGCGCGAGTGGGCGCTCGACGGCGCGACCGGCAAGGGCGTGCGTGTCTGCATTCTCGACAGCGGCGTCGACCCGGACCATCCGCTGGTGGGCGAGGTCAACGGCGCGGTCGCGATCAGTGTCGGCGACGAAGGCGAGCCCATCGCCTTGCCCGACGAAGAGGGCGATCTCTGCGGCCACGGGACGGCGTGCGCAGGGGTGATCCGCGGGCTCGCGCCCGAGTGTGAGATCTACAGCGCGCGCGTGCTCGGCGCCGGCTACACGGGCTCGGGCCCCGTATTGCTCGGCGGCCTGCGCTGGGCCGTCGAGCAGGGCTTCGACGTCGTGAACATGAGCCTCTCGACGACCAAGCGCCAGTTCGCGGAGGTGCTGCACGAGCTCGCGGACAAGGCGTACTTCAACCGCACGATCCTCGTCGCGTCCGCGCACAACATGCCCGTGGAGAGCTACCCGTGGCGCTTCTCGTCGGTCATCTCCGTCGGGAGCCACTCGGAGCCGGACTCACACCTCTTCTACTACAACCCGAATCCGCCGGTCGAGTTCTTCGCGCGTGGCGTCGACGTCGAGCTGGCGTGGATGGGCGGCAAGACGATCCGCGCCACCGGCAACAGCTTCGCGACGCCTCACATCTCCGGAATCTGCGCGCTCGTGCGCTCCAAGCATCCCGAGCTGACGCCGTTCCAGCTCAAGAGCGTGCTCCACCTGATCGCCGACAACATGGGAGGATCGAAAGACACATGAGCGAGGACGGGTTCAGAGCCGCCGTCGCGGCCGGCGTGATCGGCGCCGACGCCGCCTACGGATCGCTGCTCCGGTCGATCGTCGAGGTCGCGCGGGCGATCTTCGACGCTCAGCGCTCCTCGATCTTCCTCCTCGACGAGGAGGCGGACGAGCTCGTCTTCGAGGCGGTCGCGGGCGAGGACGAGCAGGGCCTCGTCGGTACACGGATCCCCTCGAGCACCGGGATCGCCGGCTGGACGCTCGTCACGCGGCAGCCGCTCGTGATCGAGGACCTGACCGAGGATCCGCGCCACTCCAAGGAGGTCGCCGAGAAGACGGGTTACGTGCCGAAGGGGATCATGTCCGTGCCGCTTCTCGTCGAGGAGCGGGCGCTCGGCGTGCTCCAGGTGCTCGACCGGCCGCAGCGGCCTGGGTTCTCGCTCCACGAGATGGAGCTCCTGGGTCTGTTCGCGAACCAGGCCGCGATCGCGCTCGACCTGCTCCAGCGCTCCCGGCGGGCGAAGGCCGCGCTCGAGCAGGGCAGCGGCGACCTCGCAGTGGTCGCCCGCCTCGCCGCAGCGCTCGACGAGCTGGCCGAGGAGCGTCGCCAGCAGGCGCTTGCGCTGCTCAACGCGCTGGAGGACGTGCTCAAGCAATAAGAAGGGCGCCCGGCGGGCGCCCTTCGAAAGGGTGTGCTCGCGTGGTCGGAGCCTATTCGACCTGCTCGACCTGCTCGACCTGCTCGAACTGGTGCGCCTCGACGTCCGCTTCCTCGAGCTGCTCGAGGACGTGGCCCTCGACGTCGTCCTTGGGCTCCTGGTTCTTCTCGTTCTGCTCGGTCTGCTCGTTCACTGTGATTCTCCTTTCGCTGCTCGGGTTGTTCACTTCAACCATCTAGACGTGCTTCGTCTCCTCAATCTTCCATTGTTCCTTTGAAAACGCAAGCGTACGTGCGATTCTCAGCTTCGTGAAGGAGTTTAGGCGACAGCTGAGGGAGACCACGCGGTCATTTCACGCGGTTTTCGCCAACCCGCAGCTCCGCAAGCTGCAGCTGGCCTTCGCAGGCTCGGTCACGGGCGAATGGGGCTTTCTGGTCGCCCTGGCGGTGTACGCGAACGACCACGGCGGGGCCACGGCTGTCAGCGCCGTCCTCGTCCTCCGCTGGGTCGCCTCCGCCCTGACGGCGCCGTGGCTCGCGTATTTCGCCGACCGCTACCGCCGCGAGCGGGTGATGCTGGTCGCCGACCTGAGCCGCGTCGCCGCGATGGCCGGCATGGCGGTGGCAGCGTTCACGGGCGCCTCGCCGGTGATCGTCTACGTGCTCGCCGGCTTCATGGCCGTCGCGTCGAAGACGTTCCGCCCTGCCCAGGCGGCGCTCTTGCCGCTCCTGGCCGAGTCGCCGGAGGAGCTCACGGCCGCGAATGCGACCTCGACCGCGATCGAGAGCCTCGGGACGTTCGTCGGCCCTGCGCTTGGAGGCCTGCTGCTTGCGGCCACGAGCGTCGGCTGGGTCTTCGTCGCGGACGCGCTCACGCTCGTCTGGTCGGCCATTTTCGTCGTCCAGCTGCACAGCCGGTTCGAGGCGCCGCCGGTCAGACCCGAGCGCCGTAGCACCTTTCGCGAGGCTGTCGCCGGTTTCAGCACGCTCTGGGCTCAGCGCGACGCGCGCGTCATCGTCTTCCTGTACTTCTGCCAGACGATCGTCGCCGGCGCGCTGCGCGTCCTGATCGTCGTCACGGCGCTCGACCTGCTCGATATCGGCAACTCGGGCCTCGGCTTTCTCAACGCGGCGATGGGCGTCGGCGGGATCATCGGCGTCGCCGTCGCGTTCGCTCTGATCGGCCGGAGGCGGCTCGCCACGGACTTCGGGCTGGGGCTCATCCTGATCGGCGCCGGGCTGGGACTGATCGGCGTCTGGCCGACCGTCCTCGGCGCAGTCATCCTCATCGCGGTCTTCGGGATCGGAAACACGCTCGTGGACGTGTCAGGCGTCACGCTGCTGCAGCGAGCCGTGCCGGACGAAGTGCTCGGCCGCGTCTTCGGCGCACTCCAGAGCATCCTCGTGCTCGGGCTCGCCGTGGGCGCCCTGATCGTGCCGTTTCTGCTCGATCTGATCAGCATCCGCGCAGCGCTGATCCTGGTGGGCGCGATGCTTCCCGTTCTTGCCCTGCTCCTCTGGCGGCGCCTGTCCGTCATCGACCAGCGCGCCCACGTTCCGGTCGAGCGCATCGAGCTCCTGCGCGCGAACCCGATCTTCGCGCCGCTTCCTCCTGCGACAATCGAGAACCTCGCCATGAAGCTCATTCCCGTGTCGGTCGCCGCCGGCGAGACCGTCTTCCGCCAGGGAGACCACGGCGACCTCTTCTACATCGTCGAGGACGGCCGCTGCGAGATCTGGATCGACGGCGAGAAGGTCGCAGACGCGTGGCCCGGGGAGGCGTTCGGCGAGATCGCGCTGCTGCGTGACATCCCGCGAACGGCCACGGTGAAGGCGGTCGACGACACAAAGCTGCTCGCCCTCGAGCGGGACGAGTTCATCGCAGCGGTGACCGGTCATGCGCCGAGCCGCGAGGCTGCGGATGCTCTGGTCGGCGCGCGCCTTCCCGCGCCGATGGGAATCGGCTCCGCGTGACGTCAAGGCTCACCGACGCTGAGCTCGTCGCCCGCTGCAGGGAGGGCGACGAGGAAGCGTGGGCTGAGCTCGTCGAGCGTTTTTCGCGCTACGTCTACGCCATCGCGGTGCAGGGATTTCGCCTGTCGGACCACGATGCCGAGGACGTCTTCCAGGAGGTCTTCGCGCGGACGTACGAGCGGCTCGATCGCCTCCGCGAGGATTCGGCCGTGCGTCCCTGGCTTGCACAGCTGACCCGGAACCTTTGCGTCGACCGCCTTCGCGAGCGAACGCGGGTCGAGCCGACCGAAGACATCGAGACCGGCGCCGACGAGACGCTCGCAGAGCTCGACCTGGCGCTCGACGTCCGGGAAGCGCTGGAGGCGCTTGGCGACCCGTGCTCTGAGCTGCTCGACCGATTCTTCTGCCGCGACGAGAGCTACCGGACGATCGGCGAGGGGCTCGAGCTCCCACCGGGAACGATTGCAAGCCGTATTTCTCGGTGTCTCGTGAAGATGCGCGTCCAGCTCGAGGGAAGAAACGACGGCCCCGCCGCGTCTGGAGGTTGATGAGCGCGAACCCTTGGAATGAGGAACGCCTCGGCTTCCTCATCGGACTGCTACGGCCGGCGCCACAGGGGTGGGTCGAGGCGGCGTCCCAGCTGCCCCGCCTTCGCGTTGTGCTCGACGATCTCGTCGAGCGGGCCCAGGCCGACGCCGCGTTCCGCGCGACGCTGATCGCAGACCTCGAGGCCGCACTCGCTCGCGAAGGCATCGAGCCGAGGCCGCATCTCGTCCGCGAGCTGCAGACCCGCCTGAGCTAGACGCCTCCCGAATAAGGTTGGGCGGTGCTCTCGCTGCAGGCAGAGGAATTGCTCGACAAGTTCGCTCACGGGACGCGCGTCCCGGGGGCGGGTCCCGCGGCCGCGTTCGTGACCGCGTTCGCCGCCGCTCTGTCGGCGATGGCCGCACGCTCCTCGTTCGAGTCGTGGGCCGACGCCCGCGCGGCGGTTGCCCAGGCCGAGTCGCTGCGTGCGCGCGCTGTCAGGCTCGCGCAGGAGGACGCAGAGGCGCTCGAGGCGTTCCTCGAGGTGCGTCGCGCCGACGAGGAGCACCGCCCCGAAGCGCGCGACTTCAACCTCGGACAGGCGCTGGACCGCGCCGCGGAGATTCCGCTGGCCATCGCGGAGGCCGCGTGCGACGTCGCACAACTCGCCGCGCATGTCGCGGATCACTGCGAGGGCGATGTTCGCGCCGACGCGGCCTCGGCCGCAGCGCTCGCGGCAGGCGCGGCACGCGCAGCCGCGCACCTCGTCGAGGTCAACTTGGCGATGGCCGAGGGCGACGTGCGCGTCGTGAGCGCCCGCAAGCTCGTCCGCCTGGCCCAGGACGCTGCGGACGTGGCTCTTTCAGGCGTCGGTCATTCGGAGTAGCCGCCGGGCGTACTCCGGCGCCGTCGCCTCGTCCTCGTGCCGGAAGTAGACGTACGCCGGCGCGCGAAGGCGCCGTGCGACAGCGGCGAGGTCGTCGTCGGAGTACGGCGGCTCGCGCAGGCGGATGTAGCGGAACGGCTCCGCGGCGAAGTCGTTGACGCGGACGAGGCCGCCGACGCTGTCCCACGACTCGTGGCGAAAGTCGTACGCGACCTCGAGCTCCGGCGGCAGCGAGCCCTGGAGGAACGTGAGCAGCCCATCGTCGCGGGCACTTTGCACGACGATTCGCAACGGGCCCAGACGACCGCCGAGCCGCTGGACTCGCTCGACGAACGTGCCGACGCGCTCCAGCCGAGTCAGCGGCATCTTGACTGCGAACGTGAACTCGGCCGGCGTCTGCTCCGCCCAGCGCGCGAACTGGTCCTCCGCCGGCAGACGGTAGCCCGTCGTGTTCAGCTCGACTGTGTCGAAGCGCTCCGCGTAGAAAGAGAGGAACGTCTTCGGGTCGGCGTCGGCGGGATAGAAGTCTCCGCGCCACGACGGATAGCTCCAGCCGGACGTGCCGACGTGGATCACTCTACGGTGACGCCCCTAGAGCGGCGCGAACAAGTGGACGACGTTGCCGTCGGGGTCGACGACGTCCGCGTAGCGCTGACCCCAGAACGCGTCGTAAGGCTCCGTCTTGCCCGTGAACCCTGCTTCCGCGAGTCGGGCGTACGTCTCGTCGACGCCGGCCGCGTCGTCGAACTTGAACGCGAGCGTCGTGCCGTGGCCGCCCTCCGGCCGCCTCCACTGCGGATCGAGCTGCTTGATCAGCTCCTCCGTGTCGAACATGAGCCGCACCCCGTTCGGCAGCACGGCTTCGAAGTGGTCCTCGCCGTTGGGCGGCTCGGCAACGTCCACGCCCAGCGTGCGGTAGAAGCGGCAGGATTCAGGAATGTCCCGCGAGACGATCCCGATCGCGTCGAGCGTTGCCATCCTGGCCGGACGCTAGCATCGCCGGGCCTTGGCAGTGACCGACCTCGTTCTGACCGACGACACGATTCACGTGCTCGACCACGGCTTCGTCCGGCTGGACGACGTGATGGCGAGCGACCTCTCGGTCGTCAACGGCGCGCGAGTCTCGTTCGCGCGGCGCAAGGAGGAGATGGACGACTCGGACGCGGGGCTGATCCGCTTCCTCATGCGCGATAGGCACGGAACGCCCTTCGAGCACAACGCTTTTCGCTTTCACATCCGCTGCCCGATCTTCGTAGCGCGCGAATGGATGAGACACCGGGTCGGCTCGTTCAACGAGTTCTCACTTCGCTACGCGAAGGCGACGGACGACTTCTATGTCCCCGAGGCGGAGGACGTCCGCAACCAGGTCGGCAAGCCGGGCGCGTACACGTTCGAGCCTGTCGAGCCAGAGTTGGCCGAGCACACGCGCGACGCCTTGCGCGAGGTGTACGAGCACGCGTACTCAACGTACGAGCGGCTCGTCGAGGCCGGCGTCGCGCGCGAGGTGGCACGCAGCGTGCTGCCGGTCGGCGCCTACACCGAGTTCTACTGGACCGTCAACGCGCGCTCGCTCATGAACTTCGTTTCGCTGCGGGCGGCCGAGACGGCGCAGCTTGAGATCCGCCGCTACGCAGAAGCGGTCGAGCGCTTCCTCGAGCTGCACATGCCGATCACGTATGCGGCCTTCGTGGCGTCCGGCCGCGTCGCGCCCTAGTGCCAGACTAGACCGTCTAGGCCGGAGCGCAGTCCTTCATGACGGCGGCATTCGCCGCGCGGCCTTGGGTCCGCGCGGTCTTCATGCTGCTGGCCGAGCTGTACGCAGCCGCGAAGTTGTCCGCATCGATCACGTTCTGCAGCGACGCAATCGAGGCCTGGTAGGGCCTGACGTAGTTGAGCAGGCCGTTGAGCGCCGTCAAACAAGCTCCTCCGACGGAGGAGGTGAGGCCCTCGAGCGTCTGGCCGAGCTTCTCCGTCGCGGTGCCCAGATTCGTCAGCGAGTCGCCCACGCATTTCGTCATTGCTCCGGGGGGCGGGTTGATCGGCTTCGTGCAGACGGTGACCTTCGCCAGGGTGGAGTCGTTGAGCTTCTGAAAGGCTGCGGCGTCGGTCTTGTACTGCTCCCACTCCGCCGTGGTGAAGCGCTCGTTCGGCGCGGCCTTCGCGGCGGTGGTCGTCGGCTCCGAACTACTGTCGCCGCCGCAGCCTGCGGCGAGCGCTGACAGCAGCACGGCGAACAGGACAAACGTCGGCATCCAGATCTTCGGCAGGGGCCCGATCCTCTCGCTGGCGTCCGGAACGCCAAACCTTATCCCGTCCTGGGGTCAGACGGTACGGAGCAGGACGGGTCCCGTCGTGCGGTCGCCGCGCGCCTGCTCGGTGACGACCCAGCCGTCGAAGCTCTTGAGCTTGTACGCCACGGTGAAGTGGACCTCGGTCGTCGCGTCGCCGCCGCTGACGATGAACGATCCGCACGGCGCGACTGCGCGACCCTTGCGCGTGAGCCAGAGGGTGTAGTACCTGCCCCGTTGCAGCTTCTCGAGGTTCGAGACGCGGACGAGCATCTGCCAGTTGCCGGCGTCGTCTCGATTGCCGAGGGCGATCGAGGCGATCGCTCCCTCGGGTGCAGCCGGCGTGCCGTGCATGACGACCGTGCGCTTTGTCGCGAAGGTGTCGCCGTTGCCCCTCCCACCGGTCAGGTATCCGATGCCGAAGGCGGCCGCAGCGAGCGCGGCGGCGAGCACCAGGATCGTCGCGTTACGGCGGCGGTTGAAGAACGGCGTCGGCTCCGCTTCGACGGCACCCGGCTCGGCGAGCGCGGGCGGAAGCTCAGGCGGCGGGCCCGCCGCGATCAGCAGGTCATGCGCGCGCCGCAGCCGCGCCTGCTCCTCCGGTGAGAGATCCGCGCCGATGAGCTCTTCGAAGTCGGGCGTAGGCGTCACCGAAACTCCCCCTCCAGCAAGTCGGCGAGGCGCGCGAGACCGCTGCGAGTCCGGGTCTTCACCGTGCCGAGCGGAATGTCGAGGAAGTGCGCGACCTCGCTCTGCGAGAGACCTCCCCAGTAGGCGAGCTCGAGCACCTCGCGCTCGTGGTCGGGGAGGTCGCCGACTGCACGATGAACGCGCCACGAGGTGTAGCTGGACTGCGCGCGCTCGTCGGGCCCGGCGTCCGGCGAAACCGCCTCGGGCGGGTCGGCGAAGGTCGCCTCCCCCCGCGCGCGCGCGCGGTCGACGATGGCGTTGCGCGCGACGGCGTACAGCCACGGCGCGCCCGGTCCCCGCTCGGGCCGGTAGCTCGCTGCCGAACGCCAGATCGAGGCGAAAGTCTCCTGGACGGCGTCCTCGGCGCGGCTGCGGTCGCGCAGCATCCGGAGCGCCAGGCCGTAGAGCGGCCGGGCAAAGCGGTGGTAGAGGGTGTCAAAGGCTCCGTCGTCACCATCTGCAATTCGCTGTAGAAGGTCTCCGTCTGTCGCTCGCCCTGCGGGCCCCGCGCCAGCCGGCTCGATGCGCGGGGGCGCGGCGAGCTTCATCTCCTGATCGTCTCTACGCATCTCGTGCACAGCTGGTTTTACAGGCAGACCCCGATTCTGACGCAGATGTACGAATCTCGTTAATTCGGCGGAATGCCGACTGGAATCGTCACAAATCGGTGAGAAGAAGAGTGTCCGACCAGGGAGAAAGGGACACCATGAAAAGAGCGCTATTTTCCGTCGCCGCCATGCTCGTGCTCGCGCTTCCCGCGTCGAGCTACGCGGCGACCGTCACGGTCAAGATCGGGGCGACGAGCTTCAGCCCGAAAACCGTCACCGTCAACCAGGGCGACGCAGTCGAGTGGACGAACGTCGACAAGGTGAACCACCAGTTGGTCGCCAATAACGGCGCGTTCGCCTCGTCGATTCTGAGGCCGACACAGAAATTCGCGTTCACGTTCAACGCGGCCGGGACGTTCCGCTACCACGACGCCCTCAAGCCGTCGATGACCGGCACCGTGGTCGTCAAAGGCCCGCCTCCGTCCATCTCGCTCGGGGTCAACAACCCGATCGTGTTCTACGGGGACCAGACGACGATCTCGGGCACTGTCTCGAGCGCCAAGCCGAACGAGTCGGTGACGATCCTCGCGCAGCCGTTCGGATCGTCCACGCAGCAGGTGGCCACGCTGGTCACCGGCATCGGCGGGGCATTCGTCTACACGACGAACCCCAGCGTGCTGACCGTCTATTCGGTGAAGTGGAAGACGGCGACGAGCCAGCCGGTAACGGTCCAGGTCCGTCCCAAGCTCACGCTCGACCGGATGACCGCTACGCGACTCTACGCGAAGATCACCGCCTCGCATCCGTTTGCGGGCCGGTCGATCCACCTGCAGCGTCGCTCGTCGTTCGGCCAGTGGGTGACGGTGCAAAAGCTGAAGCTCGGGCCGCTCTCCGGTCGGATCTTCAAGGCTCCGCACAAGAAGGGCACGTTTACGTATCGCGTGTACATGACCACCAACCAGGCGGGTTCGGGCTATCTCGACACCTGGAGCAACTCGGTGAAGGTCCGATACCGCCACTAGCGGCACATGGCAATCACCGAAACGAATCCCCGGGAAAAGAGGTAGGACGTTGAAGAAGATGATTGTTCTCGCGGGTGCGGTGGCACTGCTCGTCGCCGCGCCCGCCCCGGCAAAGACGGTCACGGTCGACATCAGCAAGCTCGGCTTCGTGCCGGGTGCCGTGTCCGTCCAGACCGGAGATTCCGTGACGTGGACGAACAAAGACACGGTCAACCACCAGGTCGTGTGCAAGGCGTGCCCGTTCACGTCGCTTGTGCTTTCGCCCGGCCAGACCCACACGTTCACGTTCAGCAAGACCGGTAAGTTCACGACCGTCGATCCGCTGAACAACAACAGGAAGGGCACGGTCACGGTCACGGCCGCTCCCGCGACGTTGACGCTCTCGGCGCATCCGACGGTCGCCAATTACGGCAGCACCGCAGCCGTGGCCGGCGTGCTGTCCACGGCCGCGGCAGGTCAGAAGGTCGACATCCTCGCCCAACCGTGCGGCGAAAATGCCGCGAAGGTCATCGCGACCGCCATGACGACGACCGGCGGCAACTTCGCGTACCAGGCTCAGCCCACGCTCGGAACGAGCTACCAGGCGCGCTACAAGGGCACGACTGCGACGGTCACGAGCTCCGCGGCCGCTGTTTCCGTCCGCCCGGTCGTGGTGCTGAAGCGCAACGGCGTGCACAGGTTCACGGCACAGGTCATTGCGGCCCAGTCGTTCGTCGGGAAGGCGGTCCTCTTCCAGCGCTGGGTAAAGGTGAGGCACCGCTGGAGCACGGTCAAGACCGTGTTTCTCGGCAAGCGCGTTGCTGCGTCGGAGCCGCTGGCGGCTTCGACCGCGAGCAGCGTCACATTCGGAGCGCTACTCAGGCGGGGTCTGAGCGTGCGTGCCGTCCTGCCCGCCGGCCAGGCGGCCCCGTGCTACGCCTCGCAGAAGTCTCCGACGATTCGGAGCTGATCCTTCCGGACAGGTCCGAGGGACAGTCCCTCGGACCTGTCCGTTGCGTCTACTTCGCCTCGTCGAAGCGCCGCTGCACGGCGTCCCAGTTGACGACGTTCCACCAGGAGCTGAGGTACTCGGGCCGGCGGTTCTGGTACTTGAGGTAGTACGCGTGCTCCCAGACGTCGATCCCGAGCAGCGGAACGTCGTCCCAGTCCTTCAGGATCGGGCTGTCCTGGTTCGGCGTGGAGTAGACGGCGAGGCCGGTGCCGTCCCAGACGAGCCACGACCAGCCTGAGCCGAAGCGCTTCACGCCTCCGTCGTTCACGAGCTGCTTCAGCTCGTCGAGTCCGCCGAAGGTGTCGTCGATCGCCTTGCCGAGCGAGCCTGAAGGCTCGCCGCCGCCGTCGGGCGACATGATCTCCCAGAACAGCGAGTGATTCGCGTGCCCGCCGGCGTTGTTGCGGACTGCGGTGCGCTTCTCCTCCGGGAGAAGGTCGATCTCGACGAGCACCTGTTCGACGGGCCGATCGGCCCACTGGGTGCCTGCGAGGGCCGCGTTGGCGTTGTCCACGTAGGCCTGGTGGTGCTTGTCGTGGTGGAGCCGCATCGTCTCCTCGTCGATCGTCGGCTCGAGGTCTCCGTAGTCGTACGGGAGAGGCGGCACGTCGAAAGCCATCGCTTGCTCCTTTCGTCCCTTTCTCCGGACGATATCCTCCTGCGGCATGTCACTCGTCTTCCAGGTGGAGGAGATCGCCCCGCGCGCGCTCAAGCCGGCGCTGCTCGAGCTCGACGGCATCTCGCGGGCGGCCGTTGAGGCGCACTACAAGCTGTACGAGGGATACGTCGCGAAGCGAAACGAGATCCTCGGCCTGCTCGGGGACACCGACCTCGCCTCGGCGAACCAGGTCTACTCCGACCTCCGCGCGCTCAAGGTCGATCTCACGTTCGCGATCGGCGGGATCAAGAATCACGAGGTCTACTTCGATCATCTCGGTGGGCACGGTGGTGACCCTCAGGGAAGGATTCGTGACCTCATCGACCGCGACTTCCACACCGTCGATGCTTGGCGCGACGACCTGAAGGCCACAGGTATGGCCGCGCGGGGGTGGGCGTGGACCGCGTACGACTGGGACGAAGGCCGCCTCTTCAACTACATCGGCGATGCGCAGAACACGTTCCCGGTGTGGAACGCGACGCCGCTCATCGCGCTCGACGTATACGAGCACGCGTACTTCCTCGATTACCAGACGGACCGTGCGTCGTACATCGACGCGTTCTTCGCGAACCTCGACTGGGGTGTCGTGAACGAGTGGGTCGGTCGCTACGGGATCCCGACGAGATAGAGGTCGTACTCGGCATCGTCGTCGGCTACCTCGCCGGCTCGGTCACATTCGGGTACTGGCTCGTCCGCGTCTTCAAGCACGAGGACGTGCGCACGCGCGGAAGCGGGAACGTCGGCGCGACGAACGTGTGGCGCACGTACGGCCCTTGGTACGGCGTTCCCGTCGTCGTCCTCGATACGGCCAAGGGCTTCGTGCCCGCGTTCGTCTTTGCGCACACGGTCTCGCCGCTCGCGGGCGTACTAGCGGGTGCGGGCGCGATGGTCGGCCACGCGCGCCCGATCTTCCTTCGCTTCGAGAAGGGCGGGAAGATGGTCGCGACCACCGGCGGCGCGTTTCTCGGCGTTGCTCCGCTCGTGGGTGGAGTCGCTGCGGTCGTGTGGCTCGTCGCCTTCGGCGTGACGCGCTACGCGTCGGTCGCGTCGATGCTCGCCGCGCTTTCGCTTCCTGTTGCGTCGTGGTTGCTCGGCTACTCGTGGCCGGTGATCGTCTTCGCGACGCTCGCCGCGGCGGCCGTCGTGTTCCTGCACCGCGGCAACCTGAAACGGCTCTTGCACGGCGAGGAGAACCGCTTCGTGCTCAGGAGGCGCGGAGCGCGCGAGCCTCGTACGCGGCGACCGGGCGTGCGAATCCCTTGAGCTCGACGTCGCCGACGGCGACGGCGTCGACGGCGTCCTCGACGGTTGCGTGCAGACGCTGGCTGATCAGGGTCTGCCCAGCTTCGGCTTTCGTGCTGAGACGAGAGGCAAGGTTGGTCACAGGGCCGAGCGCGCCGTAGTCGTAGCGGCCGTCGAAGCCGATCCGCCCGAGCGTGGCGTAGCCGGCTGCGATGCCGATGCCAAGGCCGAGCTCGGTGCCGCGCCTCCGCCATAGAGCCGCGAGCGCGGCGAAGCGCTCCTGCAGCGCCAGGGCCATGCGGATCGCCTGCAGCTCGTGCTCGTCGACCGGCGCGGGGTCATTGAAGAACACCATCACTCCGTCGCCTGCAAAGTGCTCGAGGGTGCCGTGGTACTCGGCGATGAGCTCGCCGACGAGTGCGTGGTAGTCACGCAGCAGCTCGAAGAGCTCTTCGGGAGCGGCCGTCTCGGTGAACGCTGTGAAGCCGCGCAGATCGCAGAAGAGAACGGAGATGTATGCGCGATGTCCGCCGAGCAGGCGCTCGCCATCATCGCTAGAGAGCAGCTTGGCAACTTGCGGCGAGACGAAGCGCGCGAGCTCGGTTCGTTGGCGCTCGATCCGGTCGAGTAGCCTCGCGTTGGCGATCGCGATCGCCGCCTGATCGGCGAAGGTCTTCACGAGCTCGATGTGCTCGTCGAGAAACGGCTCTGGAGCGATCCGCACGACGTTCATCGCGCCGATCAGCTCACCGTCGACGAAGACCGGCACTCCGAGCAATGCGCGGTACTCGGTGATCTCCGCGCCGCCCCAGACGTATTCGGGATCTTCTCGCGTATCGGGAATGTGGACGACGTCGCGGGTGAGCGCGACACGCCCGATCACCGTGGATCGATCGCGGGTATGAGGACGTTCGCGTTCGTACGCATACAGCTCCGGCTGCCCGTAGTGCTGAGTGACGACGCGCAGCACGTCACCGTCGACGAGATACATCGCTCCGTAGTCGCCTTGACACAGCCGAGTAGCCGCGTCGACGACGGAGCTAAAGACCGGCTCGAGGCCTTCGGAGCGCGCGACAGCTCGGAGCACATCGCTGATTGCGCGCTGCTGTTCGAGCTGACGCTCGACTGCGTCGAGCAATCGCGCATTCGCGATCGCGATCGACGCCTGGTTCGCGAAGGTGGTTACGAGCCGGACCTCGTCGTCGGTGAACGGCTCGGGAACCGGCCGCGTCACCGCCAGGACCCCGATCAGCTCCTCATCGGCGAAGATCGGCACGCCGACCATCGCGCGGTAGCCCGCAGCGCGTTGCGCTCCCCACTCGTACTCCGGATCGGCGAGCACGTCGGGGATGTGCACTGGCTGGCGCGTGGCTAGCACGCGACCGGTGAGCGAGCGCGCTTCGGGCACGTGAGGATGTGCGCGCTCGTACTCGGTCTGCTCGGGACTGGCGATCAGAGCCGCGACCCGGAAGAGCTCGCCGTCCGCGAGCCAGAGCCCGGCCGAGACGCCGTTACAGAGCCGGTTCGCCGCGGCGACGACGGCGTCGAGGACGGGCTGCAGGCCTTCGAACCGCGCGAGGGCGCGCAGCACTTCGTCGACTGCCCGCTGCTGATCGCGGAGGCTTTCGAGCTGTCCGGCGAGCTCGGTGTCGCTCACGCCGCCGGCTCGAGCGGGGCCATCGTCAGCCCGAAGCCGCGGAGTTGCTCCCAGTACAGCTCGGCCGGCTCCTTGTGGCCGCTCCAGACGACTGCCCTGCCGGAGTTGTGAATCCGGTCCGCCATGCGCATGCCCTTGTCGTAGTCGACGCCCGGGATGGTGGACGAGAGCGCGAACGCAACGCCCTGAAAGGTGTTGTGGTTGTCGTTGAGCACGATCACGTTCCAGGGCTTGCCGGCGGCGGTCCCGGTGTCGGGAGGACGGGTGACGGTCTCGGTAGTCACCAGTCATGAAGCCAGTCGTCGAGCTTCGTGTGCCGGCGCGGCGGCGTGCCGTCAGCGAGCTCGCTGCGCAACTCGCCGACGGTGCCGTATCGCTCGGCGAGCACGTCGTGCGAGTGGATGGTCTCGAGGTTGATCTGTCGCGAATAGAGAAAGTCGGCGTCGTCGAGATCGGGGAAGCGCTCGATCGTCGTCGCGAGCGCGATCCGCACCGAGTCCTCGACGAACCGCGGCTGCAGGTGCGCGTGCTCGACGACGAACAGCTCGTCCGGCCGCTTTAGCAGCTCGTACACCGGTGAGCTCATCGAGGCCTCGACGATGTCGACGAGCCGCTCGGCGTTCAGCTGCTGCTCGGTGCCGACGTAGAGCGTTCCGCGGCCGCGCTGGTTGTGCGTCGCGAGCGGGACGAGCTCGAGGATCCGCTCGACGTCGCCATCGTCGAAACCGGCCTCCCCGAGGCGCTCGACCGCCTTGTCGCGCATGAGCCCCTGCGCGCACGGGCACGCGTTGATCCCTGTCGCCTCCACACCGACGAGACGGCGGACACGGTTCTCCGAGGCCGCGGCGATTCCGATCAGCGCGACCATTTCCTGCGTCGCCAGCTTGGTCACGGGCGTCAGTCGTTCGAGCGGGTACTGCGCGCGGATCCGCACCTCGGCGCGCAGCGCGCGTTGTCGCTCGACGATGTGCTGCGCGATGTGCTCCGCGAGCGCTTCGATCACGAGCGCCTCGCCGATCACGACGCGCTCGATCGCCTCCTCGAACAACTCCGGGAAGCGGGACATGTGCACGCCTTTCTGCGACGCGGCGAGGTCGACGGTGCAGTCGATCTCCGCGGAGACGACCTGCTCGAAGCTGCCCCAGCGGAGGTGGATCGCCTTTGCGATTCCCTTGACACCCGCCCTCGAGAGGCCGAGCTGGACCTCCGGCGCGGAGGCCTGGAGGTCGTGTGTGACAAGCTTCGCGTCGCCGTCCATGTCCGCATCCCAGGATACGTCGTTCGCCCGGCTGACCTCGCTCGCCGTGCACGATCTGCGCACGCCGCTCGCCACGATCTTCGGCTTCGCGCGGACGATGCAGCGCGGTGTCAAGCTCGAGCCGCCGCTCTCCCGGTACGTCGAGATGATCATCGCCGCGTCCGAGCAGATGACCGAGCTGCTGGAGGAGCTCGGGCTCGCCGCGCGCATCGCCGGCGACCGCTATGAGCCGGTGCTTGCCGACGTGGACACGCTCGAGCTGGCGCGCGCCGCCGTTCCCGGCGCGGACGGCACGGGCGCGACGATCACGACGGATCCGCCGACCGTGCAGCGGGCACTCGTGCTGCTCGCCCTGTGCGCGCGGCGGCACGGCGGCGTCGACGAGGTGAATATGCACGTCGACGGCGCCGAGCTGACGCTGGAGCCCGTCACCGAGTCGGCGGCGCCGGTGATCCTCGGCGAGGAGCTGAAGGACCTCGGCGCAGCGGTCGCCGTCAGCGCGCTACGGGCGCTCGGCGGGATGGTCGAGGTGGACGGCGAGCGCCTACTCGTCCGGTTGATGTAGGGCCTCTTCGGCCGACGCCGCTCCGGTCCGTCTGGTGGCAGCCACCATCACGAGGAAGTGACGGCTTCGAAACGGAATCCGCACGGAACGCAGTCCTTCCGCTCTCTGGGCCAAGGTGGGCGGTTCCCACCGCACGGTCCGTTCGAGACACCTGCGTCGGCAGCCACCGTCACGCGAGTGTGACGTCGTCGCCGCTGAGGCCGGATCAGCGGAGCAGGCGCGACATGCGTCGATCCTTGAGTACGCGGCCACCCGTCTGGCAGTCGGGGCAGTAGTAGACCGTGTGCTCCTCGTAGTCGACCCGCGCAATCGGCGTGCCGCAGACGTAACACGGCTCGTGCAGCTTGTCGTGGACGCGGTACGTCCGCGCGTCGTTCGCCCCGCGCTCGCGCAGCTCGAGCCCTCGTTCAAGCTCGACGTCGATCGCGGAGGCAAGGTCCTGCACCTGCTCCGGGACCAGGTCCCGGGACAGCGCGAAGGGGGACAGCTTGGCGTGGTGCAGGATCTCGTTGGCCCACGCCCGGCCGATGCCCGCGATCACTCGCTGGTCACGGAGCATCGAGTGCAGTCGGCGCGACTCCTCGGCGCAGATCGCCCCGATTGCGTCCCCGCCGAGGCCGAGAGCCTCGGGCCCGAGGTGCGCGAGCTCCGCGTCCGCTGCCTCCGGCGACAGCAGCCACACACCTGCGCGCTTCTTCGACCCGGCCTCTGTGAGCACGAGGTGGGCGCCGCCCTCGAACTCAAGGCGGAACGCCGGCGACTTTGGCCCCTTCTCGCCCGGCCGCAGGTAGCGGAGGCGACCCGCGGTCATCAGGTGGACAAGCAGGACGAGCTCGCCGTCCTCGGTCGGGAACATGAGCCGTTTCGCCCGCCGCCGAGCGCCCGCGAGCCGCCGCCCGTCAAGCGCAGACAGCGGCGGATCGAACGTCTTCAGCGTCGCGACGTGCGCCGGCCCGGCCTTCGCGATCGGGAACGCCCGCACGGGCTCGTCCAGCTGGCGCCGCCAGGCCTCCATCTCCGGTAGCTCCGGCATCTAACGTCCATCCTCCATGTACACCGCGCCCATCAGGGTAGTCGTGCGGCGCGGGGGCGTCGTGGAGGCGACGCACCTCGTCCACGCCGTCGCCGTTCGCGACGGGCGCATGGTTGTCGAAGCCGGTGACCCGTCGCTCGTCACGCTGCTCCGTTCCTCCGCGAAGCCGTTCCAGGCGCTGCCGCTCGCGCGAGCGTACGACGACGTCGACCCCCGGGAGCTCGCGATCGCCTCGGCGTCACACCTGGCCGGACGCGAGCAGCTCGAGGCCGTGCGGATGCTGCTTGCCCGCGCGCACGCCGGCGAGGGCGACCTCGAGTGCGGCCCCGAGGGCCATCCGCCGTCACGGCTCAAGCACAACTGCTCGGGCAAGCACGCCGGCATGCTCGCGGTCTGCCTCGCGCACGGCTGGCGCAAGGAGGGCTACAGGCTCGAGAGCCATCGCATGCAGCGCATCAATCTGCACGATGTTGCGGAAGCTGCGGACGCCGACGAGGACGCGATTTCCGTCGCGGTCGACGGCTGCGGCGTCCTCACTTTCGCCCTGAGCCTCGAGCGGATGGCGGCGATGTTCACCCGGCTCGAGGAGACGCCTGAGGGGAAGCGGGTTGCCGACGCCATGCGCGCCCACCCCGAGTTGATCCGCGGGCCGGGGGCGACGGACACGGTCCTCATGCAGACCGTTCCGGGCGCGGTCGCAAAGGGAGGGGCGGAGGGACTGCTCTGCGGGTCGCTGCCCGACGGCACCGGTTTCGTGCTCAAGACCACGGACGGCGGCTACCGCGCGCTCGGTCCCGCGGTCGCGACTGCGCTTGGCCGGCTCGGTGTCGAGCTTCCCGCGCTCGCCGAGTCGCCGCTCACGAACAGCCGCGGTGAGCGAGTCGGCACGATCGCCGTCGAGTGAGCTCGGCAGGAAATCGGCGTGGAAATTTTGCGACTGCAGTGTAATATCCGGCGCGTGTGAGTGAGAGTGAGCCGGAGGCGCAGGGGATCTCGTCGACCGGCTCATTTTGCGTTCGTCGTCCGACCTTGACCCGTGTTGTGTCCACGTAGCGCGAATTGCCGGGAGGTTCACTCTTGCTGACGGTCGACATCGCTCTGCCCGACGTCGAAGAGCTGCACAAGCTCGTCCAGGATGGCCAGGAGAAGGGATTCCTCACCTATGACGAGATCGTCGCCGGGTTGGAGGAGGTCGAGCTCACCAAAGAGCAGGTCGAAGACTTCTATACCTATCTGATCGACCACGGCGTCGAGCTCATGGAGGGCGAGACCCACAAGTCGCCGCCGCACGAGCAGATCACCCCCGAGGACGAGAAGGCCGCCGCGAAAGAGGCGAACGCCAAGCTCGACCTCACCGTGGAGCCCTCACTCGACTCGCTCAGGCTCTACCTGCGCGAGATCGGCAAGGTGCCGCTGCTCACCGCCGATCAGGAGGTCTACCTCGCGAAGCGGATCGAGCGCGGCGACATGTACGCAAAGACGCAGATGATCGAGGCGAACCTCCGGCTCGTCGTCTCGATCGCGAAGTCGTACCTCGGCCGCGGCCTGTCTTTCCTCGACCTGATCCAGGAAGGATCGCTCGGCCTGATCCGCGCCGTCGAGAAGTTCGACTACCGCAAGGGATACAAGTTCTCGACCTATGCGACGTGGTGGATCCGCCAGGCCGTCACACGCGCGATCGCGGACAAGGCGCGGACGATCCGCATCCCGGTGCACATGGTCGAGAAGCTGAACAAGGTCGTGCACATCGAGCGCCAGCTCGTCCAGCGCCTCGGGAGAGAGCCGCTGCCGGAGGAGATCGCCGAGGAGCTCGAGATCACTGTGTTCGAGGTGCGCGACATCTTGCGCATGTCGCAGCTCCCCGTCTCGCTCGAGAAGCCGATCGGCGAGGAGGAGGAGTCTTCGCTCGGCGACTTCGTTCCTGACGAGTCGGCCGAGTCGCCTTACGACACCGCGCAGGTTCAGCTGCGCCGCGAGGACATCAAGCGCGCTCTCGACGCGCTGCCCGAGCGCGAGCGGCAGGTGATCGAGCTTCGGTTCGGCCTGCTCGGCGAGCAGCCGTGCACGCTCGAGGAGGTCGGCCGAACCTTCGGTGTGACGCGCGAACGCATCCGCCAGATCGAGAACAACACGCTCAAGAAGCTCGAGTCGCTTCCCGAAGCTCAGGGCCTCAAAGACTGCGTCTGATTCACGGCGCGAAATGCTGCGCATTTCGCGCCGGGTAGACCGGGCAGGCGCGCTTTCGCGCGCGTGCCCATTTTGCCGCCGTTGAAGGGTTGCGGCTTCGCCGTTGGCGGGCGTGCAGCGTGGCAAAGCCACGCTGCCGGCGAGGCGTTAATCGGTGTTGGTTTCGGCCGCGCGCTCGTACGCGACAAAGAGTCGGCAGTGCGGGCACTTGAAGCCCGCGTGCCGAGGCGAGTTGGGCTCGAGCAGTGCTGACCGGAAGTGCTTGTGGCAGTGGGGGCACTCGACGTCAAAAACGCTCCGCTCGTCCGGTGCCTCGGCCACGGAGCCAGCGTACCGGCGGGGTGCCGGCTGAACCGAGCCTTTAGGAGCCGAGCCCGCCGAAGATCGCGAACGGGTTCATGACCTCGCCGACGATCTCGCCGCTCGGTTCGACCCGCAGCTTGGCGCCGGGGGGCGCCTCTTTCCGCAACCGGTCGGCGAGCTCGTGCGCGGCGTCCTCGCTCTCGGCGCCGACGATGAGGTACTTCCAGCGCGCGATCACCGGAATGCCCTCCTCCTCGAGCCGGTGC
>DASVFB010000214.1:0-26527 GCA_036380275.1 Gaiellaceae bacterium | reverse complement strand
GATCACCTCAAAGCGTGCATTGCTGAAGGAGCTCGAGCAGGTACGCGCACAGGGCTGGGCCATCAACAACGAGGAACTCGCGTACGGACTGCGCTCGATCGCTGCGCCCGTGCGCGCGCAGACCGGAGAAGTGGTGGCGGCGATCAACCTCGCGGTGCACCGCTCGCTCGTCTCGATGGACGAGCTCTTCGAGGACCTGGCGCCCGCGCTCGTCCACACGGCCACAGAGATCGCAGCGCACGCAGGCTTCCGGGAAGTGGTGACGTATGGCCGCCGGTGAAGTCGCGACCACCGCGCTCCCGGCCGCGCGCGAGCGCCGCCCCATCCCGGCCGTCGAGCCGGTCGTCTTCGTCCTCTCGATCGTGTCGGCGCTCCTCTTCTGGGAGCTGATCTCGCGTACCGGCGTCATCTCGCAACGCGACCTCCCGGCGATGAGCACGAGCTTCAACGAGCTGTGGTCGATGATGCAGACGAGCCACTTCTGGTGGTCGTTCGCCGACACGGTGCGCGGCTGGTTCGGCGGACTACTGATCGCCGCGGTCCTTGCGATCCCGATCGGCATCGTGCTTGGCTCCAGCGATCTCGCGGCAACCGCGTTTCGCGTGCCGATCGAGTTCCTGCGTCCGATCCCGTCGGCGGCACTGATCCCGGTGCTCTTCCTGACGATCGGCACGAACCTCAAGAGCGAGGTCTTCCTCGCGGCGTTCGGCGCCTTCTGGCCGCTGCTCATCCAAACGATGTACGGCGTCCGCGACGTCGACCCGGTCGCGCTCGAGACGGCGAAGTCGTTCGGGGTGGGACGACTCGAGCGCCTCTACCGCATCACGCTGCCGAGCTCCGCGCCGTACATCGCAACGGGCCTGCGGATCTCGTCCACGGTCGCGTTGATTCTCGCCTTCACGGCCGAGCTCTTCATGGGGACGCCCGGTCTCGGACAGCTCGTGAACTACGCGCAGTCGTACGGCCTCGAGACGCAGCTGTACGCACTCGCGCTCGCGACCGGGTTCCTCGGCGTCGGGATCCACCTGCTCTTCACGACGCTCGAGCGACGCGCGCTGCGCTGGCATCCCTCGGAACGGACTGAGGTGACGTGAGTCATCGCCGCGCGCTCAGGGTAACGCTCGAGATCGCGGTGCCACTCGCGATCCTCGCCGCGTGGCAGGCGTACACGGTCCACCTCGACGACGCGAAGTTTCCACGTCTGTCGACGATCCTCGTCGAGTTCCGCCAGATGTGGCTCTTCTCCCAGTTCGGCGAGCACGTCGTGCCGAGCCTCGAACGCATCGGCCTCGGTTTCGCGATCGCCGTCGTCGTCGGCATCGCGCTCGGTATCCCGATCGGCCTCTCGCGCTGGGCGCGCCTGTGGGCGATGCCTCACATCGAGTACTGGCGCGCGATGCCTCCGCCCGCCCTGCTTCCGATCTCGATCATCCTCGTCCACTCGATCGGCAACCGCCAGAAGATCGCGTTCATCGCGTTCTTCTGCATCTTCCCGGTCCTGCTGAACACGATCGACGGCGTGCGCGGGATCGACCCGACGATGATGGAGACGGCGCGTTCCTACAACATCCCGAGGCGCGAGGCGATCCGCCGCATCGTGCTGCCCGCGGCGTCGCCGCAGATCGCGGCCGGCATGCGTACGAGTCTTTCGCTCGCAGTGATCATGATGGTCCTCTCCGAGTACTTCTCGAGCACGAGCGGCGTCGGCTACGTGCTGCTCATCTCGAAGAACACGTTCGAGTTCACGCCGATGTGGGCGGCGATCGTGCTCATCGGCGTGCTCGGCTACCTGCTGAACGTCGTCTTCCTTCTCGCCGAGCGCCGGCTCCTCGCCTGGCACCGCGGCTGGCGCGCGGCCCAAGCCTGATGCTCGAGATCGGCAACCTCGCGAAGACGTACGGCACCGACGAGAAGGCCACGCACGCGCTGCGCGACGTTTCGTTCG
The DNA here is from genome assembly GCA_036380275.1 of Gaiellaceae bacterium. Taxonomy (GTDB): domain Bacteria; phylum Actinomycetota; class Thermoleophilia; order Gaiellales; family Gaiellaceae; genus DASVFB01. Next base: position 24,582 of record DASVFB010000214.1, on the reverse strand, counting down.
TCGTCGAGGACGGAGAGTTCGTCTGCGTCGTCGGTCCGTCCGGCTGCGGGAAGACGACGCTGCTCAAGTGCGTCGCAGGTCTCCTCCACCCAACGCGCGGCGACATCATTCTCCGGGGCAAGCGCGTCACCGCGCCGCCGGAGGAGATGGCGCTCGTCTTCCAGGAGTACGGACGCTCGTTGATGCCGTGGGCGTCCGTTCGAAACAACGTGCTGCTGCCGCTCCGTCACAAGTCGCTCGGGCGCGACGAGCGCAGGCGCCTCGTCGAGGACGCGCTCGAGTCGGTCGGGCTCACGCGGTTCATCGACCACTACCCGTGGCAGCTGTCGGGCGGCATGCAGCAGCGAGTCGCGATCGCGCGGGCGCTCGCCTACCAGCCGACGATCCTGCTCATGGACGAGCCGTTCGCGTCGGTCGACGCCCAGACGCGCGGCGACCTCGAGGACCTCGTGCTACGCGTGCGCGAGGAGTACGGCATCACGATCCTGTTCGTCACCCACGACATCGACGAGTCGGTGTATCTCGCCGATCGCGTCGTCGTGCTCACGCATGCGCCCACGGAAGTGAAGGAGATCGTGCAGGTCGACCTGGGTCGCCCTCGCGATCAGATCACGACGAAGGAGCTGCCCGAGTTCTTGCAACTGCGCGGGCACGTCTACCGGCTGATCAAACGGGAGCTGCCGGTTCCGGTATGAGACTCGATCGAAAGGAAGGACAGGGATGAGAATAAGGCTGTTCGTGCCAACGATCCTGGTCGCGCTCGCAGCCGCGTTGCTCTTCGGCGGCTCCGCTTCGAGCTCGTCCGACAGAACCCTCGCGACGATCAACCTCCGCACCCTGAACATCGCGAACGCACTTCCGCTCGACCTCGGCGTCCAGAAGGGGTTCTTCTCGCAGCGCGGGATCGAGATCCAGAAGAAGGTGCTACAGAGCGGCAACGACGTCGTGCTCTCGCTCGCAAACGGCGACGGGGATATCGGCTATCTGGGCTACGTGCCGGCGATGATCGGCCGCGTCCAGGGGATCAAGTTTCAGATGATCTCGGCGAGCGAGGTCGAGGGAACAAGCGTCGACGACAACTGGCAGAACATCATGGTCAAGGGGTCGAGCTCGATCCGCAGCCCGCAGGATCTCGCCGGGAAGACGATCGCCGTCAACGCGTTGAAGGGCGTCGGCGAGGTGATGATCAAGGCGGCGTTGAAGAAGGTCGGCGTCGATCCGAACTCGCCGAAGCTGGTCGCGATCGGATTCGGCGCGATGCGCTCGGCGCTGAACAACGGCCAGATCGACGCTTTCTGGGCGCCGGAGCCGTTCGTCTCCCAGGGCCTGAACATCGACGGCGACCGGATCGTCATGGCGCCCGGCCCAGTGCTGGGCAAGTTCTGGCCAATCGGCGGCTACGGCGCGCTGGACAGCTGGGTGTCGAAGAACCCGCAGCTCGCCAAGTCGTTTCACGAGGCGATCAGCGAGTCGCTCGCGTACGCGCAGGCGCATCCGGATGAGATCCGCGCGCTGCTACCGGCGGGAACCCAGAACGTGCGCTTGCCGATCTGGAGCCCAGTGGTCGACCGTTCCAAGCTCGTCCAGCTCGCGAAGTACGCGAAGGAGTTCGGCGTGATCGACTCGCTGCCGAACATGGCGAGGCTCGTGCCGAGCACCGTGACCGGCGGCAAGGTGCTCCAGGGCACGGTCGGCAACGTCTTCATCACGCTGCGGCTCGATGGGAAGGCGGTCGCGACGCTGCCACACGGCCAGTACACGGTCGTCGTCACCGACAACTCGAAGACGACGGGATTCAAGCTCGTCGGCCCCGGCGTGACGAAGCAGACGAGCGTGAAGGGGACAGGACGGAGCACGTGGACGCTGACCCTGAAGAAGGGCAAGTACGTCTACAGCTCGATCACGCACCCAAAGCGCAAGCGAACGCTGAAGATCAGCTAGGCCATGACGCGTGGACGGCGCCCGGCGGGGGCGCCGTCCACGCCCTGCAGCGGCGGAGGCTACGGCGCGAACGTCTGCGTTGGCGCAATCGCGACGTCGAGCAGCACGGGCTCGTCGCGTGACGCGAGGGTCGGCACGATCGCGTCGAGCTCGGTCGCGAGCTCGTCGTACGTCGTGATGCGCCGGCCGGGACAGCCGAACGCGCGCGCGAGCGCTGCGACGTCGACGTCGAAGCTCGGCCACGGCGGCTCACCGCCACGGCGCTCGGCCAGGCGGTCCATGATCGCGTAGCCACCGTTCGACAGGATCACGAAGAGAACGCCGACGCGGTAGTGCGCGGCGCTCCAGAGCGCTTGGATCCCGTAGATCGCCGAGCCGTCGCCGACGACCGCGACGACCGGACGACCGGGAAGCGCCATGCGCACGCCCGTCGCGCCGCCGAGCGCGAAACCGAGGCCGCCCATCGCTGCGCTGAGGAAGCCGAGCGGCTCGCGTGCGGCGAGTCGCTCGTGCAGCTCAGGCCGGTCGACGGGCGCCTCTTCCACGACGACTGCGTCACGTGGTAGACGTTCCGCAAGCGCCGCGAGGACGTGACCCGCGAGCATCGGCTCGCCGTCCGCCGGCGGCGCCGGCGGAGGAGGCACCTCGCGTCGATCGGGCGTCGCAACGTCGCGCGCCGGGACGCGCAACGCAAGCTCGCGACAGACCGCGGCCGGCGGCGCGAGCACTGCGAGCTCCGCAGGGCTTCGATGCAGCTCGTCGGCATCGGTGCCGACGACGGCGATCCGCGCCCCGGGCTCCGTGAACCGTCCCGGCGCGTACGGAGATTGCCGGAACACCGGCGCGCCGACGACCAGCAGCGCGTCGAACGGCGCGAGCGTCTCGCGCAACCGCAGACGGTCCGCGGGAAGAAAGCCCGAGAACAACGGATGGTCCTGCGGGAATCCGGCGCGCGCGCCGAACGACTCCTGGAAGACCGGAACGACGAGCCGCTCCGCCAGTTCCACCAGCGCCGCCCAGGTCTCGGCGTCGTCCGCGCCGGCTCCGACCACGAGCGCCGGCGACTCGGAGGAGGACAGGAACTCGACGAGCGCGTCGACCGCGGCTGGATCGACGGCCGCGGCACGCAGCACGCGACCCGCGGCTGCGTCTTCCCGCGCGTCCTCGGCCGGCGCGTCCCAGTCGTCCATGGGCACGATCACGAGCGCCGGCCCGCGCTGGGTCGCAGCGGCGTGGTACGCGCGCTCGATCGCCCCCGGGACCTCCTGCGGGCGGACGGGTTGCTCGACGGAGACCGGGTACTCGCCGGCAAGGCCGTCGAGCCGGCCGGTCAGGAATGGCTCGAAGACGAGGTGCCGCCGATCCTGTTGCCCGACGAGGACGACGAGCGGCGCGCGGTTGACCCGCGCCGTCGCCAACGCCCCGACCGCATTGCCGAGACCCGCAGTCGTGTGCACGACCGCCAGCGCCGGCTCGCCGCGGCCGATCGCAAACCCGGTCGCCATCGAGACGACCGACCCTTCGTGCAGTGCGAGCACGAACTTCAGGTCGTCGGGCAATCCGGCTAGGAACGGAACCTCGGTCGAGCCCGGGTTCGAGAAGAGCGTCGTCAGGCCGCGCCGACGGAAGACGTCGAACGCGGCGTCACGAACGGACCCGCTCAGCCCCAGACTTCCTGAGCCACTTCGACGATCAAGCGCAGTTTCGCCCACTGCTCCTCCTCACTGAGCACGTTGCCTTCGACCGTCGACGAGAAGCCGCACTGCGGCGAGAGGCAGAGCTGCTCGATCGGCGCGTGCTTCGTCGCCTCATCGATGCGCCGCTTCAGCTCGTCCTTCGACTCGAGCTCACCGCGCTTGGTCGTGACCAGACCGAGCACGACGTGCTTCTCGCCCTTCGGCAAGAAGCGGAGTGGCTCGAATCCCCCCGAGCGCTCGTCGTCCCACTCCATGAAGAAGCCGTCCACCTCGAGCTCGCTGAGCAGCGCTTCCGCGACGAAGTCGTAGCTTCCCTCGGCCGCCCACGCGGAACGGAAGTTGCCGCGACACATGTGTGTCGTGACGCTCATCCCGGCGGGCCGATCCGCGAGCGCCTCGTTGATGTGGCGGATGTACTCGATGTGCTGGTGCTGCGGATCCCCGCCGATCGACGCGATGTACTCGCGCTGGTGCGGGTCGTTCATGTACGCCAGGCTCGTGTCGTCGAACTGGAGGTACGTACAGCCGAGCTCGCCGAGGCGGCGCACCTCCTCGCGGTAGGCGGCAACGAGGTCGGCCCAAAACGAGTCGAGGTCGGGGTAGACGTCCTGGTCGATCGCGGCACGGCCGCCGCGGTAATGAACCATGCTCGGCGAGGGAATCGTCAGCTTCGGGACGTTCGCGCTTGTCGTCTCCTGCAGAAACTGGAACGCGTCGCCGAAGATCGTCTTCGAGACACCGAGCTTCCCGTCGATGTGCAGCGCTGCGGGCGTGAACTCGATTTCGCCTTGCTCGTTGTGGAACTTCACGGCGATGTGGCCGGCTTCCTTTGTGATGCCGTCGAGTTGGTAGATGAAGTCCATGTGCCACGACTCGCGGCGGAACTCGCCGTCGGTCGCGGATTGCAGGCCGATCTCCTCCTGCCTGCGCACGATCTCGCGGATCGCGTCGTCTTCGACCGCACGCAGCGCTGCCGCATCGATGCGACCGCTCGCGAATTCGGCGCGCGCCTTCAGAAGCTGCGGCGGGCGGAGCAGGCTGCCGACGTGATCGGCGCGGAACGGCGGCCTCGTCCGCGCGGCGCCCGATGCAACCGTGGTCGGCGTCTCCTGCTGCATACGCCTAATTATCCGCGCAGACGGTACCTCGGTAAGCGGAACAAGCTTTGGACAGGTTCCGGCGGTCACGATTCGACCGGGTTTGCGACGATGGAGGTCGGGAACCGGAAGGATCATGAGTAGTGCGACCGGTGACCCGAGCGCACGATCTCAATCCAGCGACGACGTCGAGGTCGCCGTAATCGGCGGTGGCCAGGCAGCGCTGGCGATCGGCTTCTGCCTCCGCCGCCAGGGCCGCCAGTTCGTGATCCTCGAGCGCGCCGGGCAGATTGCCCCTGCCTGGCGCGAGCGGTGGGAGTCGCTCACGCTGTTCACGCCCCGGCGCTACAGCGCGCTGCCGGGGCTTCCCTTTCCAGGCGACCTCGACGGCTACCCGACCCGGAATGAGGTAATCGCCTATCTCGAGCAGTACGCCCAGACCTTCGAGCTCCCGCTCGAGCTCAACAGTGAGGTCAAGAAGCTCGAGGTGGGAGATGACGGACGCTTCCGCCTCGAGGTCGGCGGACGGACGGTCACCGCCGACCAGGTCGTGGTCGCGACCGGTCCTTTCCAGGCGCCGAATGTGCCGAACCTCGCCGACCGGCTAGCCGATGGTGTCTTCCAGACGCACGCCGTTGGCTACCGCAAGCCGGACGAGGTACCACCGGGGACAGTGCTCGTGATAGGTGGCGGCAACACCGGCTTTCAGATCGCGAAGGAGCTGTCGGCCACACACAAGGTCGTGCTCTCGGTCGGCTCGCGCCAGACGCCGCTCCCGCAGCGCGTGTGCGGGCGCGATCTGTTCTGGTGGCTGACGAAGGCGCGAATACTCGACAAGACGGTCGAGTCACGTCTCGGCCGAAAGCTCAGCACGCGCGACACGCTGATCGGCTCGAGTCCGCGTGAGCTCAGGCGGCGCCACGACGTGGAGATCAAGCCGCGCGCCGTCGACGCCGACGGCCGCACGGTGCGCTTCGAGGACGGCAGTGAGCTCGAGGTCGAGGCCGTCATCTGGGCGACCGGCTACCGCCCTCACTACTCCTGGATCAAGATGCCGATCTTCGACGAGGCCGGGCGCCTTCGCCACCGCCGCGGCGTCACCGATGTCGCGGGGCTCTCCTTCCTTGGCCTCACATGGCAGCACACGCGCGGTTCGGCCCTTATCGGCTGGGTGCGGGATGATGCGGAGTTCATCTCCGAGCGGATCGCCGAGTACCAAGAGTCGAGGGCGCGCCTCTCGACGCGCCCGCCGGTCGGCGCAGGTGCGCCTGTGCAAGCCAGCTCAGACGAAAGGAGCTAACGATGCACGACCCGAGCGCCCATCGCCATGGACACGTCGCCGAACTGCCGCGCGAGACGGACGGGTTGCCGGACGCGCGCAAGACGGAGCTTGTCGAGCTCGCGGACGGCGACGAGTTCGAGCTCGAGATCATCCCCGTCAAGAAGCGAATCGGCGACGCGACTGTCCGGATGCTGGCGTACAACGGCTCCGTGCCGGGGCCAACGCTGAAAGTCGCGCAGGACTCGACAATCAAGGTCAAAGTGACCAACCGCGGCGACCTTGACGCGACGGTGCACTGGCACGGGCTGCGCCTCGAGAACCGCTACGACGGCACGCACGACACCCAGTCCCCGATTCCCGTCGGCGAGGCCTTCACCTACCAGGTGCAGGTGCCCGATCCCGGCGCCTACTGGTACCACCCGCACATCCGCGAGGACTACGGCCAGGAGATGGGCCTCTACGGGAACATCCTCGTCACCCCGGCCGAGTCCGACTATTGGCCGCCCGCCAACCGCGAGTTGCTGCTCACGCTCGACGACATCCTGATCGAGGGCGGGAAGATCGCCGCCTTCAGTGAGTCGGAGACGACCCACGTCGCAATGGGCCGCTTCGGGAACGTCATGCTCGTCGCCGGCGAGCCCGACCTCTCGCTCGCGGCCAGGCGTGGCGAGGTCGTCCGCTTCTACTTCACCAACACCGCGAACACGCGCGTCTTCAACGTGGCGCTGCCAGGCGCCCAGATGAAGCTGGTCGGCGCCGACAGCGGCCACTACGGGCATGAGGAACTTGTCGAAGAGGTGCTGCTCGCACCTTCCGAGCGCGTAGTCGTCGACGTGCTCTTTTCAGATGCCGGCGAGCTCGAGCTCGAGCACCGAACTCCAGAGCGGACCTATCGGCTCGCGTCGATCACCGTCGCCGACGAGCCACCGGAGCGCTCCCACGCCGCTGAGTTCGCGCGTCTGCGGACCAATCGGGACATGGCCGAGTTACGCGAGCGCATCGAGCCGTTCCTCGCGGCGCCACCCGACAAGACGCTGTCGTTCGTCGCCGAGATGGACATGGCTGTCCCTGAGGGCGTTCCCGTCGTCTACGCATGCCCGATGCACCCCGAGGTGGTGAGCGATGAGCCCGGGAGCTGTCCGAAGTGCGGGATGAAGCTGCTCGCGCGGGCAGCAGTGGAGACCACCTACGTCTGCCCGATGCATCCGGAGATCACGAGCGACAAGGCTGACCGCTGCCCGAAGTGCGGGATGAAGCTCGTGCCGGCGAACCTAGTTACGGCTGGCAGCGGCCACGAGCACGAAGGCCATCACGGACACGGACACGAGCATGCCCACGAGCATCACGAAGAGCACGGCCAGCACGCCGGTCACCACCATGGCCACGGCGAACCGGAGAACGCCCCCGGTGGAGCGAAGGGAATCGAGTGGGAAGACGACATGGTCGAGGTCAATCGGATGACGACTCCGGCGAACATGAGGTGGAAGCTCGTCGACCGAGACACCGGCGCCGAGAACGCGCAGATCGACTGGACGTTCCACGTCGGCAACCAGGTGAAGCTGCGACTCGTAAACGAAATGGACTCAGACCATCCGATGCCGCACCCGTTCCACGTCCACGGTGCGGGCCGGTTCGTGATCCTCGCGCGCGACGCCGTCGCCGAACCGAATCTCGTCTGGAAGGACACCGTCCTCGTCCGCACCGGCGAGACGGTCGACATCCTGCTCGACGTCACCAACCCCGGCGTCTGGATGGCGCACTGCCACATCGCCGAGCATCACGAAAGCGGGATGATGTTCAGCTTCAACGTCGTGGCGTAGGGCGTCGACTGCGTTAGGCCCTCGATGAGAGTCGCAGGGTCTGTTATTTCCGTCGCGCAACGACGCGAGCGGCCGGCGGAGCTGTCGCGCGATGCCAGACAAGCCAGACGCCGAAGCTCGCCAGTACCCAGGCAGCCGCAGCCGCCCCGAGCGTCCTGCCGACGGGAGCACCAACCGCGAGCGCGAGACCGACGACCAGGAGGAGAGCGAGATTCACCTTGAACCAGACGCGAACGAAGCGGAAGAACAAGCCCACCCGACGGACGCCGCGACGCACGTGATGCGCAGCCGCGTGAACGCCCACCGGTAAGTCCTCCCACACGGGGGGCAAACCCTCCATCGCATCGGCGAGATCCTCACGCTTGCGCGCTCGCAGCGCCAACTCGACCCTATCCGCTAACTCGGCCTCGGAGAGTCGACCGCTGACGAAGTGGCGCCGAAGCGCCCGAACACCGAGTTCTCGCGTGCGATCGCCGACAAGCATCGTCAGACGGATGTTAGACACATATCGCGAGGGGCCGCCCGGAGACGGCCCCTCGACGTGCGACTGCGCTTACAGCTTGTACATCCAGGCGCCGAAGCCGTGCGTCGTCACGTACATGACGCGGTTCGCCTGGTCGATCCTGAGGTACGGGACCGTCGTGACCGGCAGCTCCGGCTTGAGCGGCTTCCAGCCGTTCCCCTTTAGCTGGGCGGGGCCGAAGTCCGTGCCGATGTACAACGTCCCCTTCTTCTCGTCCCGCTGGATCGTTCCGACCGGGAGGTCACCGAGCGCGTGTCCGCCCTTGCCGTCCAGGCTCGTGAACGTCGCGGTGTTCGTCGCGCCGTCGTACCAGACCTCGAAGACGTGGCCCGGCGTCGTCGGCGTGTTCGCGTTGTAGCCGCTGTACGAGATGTACGCGTGGTTGGCGTTCGACGGGTCGACGTAGATGTCCGTCGGATACCGCGGCGGGTCGACCGGCGAGCTCGTGTCGATCCGGTTCCACACGATCGTCGTCGGATCGGCCGCGCCCGCATTCGTCGTGACGAAGATCCGGCCGAAGCTCGTCGCCGCCCAGACGACGGTGCTGTCCGACGCCGCTAACCCGATCGTGGAGATGAGACCGCCCGAGCGGTCGGTACCCCACGGGTACGGGGCCAGGCACGGCGTGGTCCAGGCGTTGTTCGGCAGGCCTGCGGGCGGACAGAGCGCCTCGGGACCGTACGTGAGCCGACCCGGGTGAGCGGGATCGCCCATCGCCTTCCAGTCGTCGCAGACGTCCGACGCCGGCTGGTAGCCCGGGACCCCGTCGATGTTGTGGTCGCCATTCCAGCTGTTGCAGTGCTGCTTCACCGTCGCGTACGGGAAGTTCGGATTGACGCCGCCGTTCAGCGAGCGGAAGACGTGCTCCCGGCCGGTGAACAGCAGCTTCGAGACCATCGGATGAAACAGCGTCGGAGCGCTGAACGCGGCCTGCTCGCGGTTGTATCGGAACGGCGCCGCGCCGGTCGTCAGCAGCGTGTCGTTGATCCGGAAGACCGCCTGCTGGTTTCGCGGCTCGTCGAGCGCTCGGACGGAGCCGCCCTGCGACTCATTGACCGAGTAGTTCGGGTCGACGGCGTCGAAGCTCGCGTAACCGCCGTCCGCGACGAACGTCTCGACCCAGGTCTTCGTCCCGGGCTCGCGCATCCACGAGCCGTTGTCCTGTGCGCCGCCGGCCAGCTCGCCCGGCCGGTTCGGGTTGAACGTCACCTCGTAGAAGTGCAACGTGTTCAGCCCCTTGTTGATGGACTGCAACAGCTCCGGAATCCGGCTCGTGACTGCGAGACACAGCGCGAGGTTGCTGCCCGTCAGGTGACGCACCGCCGTACAGTCGCCCGAGTCGTCGACAAAGTTGCCGTTCGAGCGGATCACGCCGCCGTCACCCGTCTCGATGAACTGCTTCCAGTTCGCCGGATTGGTGACGATCGAGTGCTGGTCCGGGTGGATGCCGTGCGGCTGGTTGTCGTCGGCATCGTCGTACGTCATGTCGGTGAATGACGCGCCGGCGTCCGTCGACAGCAGCACGGCACGCCCGTTGGAAGCGCCGCCGGCAGCCGTCTCGCCGTAGGCGTTCGAGCCGAGCAGGTACACGGTGTCGGGACTCCACGCCGAGCCGTCCGCCTTCTTCGGGACGTACACGTAGTCGTCGTAGTTGCACTGCGGGTCGCAGTAGCCCTGGCTGGTCGTGTTCGTCAGATCGGTGAACGCCGGCGTGCCCGTTCGGACGCTGTCGCTCCGGAAGAACTTCGCGGACAACGAGCCGCCGCCGCCGGCGCCGACATACATGCGCGTGTCCCCGTTCGGCAGCGCCACAACATCGAACTCGTCCCGTTCGACGCCGGCGCCCGACGCCGGGTCGAGCGGCGCGGCGAGCGGAGCGAAGATCTGCGTCCACGTGCCGGGATCACCGTTCGAGTTCGAGCGCCAGATGCCCTTCGCGAAGAAGGACGCGTAGACGGTGTTCGGATCGACGGGATCGAACGCGACGCGCCGCGCACCGCGCGGTGAGCAGTCGGTCGTCCCGAGGAAGACCTGCGTCGGCGTCTTGTCTGTGCAGTTCGTCGCGTTGCCCTGGTTCACGAGCTGGAATGTCTTACCGCCGTCCGTCGACCGCCAGAGGCCGAAGTGCGGCGCGTCCGGGATCGTCGCCCCCCGGTCCATCCCGTTGCAGCAGGTGCTGCTCATGCCGCGCGAGCCCTGCGCGCCGCTCCCGACGAAGATCGTCGAGGAGTCGCCGGGCTTCACCTGGATCGAGCCGATGCCGCGGCCGGCGAAGTACTGTGCCCCGACCGGTCCTGTCCAGTGGTCGCCGCCGTCCTTCGACTTGTAGAGACCGACGCCCGCGATGCACCCGCTCCGGCAGATGTTCGGCTCGCCCGTTCCCGCGTAGATGGTGTCGCTCGTCGGGTCGTTCGGATCGAGCTCGAGCGCCGCGGTGTTGTTGTAGTCGAACTCACCGGACACGTACTCCCACTGCGGCTCCGGCGCGAGCACGTTGTCCGTCCGCCAGATTCCGCCGCCCGCGTTCGCGAGCCAGTAGCGGCACTGCGCGGCGTTGCAGCTCGGATCGACGACGCTGTGCGCTGTTCGTCCCGCCGCGATGTACTCGTTCGGGACGTACACCGTCCGGTTGCGGAACGGGTTCAGCGGATAGACCGCATTGTCCGGCCCGAGGTTCGTCCAGTGGCCCTGGTCATCGAGATCCGCGCGCGCCTTGAGCGCCTTCCAGTCCTGCCGGCTCTCGTTGATCGCGGTCAGAGAGATGTCGTTCGCGGGATACGCGTGCGCGGTCCAGTCCATCGCGCCCTCGCTCAGGCCTTCGCCGCCCTCACGGGCCTCCGCTCCGGGCGAGAACCTCTCCGAACCCGCTAGGCCCGTTTGCTCCGCCGGCGGCAGCTCGCGGTCGCCAGACGCAACGGCCGGGACAGAAGCTGATTCAGCGGACGGGCCGCTCGAGACCGCTATTCCAACTGCCGCCGTGACGAGCAGTGCGAGCGCGAAGACCGTGACGGCCAACGGCCGGCCTACCGCACGGCGGCGAAGGTACTTGTGCTTCGGTGACATGCCTTTCCCCCTTGAAGAATCGCGCCGACCAGGTCGCCTGGCCGATCGGTCACACCAGCAACGGCGCGAGATGCTAACAACCGATCCGCTTCGCGGATGCAGTTGATTCAGCCGCGAATGTCAGCCAATCGCGGTGCCGGCACTTCGCACCGCGTGAGTTCTTCGAGATCACCGACGCCGTCGACGGCGAGCCGGTCCGGGTCGACTTCTCGCCTGCTTAGCCGCCCGGCCGATGCGGCTGCGCGGCCGCAGCATACGAGCCGAGCACGCGTGTGAAGGTCGCGTGCTCGCTCAGTGCCGCGAGCGCCTCGACCATCTCCGGCCACTGCGCCGGCGCGTCGACGTCCGCGTAGAAGACGTACTCCCAGGGGCGTCCCGTTCGCGGCCTGGACTCGAGCTTCGTCAGGCTCAGGTGCCGCTCGGCGAATGCGCCGAGGCAGCGAAACAGCGAGCCGGCGACGTGGCCGACGCCGAAGACGAGCGACGTCTTGTCCGGCACGGCCAACGGCTTCGGGTCCCGCGCGAGCACTCCGAAGCGCGTGTAGTTGTCGGGATACGTCTGGATCCGCTCGGCGAGCACCTCGAGCCCGTAGAGCTCGGCTGCACGCTTCGAGGCGATCGCGGCGGTGCGCTCGAGCTTCTGCTCCGCGATCCGCTTCGCGGCGCCTGCGGTGTTGTACTCCGCGCGCACCGTCACGTCGAGCGCGCTCAGGAACTCTTCGGATTGCGCGATCGCCTGCGGATGCGACATCACCTCATCGAGCTCGTCCAGCGCAGACCCAGGTAGCGCGAGCAGACAATGGTCGACGCGAACGACCGTCTCGCCGACCAGGTGCAGGCCGTGCCTCAGGAACAGGTCGTACGTCTCGTTGATGCTCCCCGCCTGCGAGTTGTCCAACGGAACGAGGCCGGCCGCGACGCGACCGACTTCGACTGCTTCGAAAACCTTTCGGATCGACGGAAACGCCTGCCGCTCCGCGTCGGGGAAGAGCGCGAGAGCGCCCTCCTCCGAGTAAGCCCCTGCCTCGCCCTGGTACGCGATGACGTTCATCCGCGCAGCTTACGACCCTCCCCCCCTTGCTCCCCCGTTGGGGAGGAACCGCAGAAATCACTCGATCGGGTCGAGAGGACCGGCGGAACTAAGGCTGCGACGTAGGCGCGCTCTCCGACTCCGCCGGCTCTTCGGACGTGCTCGCGGCGTCCACTCCGCCTTCGTCGAGCTGCGCCTTCAGCGTGCGAATCCGCTCGACGAGCGGCTCGAGTGGTGTCGCCGAGACCTGACCAGTCTCGACCAGGTCGAACGTCGTGCGGCCGAGCTCGTCGTAGGCCTGGCCGAGCTCGCGCTTCGTCTGCAGCTCGCCCGCAGTCTCCTTCGCCTTCGTTACCGCCTGCTCCGCCGCAGCCTTTGCGTTGTCCAGAAATCCCATCTCAGCTCCTCTCGTGTCTACTCGCCGCGCAGCTCGTCCATCCGCGCACGGGCCTGATCGTGAACCGAACGCCTACGCGCGTCGAGGTCCGCCTCGTCGACGGATGTCTCGCCCTCCTCGAACGCCTCGCGCTCGTCGACGAGCGCCCGCGACTCGTCCAGCTTTGCCCTGAGTGCGTCGGCAGGATCCACCGCAGTGGAAGGCGCGGGCGCCCGTCTACGTCGCAGCCAACGCCACATGCCGAACGCACCCACCGCGCCTCCCAGCCACGCAAACCGTCGATCCACGGCGGGATGCTACTCTGCCCCGGACTCCTGCTCCGCACTGCAACCAAGGCGGGGCCGTCCAGACCGAAGGAGGAAGCGGTTGCATCACGATTACGAGATCCTGCTCATGCTCGATCCCGAGTTGCCCGAGGAGCGCCAGGACGAGATCATCGCGCGCATTCGCGAGCTGATCGAGAACGCCGGCGGTACCTGGGTCGGACACGATCCCTGGGGGCGGCGCAAGCTCGCGTACGAGATCGACAAGAAGACGGACGGGATCTACCACCTGCTCCAGTTCGACGCCGAGCCGGAGACGCTCGACGAGCTGTCGCGGATCCTGAAGATCACCGACGGCGTCATGCGCCATCTCCCCACGCGTCGCATCAAGGGAGGACACGGCCCCGGCCGTCCGGGGCCCGAGCCGGTCGAGACGGTCAGCCGGGAGCCCGAGTACGCTGGCGCGAACATTCGTTCGCAAGAAGGCGCGAACATTCGTTCGCAAGAAGAAGAGGAGGAGTAGAGCATGGCCAACATCAACCGCGTCGTCCTCGTCGGCAACCTCACGCGCGACCCCGAGCTCCGGCACACGCCGAGCGGTATGGCCGTCTGCAGCCTGAGGCTCGCGGTGAACACGCGCCGCAAAGACGCCGCAACCGGCGAGTGGACCGAGAAGCCGAACTACTTCGACATCACCGTCTGGGGCGCCCAGGGCGAGAACTGCGCGCAGTACCTCTCCAAGGGGCGGCCTGTCGGCGTCGACGGCCGGCTCGAGTGGCGCGAGTGGGAGGCGCAGGACGGATCGAAGCGCCAGGCCGTCGAGGTGATCGCCGACACCGTGCAGTTCCTCGGCAGCCGCGGCGACAGCGGCGGCGAGCCGCAGTACGTCCCCGCGTCCGCGACCGCGCAGGCCGGCGCCGACTTCGGCGCTGCGGCCGACGACGACATCCCGTTCTAGGAAGGAACGCATGGCTCAGAAGACGGACAGGAAGACCGACAGGGACAGGCAGGGTGGCCGCAAGCGCGCGCAGACGGGTCCGATCAAGCGCAAGTCCTGCTTCTTCTGTAAGGACAAGGTCGAGGAGATCGACTACAAGAACGTCAACCAGCTCCGCCGATACGTCTCCGAGAAGGGCAAGATCCGCAACCGCCGCATCACCGGCGCGTGCCGACGCCACCAGCGCCAGGTCGCGGTCGCGGTGAAGCGCGCACGCGAGATGGCGCTCCTCCCCTACGTCACGGGCTAGACGCACATGGAAGTAATCCTTCTCAACGACGTCGACAGCCTCGGCCTGCGCGGCGAGGTCGTGAACGTCGCGCGCGGCTATGCGCGCAACTTCCTGCTGCCGCGGCGCCTCGCCGAGCCCGCGACGCCTGCAAAGGTCGCGGAGCTGCGCAAGCGCGACCAGCAGCGCTCCCGCCACGAGGCGCGCTCCGTCGAGCAGGCGCAGGAGATGGCGGCGATCCTTGAGAAGACGGTGCTCCGCTTCGAGGTCAAGGCCGGACCGACGGGATCGCTGTTCGGGTCCGTGACGACGACGCAGATCGCGGACGAGCTGTGGCGGACGCGCAAGATCCGCGTCGACCGGCGGAAGATCGAGATCGACACGATCAAGCGGATCGGCCGCTACGACGTTCCGATCGAGCTCTTCCAGGACGTGCGCGTCGACGTGAGCACGCAGGTCGTGCCCGAGGGCGGCGAGCTGCCGAGCGACGAGGAGCTCGCGGCGATGGAGGCGGAGGAGCGGGCCGAGCAGCAGGAGGCCGAGGCTCCGAGCGAGGGTCCGAGCGAGCTCGAGGCCGTGCTCTCGGCCGAGGAGGCCGCTGAGGAGCCCGAGCCCACGGACGAGCCTGAGCCCGCCGACGAGCTCCCGCCGGCGGCCGAGGCGGCGGCCGAGGTCGAGGGCGAGAGCCGGCCCGAGGAGCCGGAGACCGAAGAAACGGCGTAACGCGTCGCCGCTGCGGGAACGGCAGCGTGCGCAGTAGGACACGCGCGCGTAGCGCGCTTGTCGGTCTTGCCGGTGGAAAGTGCGAAGCACTTTCCACCGCACTTCCACACGGTGGGGAAATCGTTCGAAATTTCGCGCTCGTAGCGGTCTTCGCATCCACAGCGTCGTCCGATTCATCTGCGAACATACGTTCCCTTATGGCTGCTCAGGGAGCAATCGTCCTAGTAGGACCCGTCCAGTTGTGCACAGCCGTTGCGGACCCGCCGCGAGAGGTTTCTACTCCGCCGTAGTGGTCGTCCAGGTCGCCCAGGCAAGTTCGCCGGCCGCCCCGGTTCCGCCCCAAAACCTCGAGGCCGAAGAGTCTGTTCTCGGGGCGATGATGCTCTCCCCTGGTGCAATCGGGGCGGTCAGCGAAATCCTGGATGCAGGCGATTTCTACCGGGAGAGCCACTCGAAGATCTACCGGGCGGCGCTCGCGCTGTATGCAAAGGGCGAGCCCGTCGACGCGATCACGCTCGTCGACCAACTCGAAGAGCGAAGCGAGCTGGAGGACGTCGGCGGCAGGCCGCGCATCCACGAGCTCGCCGCGCTCGTCCCGGCGACGGCGAACGCCGGGCACTACGCGCGGATCGTCCATGAGATGGGAACGCTGCGCGGTCTCATCCGCGTCGGTCAGGAGATCGCGCGGCTCGGCTGGGAACGGCCGGGCGAGACGACGGACCTGCTCGACCAGGCCGAGCAGGTGCTGTTCGACCTGTCACAGGGACGGGTGCAGAGCGAGTTCAGCCACATCGAGGAGCTGCTGAAGGAGAGCTTCGAGCGGATCACCGCGCTCTACGAAGCGGGCGTCGAGGTCACCGGCGTGCCTACGGGCTTCCGCGAGCTCGACAAGCTTACGTCCGGGTTCCAGCCGGGCAACCTCGTGATCGTCGCCGCGCGTCCCTCGATGGGAAAGTCTGCGCTCGCACTCTGCTCGGCGGTGAACATCGCGGTGCGCCACGGCATTCCTGTCGCCCTGTTCACGCTCGAGATGTCGAAATCCGAGGTGACGCAGCGCTTGATGTGCAGCGAAGGCAAGGTCGAGTCGCAACGCCTCCGGACGGGCAAGCTCGCGCAGGACGACTGGGCGCGACTGACCGCGGCCTGCGACAAGCTGATGAAGGCGCCGATCTACGTCGACGACACCGGCTCGGTGACGATGATGGACATCCGCTCGAAGTCGCGGCGCCTGAAGTCGCAGCACCCGAACCTCGGGCTGATCATCGTCGACTACCTCCAGCTCATGACCTCAGGGCAGACGGTCGAGAACCGCGTGCAAGAGGTCTCACAGATCTCGCGGCAGCTCAAGGTGCTCGCGCGCGACCTCGACGTCCCGATCCTCGCGCTGTCCCAGTTGTCGCGTGCGGTCGAGCAGCGGCACGACAAGCGGCCGATCCTCTCCGATCTGCGTGAGTCGGGCTCGATCGAGCAGGACTCGGACGTCGTGATGTTCGTCTACCGCGACGAGTACTACAACCCAGAGGAGACCGACCAACAGGGGCTCGCGGAGGTGCACATCGCGAAGCACCGCAACGGCCCGACCGACACGGTCAAGCTCTCCTTCCTCAAACGGTACGCGAAGTTCGCGGACCTCGCGAACGTCTAGGTGTGATGCAGACCATCTACGTACGAGACGACGAGACCAGGTTCGCGGGACTCTGCGACGAGTGCGTCACCTGCGAGGAGACGCTCTATGCGCCGAAGCTCGACCCGCATGTCGCCGGCGAGCTGCGCCGCTCCGTCGACGTCGGCTTCCGCACATGTCCTCGTGGGCACCGCATCCTCGTCAAGCGTGTCCGCGTGATGCAGGCCGCGTGACCATTCGTTGGGTGGCGCCGCCCGAGCCTCCGCCCGTGTGGCGCGAGCCGCTGATCCTGCAGTACCCGCACGGGATGACCGCGCGTTTCGATCCGCGCGGACGGTTTCTCCGGCCAGGTGATCTCGTCAACGGCTACCTTCTCGACCACTTCGAGGTCGACGAGGTCGAAGTCGTCGCCGTGCTCCGCCGCACATAGACTTCGTCGCCGTGCCTTCGACCGTGATCGTCGGGGCGCAGTGGGGCGACGAGGGCAAGGGCAAGATCGTCGACCTGCTCGCCCAAGAGGCGGACGTCGTCTGCCGTTACCAGGGCGGCCCGAACGCCGGACACACGATCATCTTCGGCGGCGACACGTACAAGATCCGGCAGCTTCCGACGGGAATCCTCTCCGGCAAGACGGCTGTTCTCGGAGCCGGCTGCGTCGTCGACCCGGAGGTCCTCGTCGCCGAGCTCGACCTCTACGGCGACCGCGGCAGGTTCTGCCTCTCCGGAAACGCGCACCTGATCATGCCTTGGCATGTCGCGATCGACCAGGCGTCCGAGCGGCGGCTCGGCAAGCTGCAGATCGGCACGACGCGACGCGGCATCGGCCCGGCCTATGCGGATAAGGCCTCGCGCATTGGCATCCGGGTTCAGGACCTGCTCGATCCCAAGATTCTGCGCCAGAAGATCGAGATCGCGCTCGCGGAAAAGAACCTGTGGCTCGAGCGCGTCTACGAGTCCGAGACGTTCGACCTCGACGACGTCGCGGCGCGCTACGAGTCGTTTGCGCGGCGGCTGCGTCCGTACGTCACCGACACCTCTTTGCTCGTGGACGAGGCGCTGCGCGCCGGCAAGTCCGTTCTGTTCGAGGGCGCACAGGCAACGCTGCTCGACCTTGACCACGGGACGTATCCGTTCGTCACGTCGTCGAACCCGGTCGCCTCAGGCGCGGCGACGGGCATCGGCATCGGACCCAACCGCCTCGACGAGATCATCGGCGTCGCAAAGGCGTACGTCACGCGCGTCGGCGAAGGGCCCTTCCCTAGCGAGATCGCGTCCCCGCAACAGGAGAAGCTTCGCGAGCTCGGCGGCGAGTTCGGCACGGTCACGGGGCGCGAGCGCCGCTGCGGATGGCTCGACCTCGTCGCGCTTCGCTACGCCGTGCGGCTGAACGGCTTCACGTCGCTCGCGCTGACGAAGCTCGACGTGCTCTCGGCGTTCGCGGAGATCCCGGTCTGCGTGCGCTACCTGCTACCGGACGGCACGGAGACACCGCACTTTCCCGCGCACCAATCCGACTTCCACCACTGCCGCCCGGTCTACGAGACGATCGAGGGTTGGGAGCAGCCGCTCGACAACGGCCTGCCCGCCGCAGCGCAGGCGTACGTCGAGTTCGTCGAGCGCGAGCTCGAGGTGCCGGTGCGTCTGGTCGGCACCGGAGCCGAGCGCGAGCGGGTGCTCGCGCGTTCGTAGGGCGAGCTTGTAGCAAGACTTGTCACGCCGTCCTGGCCAGGCATGACCCAAGTCCTGGACTCGAATGATGTCCGACCGAGCGATGACGGCGCCCAGGCCCGACCGAGCCCTGCCGCCGGTGACGCCCACCGAGCGTCCCGGCGAGACGTGCCCGTAGTCCTGGACCCGGGTCACGTCCGTTTGGGCCAACGCATCGAACGAAGCTTCATCTTGTTGGCGGTTCTCTAGACTCGTCGCGTGAAGGTGCTCCTCGTGGGGTCGGGCGGGCGCGAGGATGCGCTGGCGTGGAAGATCGCGCAGAGCCCCACGCTGACGGAGCTCCACTGCGCGCCTGGGAACCCGGGGATCGCGCGCCACGGGAACTGCCATCCCGTGCGCGCCGAGGACGCCGAGGGCCTGCTCGGACTCGCACGCGAGCTCGCCGTGGACCTCGTCGTCGTCGGCCCCGAAGCGCCGCTCGTCGAGGGCGTCGCGGACGCTCTGCGCAAGAATGGCGTCGCGATCTTTGGCCCGAGCCGCTCGGCGGCCGCGATCGAGGGCTCGAAGGGCTTCGCGAAAGCGGTCATGAGCGCGGCAGGCGTTCCGACCGCGGCGCTGCTGCCCGTCGCTCGACCGCCGTGCGTGATCAAGGCAGACGGGCTGGCGGCGGGGAAAGGCGTCTTTGTGTGCCGCACGCAGGACGAGCTCGACGCGGCGCTGCCGAGCGCCGCCGCACTCGGCCATCCGCTCGTAATCGAAGAGCTGCTCGAGGGGCCGGAAGTATCTGTGTTCGCGCTGTGCGATGGAGTGAACGCGGTTCCGCTGCCGGCCGTGCAGGACTTCAAGCGCGCCTTCGACGGCGACGAGGGGCCGAACACCGGCGGCATGGGCTCGTATTCCCCTGCACCAGACGTCGACGTCAACGAGCTCGTCGACACGATCCACCGGCCGGTCCTGGCCGAGCTCGCGCGTCGGAACTCGCCGTTCCTCGGCGCGCTGTTCGCCGGCGTGATGCTGACGGAGAACGGCCCGCGCGTGCTCGAGTTCAATTGCCGCTTCGGCGACCCCGAGACGCAGTCGCTGCTCCCCCGCCTCGAGGGCAACTTCCTCGAAGCGCTGGCCGCCGCGGCCGCGGGCGACGCGAGACACGTCGAGCTGCCCGTGGTCGACGACGCCGCGGTCACGCTGGTGATCGCAGCAGGCGGCTATCCGGCCTCCGGCGACACCGGCTCGTCGATCGTCGGCATCGAGGACGCGGAGTCGATTGGCGCACTCGTGTTCCATGCAGGCACCGCTCAGCACGGCGACCGGCTCGTTACGAACGGCGGCCGGATCCTCGACGTGACGGCGCTCGGACCGACGATCGCCGTTGCGCGCGAGCGCGCGTACGACGCCGCGGCGCGAATCTCGTTCCGCGGCGCGCGCTACCGCAGCGACATTGCGAAGGAGGCTGCAGTTGTCTCCTGAGCCGCCGGTGGTCGGCGTGCTCGTCGGTTCGGAGTCCGACCGCGAGCGCATGCAGGGCGCGTGCGAGGAGCTCGACCAGCGCGGGATCCCGTACGAGTTCGACGTGCGGTCGGCCCACCGTCAGCCGGACGCCGTCGCGGAGTACTGCCGCACTGCGCGCGAGCGCGGGCTCAAGGTGCTGATCTGCGGCGCCGGCCTCTCGGCCGCGCTGCCGGGAGTCGCCGCGGCGCACACCGACCTACCGGTGATCGGCGTGCCGCTCCGCTCGTCGCTCTCCGTGCTCGACGGCGTCGACGCACTCCTCGCGATTGCGCAGATGCCCCCCGGCGTGCCCGTCGCGGCCGTCGGCGTCGACAACGCGCGGAATGCGGCTGTACTCGCCGCCCGCATCCTCGGCATTGGCTGACCCGTCTCTCGTCGACCTCGCCGGAGAGCTCGTGGCGATCGACTCGGTCAACCCTGGCCTGATCGCCGGCGCGACCGGTGAGCGTGACGTCGCAAAGTTCGTCGCCGACTGGTGCACACGCGCCGGTCTCGACGTCGGGCTCGTCGGGCCGCCGGAGCGCCCGAGCGTGGTCGCTGTCGCACGCGGGAGCGGCGGCGGGCGGTCGCTCATGCTCAATGCTCATCTCGACACCGTCGGTGTGGCAGGGATGGAGGCGCCGTTCGAGCCGCGCATCGAGAACGGCCGCCTCTTCGGCCGAGGCGCGTACGACATGAAGGGCGCACTCGCAGCGATTCTCGATGCGGCCGCGAAAGTCGAGAACCTGCGCGGCGACGTTTTCATCACAGCTGTCGCCGATGAAGAGTTTGCGTCGATCGGAACCGCCGCGGTGCTCGAACGCGTCCGTACCGATGCGGCGATCGTCGTCGAGCCGACGGAGCTGAAGCTCGCGATCGCGCACAAAGGGTTCGTCGGCTTCGAGCTCGAGACGGAAGGCGTTGCTGCGCACGGCTCGCGCCCGCACCTCGGCGTCGACGCGATCGCAAAGATGGGGCCGGTCCTCATCGCGCTGAAGCAGCTCGACGAGCGGCTAAATGCGGGCGCGCAGCATCCGCTCGTGGGCGCCGGGTCGATCCACGCATCGCTGATCGAGGGCGGCCAGGAATTCTCGAGCTACCCGGCACGCTGCCTGCTCAGCGGCGAGCGGCGGACGATCCCGGGAGAGACGATCGAGCAGGTCGAAGGAGAGCTGCGCGAGCTCGCGGGGGACGCCGCGCTGCGCTTGACGGTCAGCCGCGAGCCGTTCGAGGTCGCGGCCGACGACGCGTTCGTACGGCTCGTCGGCCGGATCGCCGACGAGACCGATCCCGTCGGCGTCTCCTTCTGGGCGGACTCGGGCCTCATCGCGGCGGCCGGAATCCCGGCAGTCCTGTACGGACCGATCGGCGAGGGCGCACACGCCGAGGTCGAGTGGGTCGACGTCGACTCGCTCGAACGCGTGCGCGACGTCGTGCTCCGGACCGCCGTCGAGTGGTGCGGCTAGACTCGTTTCAGTGATCGCCCGCTACTCGCGACCGGCCATGGCACGCATCTGGTCGGACGAGGAGAAGCTGGCGCGCTGGCTCGAGGTCGAGCTCGCGGCACTCGACGGGTGGGCCGAGGTCGGAGCCATTCCCGCCGACGTCGTCGCGGAGATTCGCGAGCGTGCAGCCCCTCCCTCGCCCGAGCGCGTCGACGAGCTCGAAGCGCGGCTGCACCACGACACCGCCGCCTTCGTCGACGCCGTCGGCGAGCAACTCGGGCCCGTCGGTCGGTGGTTCCACTACGGCCTCACCTCCTCGGACGTGGTCGACACCGCGCTCGCAACGCAGGTTCAGGAAGCGGGAGCGCTCCTGCGCGACGGTCTCGACCGTGCGCTCGCGGCGGTCGTCGCGCGGGCGGAGGAGCACAAGCTCACGCTGTGCATCGGCCGCACGCACGGAGTCCACGCCGAGCCGACGACGTTCGGGCTAAAGCTCGCAGTGTGGGCGTTCGAGCTCGACCGGGCTCGCACTCGCGTCGCACGCGGGCTCGAGGGCATGCGCGTCGGCAAGCTTTCGGGAGCGGTCGGCCAGTACGCCGCAATCGACCCCGAGGTCGAGCGCGTCGCCTGCGAGCGTCTGGGACTGGAGCCGGCGCCGGCGTCGACGCAGGTCATCCAGCGCGACCGGCACGCGGAGCTGCTCGCGGTGCTGGCCGTTTGTGCGTCATCGCTCGACAAGTTCGCGGTCGAGATCCGCCACCTCGCGCGCACGGAGGTGCGTGAGGTCGAAGAGCCGTTCGGCAAGGGACAGAAGGGCTCTTCGGCGATGCCGCACAAGCGAAACCCGGTCGTCTCCGAGCGGATCA
This sequence comes from Gaiellaceae bacterium, assembly GCA_036380275.1. GTDB lineage: Bacteria > Actinomycetota > Thermoleophilia > Gaiellales > Gaiellaceae > DASVFB01. The sequence goes on along the minus strand of DASVFB010000214.1, from coordinate 2,429 downwards.
GCGGCCTCGCGCGCGTCGTGCGTGCGGCCGCCGTCGTCGGCCTCGAGAACGTGCCGCTCTGGCACGAGCGCGACATCTCGCACTCGTCGGCGGAGCGGGTCGTGATCCCGGACGCCTTTCTCGCGCTCGACTACATGCTCGACCGCTTCGCCTGGCTGGTCGACGGACTCGTCGTTCACCCCGAGCGCATGCGCCGGAATCTCGACTCGAGCCACGGCCTCTACTTCTCCCAGCGGCTTCTGCTCGCGCTCGTCGAGTCGGGGCTCGACCGCGACGAGGCGTACCGGCTCGTGCAGCGCCACGCGATGCGCGCCTGGGAGGAAGACGAGGACTTTCCGACACTCGTCCGCGCCGATCCCGAAATTCGCGTCGACCTCGACGCCGTTTTCGACGAGAGCGCCTACACCAAGCATGTCGACGTCGTCTTCGACCGTCTCCACAACCTCGTGAAGGAGCCAGTGCATGCCTGAAGCCACCCACGTCGCAAGCGGAAAAGTCCGCGAGCTCTACGCGCTAGACGACGAGCGGCTGCTGCTCGTCGCAAGCGATCGGATCTCGACCTTCGACGTCGTCCTGCCGACCGACATCCCGGACAAGGGCCGCGTGCTCACGGGCCTCTCCGGCTTCTGGTTCGCGCGGACGAAGCACATCGTCCCGAACCATCTGCTCGCGCTGCGCGACGATGGCCGGTCGACCGAGTGCAGGCGACTCGAGATGCTGCCGCTCGAGTGCGTGGTGCGCGGCTACATCACCGGCTCTGGCTGGAAGGACTACCTCGCCACAGGTGAGGTCTGCGGTCACGTTCTGCCGGAAGGATTGACGGAGTCGGAGCGGCTCCCGCAGCCAATCTTCACGCCGTCGACGAAGGCGCAGACCGGACACGACGAGAACATCAGCCGCGACCGAGCCGCCGAGCTCGTCGGCGACCGCTTCGAGGAAGTGGAGCGCACCGCGCTCGACCTGTACCGGTTCGCCGCCGCGCACGCCGAGTCGCGCGGGATTCTCTTGGCCGACACGAAGTTCGAGCTCGGCCTCGACGCCGATGCAGCGCTCGTGCTCGCCGACGAGGCGTTCACTCCGGATTCGTCCCGCTTCTGGCCGGCGGATCGCTACGCGCCGGGCGGGCCGCAACCATCGTTTGACAAGCAGTACGTGCGCGACTACTGCGAGTCGGTCGGCTGGGACAAGACCTATCCGGGGCCGGATCTACCGGAGCACGTCGTCGTCGAGACGCGCGCGAAGTACGTCGAGGCGTTCGAACGGTTGACCGGCATCTCGTTCGAGGAGTACGTCGCCGATCCGGACGTGGTGCTCCGATGAGAGCAACCGTTCTCGTGCGACCCAAGGAAGGCATCCTCGATCCGCAGGGACAGGCCGTCGAGCAGTCGCTGCGCAAGCTCGGCTTCGACGTCGCGCACGCGCGCGTCGGCCGTGTCGTCGACGTCGAAGTCGACGCGTCCTCGACCGACGAAGCACGTCAACGCGTCGACGAGATGTGCAGGCAGCTGCTCGCGAATCCGCTGATCGAGTCGTACGAGGTGGAGGTGCACGAGTGAACCCTCGCGTCGCGGTGATTCAGTTCCCCGGCTCAAACGATGACCGCGATGCGCTCTGGGCACTGAAGGCGCTGGGCGCCGAAGCCACGCTGGTCTGGCATGCGGAGTCCGAGCTACCCGCGCGGACTGGGGCCGTCGTCCTTCCCGGTGGCTTTTCGTACGGGGACTACCTGCGCTGCGGCGCGATCGCGCGCTTCGCTCCTGTTATGGACGCCGTGACGCGCTTCGCGGCGGAAGGCGGCTTCGTGCTCGGCATCTGCAACGGGTTCCAGATCCTCTGCGAGGCAGGGCTGCTCCCGGGCGTGCTGCGGCCGAACGCGTCGCTGTCGTTCATCTGCCGCGACGTCGCGTTGCGCGTCGAACGCAGCGACACGCCGTTCACGTCGCGCTGCGAGCCCGGACAAAGGCTCGTGATCCCCATCAAGCATCACGACGGGGCCTGGTTCGCGCCATCCGAGTTGCACGCCGAGCTCGAGTCGCGCGGGAAGATCCTCCTGCGCTACGAGGACAATCCGAACGGCGCCGTCGGCGCCGTCGCGGCCGTTACGAACGAAGCCGGCAACGTGATGGGGCTCATGCCGCACCCCGAGCACGCGGTCGATCCGCTGCTCGGCTCTGGTGACGGCGCGCTCATCCTCGCGTCGTTGCTCGACGGGGTTCGCGAGCGGTCAGCGTCCGTCGCGCTCGCGTAGCCTCTCGTACGCCCGGGACGTGGACATCCCGCCCCGGCTCGCTCACTCGGCGATGCCGAGCAACGCTCGCAGGCGCGGGGTCTTGCGCAGCGCGACCCTGAGCCGTTCGAGGTCGGCGCCGCGGAACGTCACCGGGCCGCGCCGCGCCGTTCCTTCGGTCGCGTACGCGAAGCGGACGAGC
>DASVFB010000213.1:0-3624 GCA_036380275.1 Gaiellaceae bacterium | reverse complement strand
GGGGGTACGCGACCCCCCTCTTGAACATTCGCAGGAACAATCGCACCTGTGGGTGCCGACTCTGAGCCGGCTTTCAGAACGCCGAGCGAGGTGCCGGACGTGCTCGCGCCCGGGCTCGCGGTCATCTTCTGCGGCATCAATCCCGGTCGTGTGTCGGCGGCTGCCGGCGCCCACTTCGCGAATCCGCGCAACGACTTCTGGAGACTGCTGCACGACGCCGGCTTCACCCCACGCCGTTACGAGCCGCACGAGCAGCTCGAGTTGCTCGAGTTCGGGATCGGCGTCACGAACGCGGCGTACCGGACGACGAAGGGCTCCGGCGACCTTCGCCGCGGCGATTTCGAAGGTTCCGCCGATCGTCTCGAGCGGGTGGCGAGTGAGCTGCGTCCGCGCGCCCTCGCGTTCGTCGGCAAGGAGGCCTACCGCGGCGTCTTCGGCGTCAGGCCCGACCTCGGCCCTCAGGATGCAACGCTGCTCGACGTCGGTCTTTTCGTCTTACCGTCGACCTCGCCTGCGAACGCAGCCGTTCCCTACGCGGAGCGCCTGCGCTGGTTCAGCGCGCTGCGCGGCTGGCTCGATCCGATCGACCGCGCCGCGGCGCGCGCGCTCGTCCTCGACCAGAGCGACCGAACGCTGCTCGTAGAGTTCCGCGACCCGAGCGGCCGAAGCTGGTGGGCCACTCCGGGCGGCGGCGCCGACAAGGGCGAGAGCCTCGAGGAGACGATCCGACGCGAGCTCGCCGAGGAGGCGGGGCTGCTCGAGTTCGAGCTCGGGCCCGAGATCTGGACGCGCGACCACACGTTCGCCTGGTTCGGCCGGATCTACCGGCAGCGGGAGCGGATCCATCTCGTGCGCGTGGCCGACCACGAGCCCGCTCCGACGATCGACCTCGCCGCGGAGCACGTCCACGACGTCGGCTGGTGGACGCTTGCGGAGCTCGAGGCAACCGGCGAGGAGCTCGTACCGCGCACTCTGCCCGCGCGCCTGCGCGAGCTCCTCGAGTATGGCCCGCCGCCAGCACCCGTGGACGTGGGTATCTAGCCGCGCCAGCGGTTGGTGATCGGCGTCCGGCGATCGCGCCCGAAGGCCTTCGGGCGCAGACGCACGCCGGGGGGCGCCTGGCGCCGCTTGTACTCCGCGCGATCGATCAACGCCACCGCTCGCTCGACGAGCTCTGGGTCGAAGCCGTCACTCGAAAGCTCCTCGCGCGAGCGGTCCAGCTCCACGTATGCCTCGAGGACCTTGTCGAGCTCGGAGTAAGGAGGCAGAGAATCCTCGTCGAGCTGCTGGGGCCGCAACTCCGCACTCGGCGCCCGCTCGATGATCGACTCCGGAATCAGCTCACGCCCGGCCCGCTCGTTCAGGTGTCGCGCCAGGCGGAACACGTCGGTCTTGAAAACGTCCTTGATCAGCGCGAAGCCTCCGGCCAGGTCGCCGTAGAGCGTCGAGTAGCCGACGGAGAGCTCGGACTTGTTACCCGTGGCGACGACGAGCCAGCCGAACTTGTTCGAGAGCGCCATCAGCAGCGTGCTCCGAATCCGCGCCTGCAGGTTCTCCTCGGTGAGGTCGGCGGGCCTGCCGGCGAACTGCTCGCGCAGCGCGCCCACGTACGCCTCGAACAGCGGCTCGATCGAGATCTCGCGGAAGTCGCTGCCGAGGCTCTCGGCGAGTCGCCGTGCATCGGTCTGCGTACCCTCGGACGAATAGCGCGAAGGCATCGACACGCAATGAACGCGGTCGCTGCCGACCGCTTCGGCGGCAAGCGCGGCGGTCACCGCGGAGTCGATGCCGCCGGAGACGCTGATCACCACGTCGCTGAAGCCGTTCTTCACCACGTAGTCATGGAGGCCGAGCTCGAGCGCGAGCCGCATCTGTTCGAGCTCGGGCTCGAAAGGCACGAGCGCCGGTTGAACGTGCGCTCCGTTCGCGGCGACGCCCGCGTCGCCGACGCGCACGACCTGCACGGGCGGCGTCGTCTCGCGCTCGCGCGCGAGCGCGCGGCGCCGCACGTCGCGCAGCCGCCGGCCGATCACAGCCGTCGGCTCGACGTCGACGAGAAGCAACGTCTCCTCGAAGCCGACCGCGCGTGCGACCACCTCGCCCTCGTCGTCGAGCACGCACGAGTGTCCATCGAAGATCAACTCGTCCTGGCCACCGACCGCGTTGCAGAAGGCGACGAAGCACGAGTTGTCTCGCGCGCGCGTCACTAGCATCTCCTCGCGCTCGACCTCCTTACCGACGTGGAAAGGCGACGCGCTGATGTTCACGAGCAGCTCGGCGCCTGCGAGCGCGAGATCGGTCGCCGGGGGCCCCGGCTGCCACATGTCCTCGCAGATCGTCAGGCCGACGAGCGTCTCGCCGATCTCGAGCAGCACCAAATCACGACCGGGTGCGAAGTAGCGGTCCTCGTCGAAGACGCCGTAGTTCGGCAGAAAGCGCTTGCGGTAAACGGCCTTCACCTCGCCGTCGGCGCACACGGCGCACGCGTTGTAGAGGTCGGTGTCGAAGTAGGGGAAGCCGACGATCGCGACAACGTCTCGCGTTTGCAAGGCGATCTGCTCGAGGGAGTGGGCCGCGGCACGCACGAACCCGGAGCGCAGGAGTAGGTCCTCCGGCGGGTAGCCGGTGACGGCGAGCTCCGGGAAGAGGACGAGGTCCGCGCCATCCGTTCGCGCCTCGTCGAGGCGGGAATGGATTAGATCGCGGTTCCCGTCGAGGTCGCCGACGACCGTGTTGATCTGCGCGAGCGCAAGCCTCATCTGTTTTCGCCTCTCAGGCGAAAACTAGCAGACTCACCGCCGCAGCCTTATCGCGTTGAGGTCATCCTCGCGAATCTGGTCGGAACGGCTGATCAAATCTTCGATGTCGTCGTGCTCGGCATGGAGGTACCGCCCCGCGAGCGCGTCCGCCCGGCCCGACGTGAGCACGCGCACGAGCCGCGGCGCGAGCTCGGGCGGAGTCCACGGCGCGTCGTCGGGCGCCCAGTCCGTCATCTGTGTGCGAACGAGCCCCGGCGAGAAGATGAACACCGGAATCCGCCCCTCGAGCTGCTTCGCAAGGATCTCCCCGAAGCGCCACACCGCGGCCTTCGACGCTGAGTACGCAGAGTTCGACGACGTCGGCAGGTACGCCGCTCCGCTTCCGGTGATCACGATGCGCCCGCGTCCGCGCTCGAGCATCCCGGGGATGACCGCGCGGCACGTGAGGTACACGCCGAGCACGTTCACCTCGAACACGCGCCACCATTCATCCGGGTCCGTCTCCCACGCAGACCCGTCGCGGCTGCCGATGCCGGCGTTCGCACAGAGGATGTCGATCGGCCCGAGCCCGATTTCTACGGCGCGCACCATCGACTCCACCGAGTCGCGCTCGGACACATCGGCGACGACGGGTAGGGCGTCGATCTCGACCGCAAGCTCTTCGATCTGCTCGCCGGTGCGCGCGGCCACCGCCACACGAGCCCCTGCGTGTCGCAATTCGCGTGCGATGTTGGCGCCGATCCCGCGGCCGCCGCCGGTAACGAGTGCAATCTGTCCGTCAAGCTCTGGCAAGGCTTTCGATCTCCTCCAGTGACTCGGGATTCTCGAGCGACGAGAGATCGCCTGGATCCTCGCCGATCGCTTT
>DASVFB010000212.1:0-13690 GCA_036380275.1 Gaiellaceae bacterium | reverse complement strand
CGATCAGGTCGCGTACGTCTGGGCAGACGCGCTCGTCAACTACCGCAGTGCTCTGAGCTACGCGCCGGGGGAGAACCTCGAGCGTTTCTGGCCGGCGGTGCATCTGCTCGCGAAGGACATCCTGCGCTTCCACTGCGTCTATTGGCCGGCGCTGTTGCTCTCTGCGGGCGAGGAGCCGCCGAAGCAGTTGTTCGTGCACGGCTACCTCAACTTCGACAATCGCAAGATGTCGAAATCGCTCGGCAACGTCATCAATCCACTCGAGCTGATCGACGTCTACGGCGCCGACGCGGTGCGCTTCTATGCCGCGCGCGCCACGACGTTCGGGCAAGACGGCAACGTCTCGGTCGACGACGTCCGCGAGCGGTACGAGCGTGAGCTCGCAAACGACCTCGGCAACCTCGTGTCGCGGTCGACGGCGATGATCGCGCGCTACCGCGACGGCGTGCTCGAGCAGACGGATGCCGATCCCCCGTGGGACGTCGACGGGTTGCGCGAAAAGCTCGTGTCGGCGCTCGATCGCTTCGAGATCACGAACGCGCTCGACGAGATCTGGCTGCTCGTCCGCCGCCTCAACCAGTACGTCGAGGAATCCGCGCCGTGGCAACTCGCCAAGGACGAGACGCGGTCCGCCGAGCTCACGGCGGTGCTCTACAACCTCGCCGACGGCTTGACCGCGATCGCCGTCGCGCTCGCGCCGTATCTGCCGGACAGCGCGCCGCGGATCCTCGCGGCACTCGGTCAGCCCGCGGACGACCTCTCGCTCGAGCGTATTCGGAGCCGAACCGCGGTCCCCGCGGAAGGCATCGAGCCCGCGACTCCGCTCTTCCCGCGCGTCGAGCTGCCCGCCGCGGCGCCGTGATCGACACGCACGCGCACCTCGACGCGTGTGCGGAGCCCGCGGATGTGCTCGTCGAGCGCGCCGCCGAAGCCGGCGTCACGCGCATCGTCTCGGTCGGGACCAAGGAGGCGTCGTGGCGGTCGACACTCGAGATCGCGGATCGGCACGACGGCGTGGTCGCAGTGCTCGGCATCCACCCACACGAGGCGAGTGACGGAGACATCGCGCCGCTGCGCGAGTCGCTCGCGCATCCGAAGGCCGTCGCGGTCGGAGAGACCGGGCTCGACTACTTCCGCGACTACGCGCCGCGCGATGCCCAGCGCCGGATCTTCGACGCGCAGCTCGAGCTCGCCGCCGATTTACAGAAGCCCGTGATCATCCACACGCGCGCCGCAGACGAGGACACGCTCGCGGGCCTCGACGGATTCGGAGGCACCGTTGTGCTCCACTGCTTCTCGTCGCTACCCATGCTCGAGCCGGCGGTCGAACGCGGCTGGTACGTGTCCTTCGCCGGGAACGTGACATACAAGAACGCGCACGATCTCCGTTCGGCGGCATTTGCAGTCCCGTCGGAGCGTTTGCTCGCCGAGACCGACTCGCCGTATCTCGCGCCGGATCCACGGCGCGGAAGGCCGAACGAGCCCGCGAACGTCGTCCACACCGTTGCCGCCCTCGCGCGCGCCCGCAACGCCGACGCGACGGAGCTCGCCGCGCAAATCGATGCAAACGCCTCGCGCTGCTTCGGCCTGTGAGCGCGAAGGCCAAAAAGGAGCTCGGCCAGCATTTCCTCGTCGACGAGAACATCCTGCGCGTCATCGAGCGGCTCGCGGAGCTGTCGCCTGCCGACGTAGTGCTCGAAATCGGCCCAGGGCGGGGCATCCTTACGCGCTTTCTCGCCGATCGCGTTGCATTCGTGCATGCCGTCGAGATCGATCGCTCGCTGGAACCGTTCTTGCCCACGAGCGCGAACGTCCTCGTGCACTGGGGCGACGCGCTCAGGCTCGACCTCGGCGCGCTCGACCCAACGCCGCGCAAGCTCGTCGCGAACCTGCCGTACAACGTTGCGACGCCGATCGTCGTCGAGAGTCTCGACCGCCTGCCCGGTGTCGAGCGCTGGTGCGTAATGGTGCAACGCGAGGTCGCAGACCGTTTCTTCGCCAGGCCGCGGACGAAGGCGTACGGCGGCGTCTCCGTACTCGTTCAGCTTGCGACCGAGCGCACGGGGTGGCATCCGGTCACCCGCGAGGTGTTCCGCCCGCGTCCGAACGTCGACTCGGCGCTCGTCGCCTTCACGCGGACGCTGCTGCCTGCCGACTGGACCGCGGTGAAGCGAGTCGTCGAGGCCGGCTTCGCCCATCGGCGCAAGACGCTCCCGAACTCGCTCGCGCTCAGCGGCGTCGCGTCGCGCGAGCGTGCGGAGGACGCGCTGAGGGCGCTCGGCCGAGAGCCCGACGCGCGGGCGGAGGCGCTCGAGCCGGCGGAGTTCGTCGCTCTCGCGGAAGCGCTGTGACTCGCGGGTCCGCGACCGCAAAGATCAATCTCGCACTCGTCGTCGGCCCTCGGCGCGACGACGGCTACCACGAACTCGTGACCGTCTTGCAGCGGATCGATCTCGCCGACCGGATCGAGGTCGAGCCGGCGCCCGAGCCGAGCGTCACCGGGTTCGCCGGCGAGACACTCGTCCGGCGGGCACTCGACATGCTTCGTGCGGAGACTGGAACGTGCTGGCGAGCGCGGATCGAGAAGCACATTCCGGTCGCGGCCGGCCTGGGCGGCGGCAGCTCCGACGCCGCGACGGCGCTCGCGCTCGCGAATGAGTCGCTCGCCGAGCCACTTGCCGACGACCGGTTGTACGAGCTCGCGGCTCGGCTCGGCTCGGACGTACCGTTCTTCCTCACCTCTGGCCCGCAGCTCGCCACGGGCACGGGGACCGACGTCGAGCCCCTCGACCTTCCGCAGGATTACTGGGTCGTCCTCGTGTTGCCGGATGATGCGCGGAAGCTGTCGACGGCAAGTGTCTATGAGGCGTTCGACGCCGGCGACGGCTTCGGCGAGCGGCGCACGGCGTTGCTCGCATCGCTGGCCGCAGTCAGGCGAACCGTTGATCTCGCCGCACTGCCACCGAACGACCTCGCGAAGTCACCGCTCGCCGACGACCTGCGCGCCGACGGCGCCTTTCGCGCCGACGTGAGCGGTGCCGGACCGGCGGTGTACGGGCTCTTCATGCACGAGCAGGACGCGGCGGCTGCAGCGCGCCGTTTGCGCGATCGCGGCCGGGTCTGGATCACGGCACCAGCGTGGTACGGTTGATCGGGATGACCACGGGTACCGCACTCGAGCAGGAAAGCTCGTCGGGCGGGTGGCTTCGCCAGCACAGGGTGCGCACGGCGTTGTGGATCGCCGTGGCCGAGGTAATTCTCGCGGCGCTCACGGCCAGCATCTCGAAGTACACGATCATCGCGCTCGGCCTGATCGCGATTCCGGTGTATTTCATCTGGGGCAAGGATCAGCGCGGCACGATCAGGGACGTCTCGTGGACCGCGGCCGCATCGCAGGCGCTGGCAATCGTCGCGGTTCTGCTCTCGCACTTCATCGGCCTGTTCGTCCTCGTGCTCGCAGGGATCTTCGCCGCGGTCGCGCTCTTCCTGATCTTCGCCGACCGCCGGTAGACTGCCCGCCTGAATCCCTGGGGCGTAGCCAAGTGGTAAGGCAGCGGGTTTTGGTCCCGCGATCCCAGGTTCGAATCCTGGCGCCCCAGCCATCCTGTCGCCGATGAACGAACACGTCGCAGCCGTCGTCATGGCCGCCGGGCTCGGCACTCGAATGCGCTCGGCCACGCCGAAGCATCTGCATCCGCTGCTCGGACGGCGCGTCGTCGACTGGGTCATCGCGGCTGCGCGCGACGCCGGCGCGGAGCCGGTCGTCGTCGTCGCATCGCCGCAGACGCGTGACGGCTTCGCGGGAGTCGAGGTCGCCGTGCAAGCGGAGCCGCTCGGGACGGGCGACGCCGTTCGCGCAGCGCGCGACCGGCTTGGGTCGACGACCGGAGAGGTGCTCGTGCTCTCCGGTGACACGCCGCTGCTCACGCCGGAGCTACTGCGCGCGCTCGTGGAGACGCACCGCCGCGAGCGCGCCGCCGCAACCGTCCTATCGTTCGAGCCGCCCGACCCGCGCGCCTACGGACGCCTCGTCCGCGACGGCAACGGTCGCCTTGCGCGCATCGTCGAGGCCGCGGATGCGACGCCGGACGAGCTGGAGCTACGCGAAGTCAACTCCTCGATCTATGTCTTCGCCGCGGAGAAGCTGTGGCCGGCCGTCGAACGGCTGGATCCGCACAACGCGCAAGGCGAGCTCTATCTCACCGACGCAATCGCCTCCCTCGTGGGCGAGGGCGAGCCGGTCGCGATCCACATCGCCCCCGACTCGACCGCGGCGGAGGGCGTCAACACGCGCGTCGAGCTCGCCACCGCGGCCGCCGCGCTGCGCGACCGCATCAACGAGGCGCACATGCTCGCGGGCGTGACGATCGTCGACCCGCAGTCGACGTGGATCGACGACGGCGTCGAGATCGAGCCGGACGTGACCATTCACCCGTTCACGGTCATCCGCGGCGACGTCAGGATCGCGTCCGGCGTCGAGGTTGGCCCATTCGCCTTCGTCCGCCCGGGGACGAGCGTCGGCGAGAGCGCGAAGATCGGCGCCTTCGTCGAGGTGAAGAAGTCCACGGTCGGCGCGCGCACGAAGATCCCTCACCTTTCCTACATCGGGGACGCCGAGATCGGTGAGAATACGAACATCGGCGCCGGCAACATCACTGCGAACTTCAAACACGAGGCCGGTCAGCCGAAGGCGACCACGCGCATCGGGAGCAACGTCAGGACCGGCGTCGACAATACGTTCGATGCGCCGGTCGAGGTTGGCGACGATGCTTGGCTTGCGCCCGGTGCAGTCATTACCGAAGATGTTCCGCCGGGCTCCCTGGCAGGCTTCGCGCCACGCCAGGTCACGAAGAAGGGCTGGGTCTACGAGAAGCATGGAAACCGCGACGACGACTGAGCTAGCGCTGCCGGGCCTCGAGGGCCAGGCAGTGGCCGCGCAGCCCCGGCCGGGCCACTGGATCGAGCGCGGTCCGTGGAAGCGGCTGATGCTCTTCGCGGGTCGGTCTCACCCGGAGCTCGCGAAGAAGATTGGCGAACAACTCGGCGTCGAGTGCGGCGAGGTCACACTGAAGACCTTCGCGAACGACGAGACGTATTGCCGGTACGAGGAGTCGATCCGCGGCGCGGACGTTTTCCTCGTCCAGACGGGCTGCCCGCCTGTAGACAAGAACCTGATGGAGCTACTGCTGATGATCCAGGCGGCGAAGCTCGCGTCGGCAAAGCGGATCACCGCGGTCATTCCATGGTTCCCCTATTCGCGGCAGGACCGCAAGGCGAAGCCGCGCGAGCCGATCTCTGCACGCCTCGTCGCGGACACGCTCCAACTGGCGGGTGCCGACCGAGTGTTGACGATGGATTTGCACGCTGGCCAGATCCAGGGCTTCTTCACGATTCCGGTCGATCACATGACCGCCCTGCAGCTTTTCGCGACGCACTTCCGCGATCTCGGCCTCACTGGCGAGGGTGTCGTCGCTGTCGCTCCCGATGCTGGACGCGCGAAGCAGACCGTCCGCTTCGCCGAGATGATCGAGGCGAGCTTCGCGATCATCCATAAGACACGGCCCGCCCAGGAGCAAGTCGAGATCACCGAGGTGACCGGCCGCGTGCGTGGCAAGAGGGCGATCATTGGTGACGACTCGTCGATGACGGGCGGCACGTTGATTGCGGGTGCGAAGGCACTGCGTGACCACGGAGCGGAAGAGGTCAACGTCTTCGTGACGCATGCACTCTTCTCGGAGGAGGCGCTCGACGCGGTCGACGATCCCAACTCGGGCATCTCGCGACTCGTCGTCACCGACACCGTGCCCCTCAATGCCGTCCGCCAGCCGAAGAACATGACGGTACTCAGCGTCTCGGCCCTCCTCGCCGAGGCGATCATGAACGTCTTTTCCGACGAGTCGGTCAGCGGCATCTTCGGCGGCGAGAACCAGCTCTTTTGAAGGCCGAAATGCTTTGCATTTCGGCCTTGTGAGACCGTCAGGCGCGCCTTCGGCGCGCGTGACCCTTGGCTGCGCTTGAGAGCGGGTTGCTTCGATGGTTTCGTTGCGAGCAGGGCGGCCAAGCCGCCCTGCCGGCGGGCGTTTGAGCCTTGGGAGAGCCCGCAAGTAGCTACCATTCGCCGCCGAGATGGCTGGCGAGCGGATCAAATTGGAAGTGGCGCCGCGTGAGCGCACCGGGTCGCGCGAGGCGCGCAGGCTGCGGAAGCAGGGACTTATCCCGGGCATCCTCTACGGCCGCGGCGCTGAGCCGCACGCGATCTCGATCCCGGAGCGCGACCTGAGGCGGGCGCTCACCGGCGGCAGCGGGATGCACACGATTCTCGACGTCGTCCTCGACGGTGAGGACGGGTCACACGCGTCGATCCTCAAGGACTACCAGCAGGATCCGCTCCGCGGAAAGCTCGTCCACGTCGACCTGCAGGAGGTTCGCCTGGACGTGGCGATCACCGCGTCGGTGACGATAATCCTCGTCGGCGCCGAGGATGCACCCGGCGTGCGCGAGGGCGGCGCGCTTTCGCAGGTCGCGCGCGAGGTGAACGTGGAGGCGCTGCCGATGGAAGTTCCGGAGCACCTCCAGCTCGACGTCAGCGGGATGGCGATGGGGGACACCCTCCGCCTCGGCGATCTCGACGCGAGCGAAGGCGTGGCGTTCCTCGACGATCCCGAGACAGTTCTCGCGACGCTGACGATGCCGACGCGCGTCGAGGAGCCCGAGGAAGAGGTCGTCGAGGGCGAGGAGGGCGAGCTCGAGGAGGGCGAGGAGCGTCCGGAGGGCGCCGCCGAGGGCGAGGCGCCGGCTTCGGACGAGGGCGAGTCCGGCACCACCGAGGGCTAAGTGCGTCTCCCCTGGCGCCGGGGCGAACGTGCCTCGTCGCTCGATCTGCTCGTCGTCGGACTTGGCAATCCCGGTCGAGAGTACGCGCGCACGCGGCACAACATCGGCTGGATGGTCCTGGAGGAGCTCGCGCGAAGGCACGGCGCCTCCTGGCGTGGAAAGTTCAACGGCAAGCTCGCCGAGCTACGCCTGGACGGCCACCGCGTCGCGCTGCTCAAGCCGGAGACGTACATGAACGAGTCGGGTCGCTCGGTCGCGGCCGCGGCGAAGTTTTTCAAGGTCGAGCCGGATGCCGTGCTCGTCGTGCACGACGAGGGAGACTTCGACCTGGGACGGCTGCAGGCGCGGCAAGGCGGCGGCCTTGCCGGCCACAACGGGTTGCGCTCGATCGCACAGCATCTCGGCACGCAGGAGTTTCTCCGCCTCCGCATCGGCGTCGGGCGACCCGAGCGCGGCGACCGGCGTTCGCTCGCGGACTACGTGCTGTCCGACTTCGAGCCGCACGACGACGCCGAGGCGATCGTCGCCCGGGCCGTCGATGCGATCGAGAAGCTCGACGCCGAAGGCCTCGATCGCACGCAGGCGCAGTTCAATTAGGCTGGATACGTCGAAGGCGCGGCATTGGCCACGCCGGCGCCACCATTGAGCGAAGCAGTAAAACCTCCCAATAGCGAGAAAGGACACGCGCGCGCAGCGCGACTGTCCGGTCTTCATCAGGCGAAATCGCAGATTTCGCCTGATTCCGAGCGCCCGGTGCTCTTCGCGCTCGTCCGCGAATTGCTGCAGTTCGAGCGGCTGCAGGAACTCGCCGCAGCGCTGCCGACGAGTGCCCGAGTCTCCGAGCCCGCGCTACCGCTCCTCGTCGCGGCACTGCACGAGCAACTCGGCCGCTCGCTGACCGTCCTCGTCCCGGAGGACGCGGATGCGCGCGACCTCGCCGAGGCGGCGGCGTGGTTCCTCGGGCAGAAGCACACCGGCTTGTTGCCGAGCCGCGGCGTGCGCTGGGACTCCGGGCTGCAGCCACCGCCGCACCTCGTCGGCGAGCGCGCCCGCGCCCTCGACGTGCTGGAGCGCGGCGGGCTCGTCGTGGTGTCTGCTACCGCGATTGCCGAGGGGATGCCCCCCGAGTCCAGTCGTCCCGCGCCGATTCGCATCGCCCCGGGCGAGGAGTCCGGGATCGAGCAGCTGACCGAGTCGCTCGCGTTCGCCGGCTACGAACGAGTCGAGCGTGCCGAGGACCGGGGACAGTTCGCCGTCCGCGGCGGGCTCGTCGACGTCTTCCCGACGACCGGCCGCGAGCCGCTGCGCATCGAGTTCTTCGGGGACGAGGTCGAGCAGGTGCGCGCGTTTTCGCCGTTCACGCAGCGCGCGCTGCATTCCGTCGACGATGCGATGGTCTACGCCGCCGCGGAGCGGCGGATCGACCTGGAGTACGAAGAGCCGACCGTTCCCGACGATCTCGTCCCTGTGCTGCCGGCTGGTCCCGATCTCGTCTGGGAGCCGGAGGAGGTCCGTCAAGTCTGGGAGGAGGAGGGACTCGCACCGATCGGCCTGAGGGGCGCGACCAAGCTCGACCAGCTGCCGTCCGGGCAGCCTTTCTCGTTCGAAGCGCAACGACCCGCCCTCGCGGCCCGTGGCCTGTCGGAGGCCGAGAACGAATTGAACGCGTTCGTGCGCGCAGGCCACCGCGTGATCGTCGCGTTCCCGCACCGCGGCGATGCGCTGCGCACCGAGAACCTGCTCCGCCGCGTGGACGCGCCGCTGCTCGAGAGCGGGGAAGCGCTGCCCGAAGAGCCGCAGGCGCGCTTCGCCGTCTCGCCGGCGCGCCGTGGCTTCGTCTGGCGCGACCTCAACCTCGTCCTGCTGCCTGACACGCAGCTCTTCCGCAAGCGGGCACGCAGGCCGGAGGCCGCGCGCATCGGGCGTGCGCTGCAGTCGTTCGCCGACCTACGTACGGGCGACTACGTAGTGCATGAGGACCACGGCATCGGCAAGCTGCTCGGTTTCGAGACGAAGGCCGTCGCCGGCGTCACGCGCGACTACCTACTGCTCGCGTTCCGCGGCGACGACCGCCTGTACGTCCCGCACGAGCAGATCGGCAAGGTATCGCGGTACATCGGCGCCGATGCGTCGGCGCCTTCGCTGTCGAAGCTCGGCGGCAAGGCGTGGCAGAACCTCAAGACGCGTGCGCGGACCGCGGTGCGCGAGCTCGCGGGCGAGCTGCTTGCGCTATATGCGCAGCGGCAGCAGGCGCCGGGTGACGCATACGATCTCAGGCACGAGTGGCTGCAGCAGCTCGAGGCGGCGTTTCCGTACAGGGAGACACCCGACCAGGAGCGCGCGATCGAGGAGGTCAAGGAAGACCTCGAGGCGCCGCGTCCGATGGATCGGCTCGTCTGCGGCGACGTCGGCTTCGGCAAGACCGAGGTCGCGGTGCGCGCCGCGTTCGCGGCGGCGGTGAACGGCAAGCAGGCGATGATGCTCGCGCCGACGACGATTCTCGCCGAGCAGCACTGGAACACGTTCCGCGAGCGCTACCGCGACTTCCCCGTGCGTGTCGAGATGGTCTCTCGCTTCCGGAGCACCGCCGAGCAGAAGCAGACGCTCAGGGACTTCGCCGAAGGCAAGGTCGACGTGCTGATCGGAACGCACCGCGTGCTGTCGCGCGACGTCATTCCCAAGAACCTCGGGCTCGTGATCCTCGACGAGGAGCAGCGCTTCGGCGTCGCACAGAAAGAGTTGCTGCGCGCGCTCCGGCTCGAGGTCGATGTCCTCGCGCTGTCGGCGACGCCGATCCCGCGGACGTTGCACATGTCGCTGTCCGGCCTCCGCGACATCTCGATCATTGAGACGCCCCCGCAGGGCCGCCGTCCGATCCGCACCACCGTGAGCGAGTACGACGAGGAGGTCGTGCAGTCGGCACTGAAGCGGGAGCACGACCGCGGCGGCCAGTCGTTCTATCTGCACAACCGCGTCGAGACGATCGAGGAGGCGGCGCAAAAGCTGCAGCAGCTCACTCCCGAGCTGCGCTTTCTGGTCGCACACGGTCAGATGCGCGAGCGCCAGCTCGAGGAGAAGATGCATGCGTTCCTCCGTGGCGACGCGGACGTCCTCGTCTCGACGACGATCATCGAGTCGGGCATCGACATCCCGCAGGCGAACACGCTGATCGTCGAGCGCGCTGACGCGCTCGGCCTCGCGCAGCTCTACCAGATCCGCGGCCGCGTCGGCCGCTCCGATCTGACCGCACACGCGTACCTCTTCTATCCCGACGCATCCGAGCTGACGCCGGAGGCGCGAGCCCGGCTCGCGACGCTGGCCGATCACACGGAGCTCGGCTCGGGCTTCGCGATCGCGATGCGCGACCTCGAGATACGCGGCGCAGGAAACCTGCTCGGCGACGAGCAGTCGGGTCACGTCGCAGCGCTCGGATTCGAGCTCTACGTCGAGCTGCTCGCGGAAGCCGTGGCCGAACTCTCCGGGCAACGCCGCGTGGCAGCTCGCCCGGTGCGCGTCGACGCTCGTGTCGATGCATACGTGCCTGCGGGCTACATCGCGTCGGAAGCGCTGAAGATCGACCTCCACCGCCGGCTCGCGCTCTCCGAGACGGAGGACGAGCTCCGCGAGCTCCACGCCGCGATCGAGGATCGCTACGGCGATGTCCCCGAGCCGGTCGACAACTTGTTCGCGATTCAGGAGGCGAAGCTGAAACTGGCGACGCTCGGGGCCGATTACCTCGTGTACCGAGGCGGCCGCGCGTCGGTCGGGCCGCTCGTTCTGGGCTCGGGCGAGCTCCGCGTGCTCCGCGGCCGAGCGGACACCGCCGTGTACTCGACGGCGAACCGTGAAGTTACGTTAAGAAGCGATTCATTCGCGGGGGCGGCTTCGCTCGTTGATGCTATTCTGGCCGCACGCCAGGCAGCCTGAGCACGCGGTTGTGGCGTTCGTTCCTTATGCGTTACGTCCCGACCACGTTTCTTGTTGCGGCTCTTGTTGCGGTCCTCGCCGGGTGCGGCGGGGGCGGCGGGGGCGTCCCGAGCGACGCGATCGCCCAGGTGGGCGATCAGACCATAACGCAGGCGCAGTTCGACGCCCTGCTCGCGCAGGCCCAGAAGAGCTACGCGACGCAGAAGCGTCCCTTCCCGAAGGCCGGCACGACGGAGTACGCGACGCTGAAGAACCAGGCGGTGCAGTACCTCGTCCAGCGCGCGGAGTTCCAGCAGGAGGCTGAGAAGCTCGGAGTCACGGTCTCCGACAAGGAGATCAACGACCGGCTCGACAAGATCAAGAAGCAGTACTTCGGCGGCAGCGACTCGCGTTACAAGAAGCAGCTGAAGCAGCAGGGTCTAACCGACGAGCAGGTGAGGACAGACATCAAGGCCCAGCTGATCCAGGAGAAGATTTTCAAGAAGGTGACGAGCAACGTAAAGGTCAGCGACGCCGAGCTCCAGAAGTACTACAACCAGCACCAGTCGCAGTACGGAACGCCCGAGCAGCGTGACGTTGCGCACATCCTGGTCAAGACGAAGGTGCTCGCCGACAAGCTCTACAAGCGTGCGAAATCCGGCGAGAACTTTGCCAAGCTGGCCAAGCAGTACTCACAGGATCCAGGCTCGAAGAACGCCGGCGGCAAGCTGACGATCACGAAGGGTACGACGGTCGGTCCGTTCGACCAGACCGCGTTCCTCCTGCAGACGGGCGCGATCTCACATCCGATCAAGACCGACTTCGGCTTCCACATCATCAAGGCGCTCGGTGCCGTCCAGGCGGCGAAGACCACGCCGTTCGCGAAGGTCAAGAAGACGATCCGCACGCAGCTCCTTCAGCAGAAGAAGAGTACGGCGACCACGAACTGGTCGACGAAGCTGAAGAAGGACTTCGACGGCAAGGTTTCGTACCAGACCGGGTACGCACCGCCGGCGACGACGACGGCCGCCACGAGCACGAACGGTTAAGCGTGTCCGGCCTCGCCGGGGCCCTGGTCGAGCTACAGGAGTTGACTCGCCGACTGCGGCGCGATTGTCCGTGGGATCGCGAGCAGACCGCGCGGACGATCGTCCCGCACACGATCGAGGAGGCCTACGAGGTCGCCGACGCCGCCGTCGCACGCGACGACGAGAAGCTGCTCGACGAGCTGGGCGATCTGCTCTTCCAGGTCTACTTCCTCGCGCTGCTCCTCGAGGAGCGCGGGCACGGAGACCTCGAGCAGGCAGCGCGGCTGGTTTACGAGAAGCTCGTGCGCCGGCACCCGCACGTCTTCGGCGGAGTCGAGGCCGAGACGGCCGGCCGCGTGCGTTCGAACTGGGAGGCGATCAAGCGTGACCAGGAAGGGCGCTCGGGCATCTTCCACGACGTGCCGGAGAATCTGCCGTCGCTCCTCTACGCGCGGAAGGTGCAACGCCGCGCGGCTGCGATCGACTTCGAGTACCCGGACGTCCATGGTGCGCTCGCCGATCTCGACGACGAGGTGCTCGAGCTGAAGGAGGCGATCGACGTGGCGGGCGGCGAGCCTGCGCCCGAGACCGAGCCCGATGCGCACGTCTTCGAGGAGCTCGGCGACGTGCTGTTTGCCGCGGTGAACGTCGCACGGCGCATCAACGTCGATCCTGAACTTGCGCTTCGGTCGATGTCGCAGCGTTTTCGCGAGCGCGTCGAGCGCGCGGAGGAGCGCGCGTCCGCGGCGGGCGAAACGTTCGCCGACCTGAGCCTCGAGGCGAAGGACGCGTACTTCGACGAGGCGAAGGAGGAGTTTCGGTGAGCGCGATCGCATCGGTCAACGCGAGGCAGATCCTCGACTCGCGGGGCAACCCGACCGTCGAGGTGGACGTGCGGCTCGAGTCGGGAGCGTTCGGTCGCGCGGCCGTGCCGTCCGGCGCCTCGACCGGGCAGCTCGAGGCCGTGGAGCTCCGCGACGGCGGCCTTACGTACGGCGGCAAAGGCGTGACGAAGGCAGTAGCGAACGTCGAGGGCGAGCTCGCGAACGCGGTGCGAGGAATCGACGCGGTGGACCAGCGCGCGGTCGACCAGGCAATGATCGAGGCAGACGGCACGCCGAACAAAGGGCGGCTCGGCGCGAATGCGATTCTCGGAGTGTCGCTAGCAGCGGCGAAGGCGGCCGCGGCGGAGGCGAACCTCCCGCTGTATCGCTGGCTCGGCGGCGATGACGCGCACACGCTGCCCGTGCCGCTGATGAACGTCATCAACGGCGGCGCGCATGCGCAGAACTCGATCGACCTGCAGGAGTTCATGCTCGTCCCCGCCGGTGCGCCGACGTTCGCCGAAGCGCTCCGCATCGGCTCGGAGACGTTCCACGCGCTGAAGGACGTTCTGCATGAGCGCGGCCTCTCCACGGCGGTCGGCGACGAGGGCGGCTTCGCGCCGGACCTCGGATCGTCCGACGACGCGATCGATGCGATCCTCGAAGCAGCCGAGCGCGCAGGTCACCGTGAGAACGTCGCGATTGCGCTTGATCCTGCGGCAAGCGAGTTCTTCGAGGACGGGACGTATCGCTTCGAGGGTCGTGAGGCAGACGGCGCGGCGATGTCGGACTTCTACGCGGAACTGCTGGAGCGCTACCCGCTCGTCTCGATCGAGGACGGCGTCGCCGAGAACGACTGGGATGCGTGGCATGCCCTCACGGACCGGCTCGGCGTGGGCGTGCAGCTCGTCGGCGACGACGTTTTCGTCACGAACCCGTCGATCCTGCAGCGCGGGATCAATGAGGGAATCGCGAACGCGATCCTCGTCAAGGTGAACCAGATCGGCACGCTGACCGAGACCCTCGAGACGATCGAGCTGGCCCAGCAACACGACTACGGCGTGGTCGTGTCGCACCGCTCGGGCGAGACTGAGGACG
>DASVFB010000211.1:0-16321 GCA_036380275.1 Gaiellaceae bacterium | reverse complement strand
AACGAGCTGCCGTCCGGGCGGGCGACGTCGAGGTGCCAGCCGACGTCGTCGTGGGAGAGGAAGGCGATGAGCGACCCGTCGGGGGACCATCTCACCCTGGTCAACGCGGCTCCCTCACCTCTAGGCGGCGAGTCGTCCCCGTCTGCCACCCGGCGGAACGAGCTGCCGTCCGGATGGACGACGTTGAGGTGCTCGCCGACGTCGTCATGGGAGACGAAGGCGATGAGCGACCCGTCGGGGGACCATTCCACGTCCGTTACCGTCCGCCCGGGTGCCCCCGCACCCGTTGGGAGCGGGACGGGATGGGGCGCACGACGACCGGTGGCATCCGCGATCACGAGCGCGTGGGCACCTTGCGCACGCGAGGGCCCGCAGGGCCTCGCGCACGCGGGGTATGCGAGCTTCGTCCCGTCCGGGGACCATGAGAACTCCCGGACGTGCGCTTGGATCCGAGTCAGCACGCGTCTGTCGATCGACGCGACGAAGAGCACGTAGTCGAATGCGGGCTCGGGGTAGACGTGGACGAAGGCAATCCGGGTGCCGTCGGGCGACCAGCGACCGTCGGAGACGTAGCGGTCGGCGACCGTCCAGACCACCTTTCCGGTCTCGTCCGTCACCTCGAGCGCTCGCAGGCCGTACCCCCAACGCAGAGCGAGCAGCTTCGAGCCGTCGGGCGACCACGCGACGCCGCCGTAGAGGTGACGCTGCCGCTCACCGCGCGGCTGGAAGATCCCGGACAGGAACGGCAACCGTCTCCCGTCGCGTCGGAGGAGTACGACGCTGCCATTCGCGTCGAACGAGAGCTCCTCCGGCAACGCATCCTTCGGAGGACTCGCGCCCTCGTGCGGCGTCCCCGGCGCCACCGCCGGTCCACTCGTCGTCGCAGCCGGCTTCGCACCCCACCCGGGCGTGCCGTTAGCCCAGTAGAGACGCACCGGCGCAGCGCGGGCGCTCGTCCAGGCAGCCGTCACCGCGACGACGCCAGCCAACACCACGCCGACGAGAACAACTGACCCTTTCCCGAAGCCATGCTTGGCCCTCATTGCTCCTCCTCGTGTCGGATGACAACAACGTCCGGGGTAGCGTTACCGTCGGCGCTGAGGGGGGCCTGAGGGTGCGCTGAGGCGGTCTGGCCACGCAACATCGTGCTCCTTCCGCGTCCATGTCACGATCGTGGCGAACCGCACTGGCGAGGCGCTGAGCGTGCGCTGAGGAGTTCAGCCCGGGGTTACGGACAGGTTCCGAAGTACACGTTCTTGCCGACGCCGACCCAGGCGAAGTCGCCGCCGACCGCGAGATCGAAAGGGTGATGGCCGAGCTTGATCGTCCCGACGACTCGATTGGTGGCGGGATCGATGCGCGACAGCGCGCCGGCGCACTGGCTCGTGACCCAGACCGACCCCAGACCGACCGCGACACCAGCGGGCATGTGCCCCACGGCGATGACTCGCTGGGTGCGACCTGTCACCGGATCGATCCGACGAACCGTGTCGTCATCCCTCTCCACGACCCAGACAGAGCCGAAGCCGGCTGCGACTCCGACCGTGAAGGTCCCGACCGGAATGCGTCTCGCTCGACCACCCGGCGCATCGATGCGAAGCACGGTGTCGGCGGGCGCGCCGAGCGCGATCCAGGCGGCGCCGTAGCCGAACGTGACGTCGTTCCCAAACTCGAGGTATCCGAGTTGGTACGTCCGCTGCCGTCCAAGGGGGTGGAGCCGCCAGCGTTCGACCACGCCGCCCCCCTGCGCCCCGTGAATCGACGCAATCCAGAGCGCGCCGCCGCCGACTGTGAGAGAAGTCGCTGTTGTGCCTCTTGGAAGCGGAACGCGTGGAGTGGGGATCGCGAGCCCGGGATCGACGAGCGGCAGCGCAGCGTCGACCGACGTGACCTGCCGGCGGCCGACGCTTGCGACCCACACCCGCTTCGCGCCCTCTGCGGCGAGGCCGTCGCTGGCATCGAACTTCCCCGAGGTCACGACAGCGCCCGTGCGGGTGTCGACCCGCGTCAGCGTCCCGTCGCCTTCGCTCGCCGCAAACACGTACCGGCCGACGATCTTGATCTGTGTTCCCGGGATCCTGCCCACGGGGACGACGTCGACGATCTTGCCGGACTCGAGATCGATCTTCACCAGGCTGTCCGGCACGACTGTCGGCGTGGCATCACCTCCACCGAGGAGGATTGCCGCCGCGACCGCCGCGACCGCTGCGAGCGTCGCCGCGCCGAGCGCTAGGACGACCAGGCGCCTGCGCCCGCGCGGCCGTGGTCGAATGCCAAAGGCAGCCTCCGCTGCCTCGATGAGCGCCGTGCAGGTCCGATACCGCTCGTCGGGCGACTTCGCCATCGCGCCGCGGAGCACGGCGTCGATCGCCGTGGGCAAGTCCGAGGCGCGCTCGCTCGCGCTCGGCGGCTCCTCCTCCAGGTGCGCCCACGCGACCGCCAGCCGCGAGCCGTGGACGAACGGCGCCTCTCCGGTGAGGCACTCGTGGAGGACACATCCGAGCGAGTAGACGTCCGCGCGCGCGTCGACGGGTCCGCCCTCGATTTGCTCAGGGGCAAGGTATGCAGGCGTCCCGACCGAGCGACCTTCGCCCTCTCGGGCGCCCTTCTCCTCGAGACGCCTGGTCAGGCCGAAGTCGGCGAGATAGACGTGCTCGGCCTCGTCGAGCAGGATGTTGGACGGCTTGACGTCTCGATGGACGAGTCCCTTCGCGTGTGCCGCATCGAGTGCGTTCGCGACCTGGCGGCAGATCGCGAGGGCACGGGACGGCTCGAGCGCGCCCTGCGCGCGCAGGAGCTTTCGCAGATCGGTTCCGGCGACGAGGCGCATCGCGAGGTAGAGGCGACCGGCCACGTCTCCGGCGTCGTGGATCGGCACGACGTTTGGATGCTCGAGCGAGATGGCGAGCTCTGTCTCCCGGGCGAAGCGTTCGCGGAAGCGTTCGTCGAGCGCCAGCTCAGGCGTGACGAGCTTCAGCGCCACCGTCCGCTTCAGGCGCAGGTCGTAGGCCCGGTAGACGATGCCCATCCCACCTCGGCCGACCAGCTCGTCGATCCGATAGCCGACGAACTCCGATCCGATCCCGATCTCTGTGCGACCGATCACGGCATCCGCTCTCCTCCGGCTTCAAGACTACGCCGCAGGCAGCGGCGACCAGTAATGGTCGATGCCGCTGCTGAGGCACCACTGAGCCTCGGCTGAGCCGGCGGCGGGGTGTTAGCGTCGCCGCCGCAGACGAGAACGAGTCCGCGAGGAGGAGACGTGGAGTTCCGCATCCTGGGACCGCTCGAGGTCGTCGAGCAGGGCGGTGTTCTCCCGCTCGGCGGCGCGAGGCAGCGTACGCTTCTCGCGCTTCTTCTCACGCGCGCGAACGAGGTCGTCTCAGCAGACCGGCTCATCCACGAGCTCTGGCGCGCTGAGCCGCCCAGGACCGCCGCCAACGCGCTGCAGTACCACGTCTCACAGCTCCGCAAGGCGCTCGCTCCGAGCGAGGCGATCGTCACGCAGGAACCGGGTTACGTGATCCGCGTCGGTCTGGACGAGCTCGACCTGCTCCGCTTCGAGGCGCTGGTCGAGGAGGCGCGGCGGGCGGCACCCGAGCTCGCGGCGCAACGTCTACGCGAAGGTCTCGACCTCTGGCGCGGGCCGGCGCTTGCCGACCTCGCCCACGAGTGGTTCGCGCAAGCCGAGATTCCTCGGCTCGAGGAGCTCCGCCTGGAGGCGCTCGAGCGCCGGTTCGAGGCCGACCTCGCTCTCGGGCGCTACGCCGAGATCGTCGGAGAGGTCCAAGCGCTCGTTCTCGAGCACCCGCTCCGCGAGCGGCCGCGGGCCGTCCTGATGCAAGCGCTCTACGGCTCAGGTCGCCAGGTCGATGCGCTCGAGGTCTACCACGAAACCCGGCGGCTACTCGTCGACGAGCTCGGCATCGAGCCGAGTCCGGCCCTCCACGAGCTCGAGCTGGCGATCCTCCGACATGACCCAGCCCTGACTTCGCAGGAGCCACTCGCGGCGCCTCGACAGCGAGCGATCATGGTCGTCGCGACCGACCCGGGCCGGCTCGACGGCCTCCTGGCGATCGCCGAACCGCTCGCCCGGCGGCCTGCGCGCGAGGTCATCCTGGCCTTGCTCCTGCGCGACAACGGTGAGCTCGCGGCCTCGAGCGCTGCGCTCTCCGAACGCCGACATGCTCTCGCCCAGCGAGGCGTCACGTCACGCGTAGCCGCTTACACGACGGGCGAGCCGGGGGCGGACGTCGTGCGACTCGCCACCGAGCACGATGTCGAACTCACCCTGCTCGACGCGGGATCCGCCCTCCTCGAGAGCGGTCGCCCCGACCAAGATCTCGGGACCGTCCTAGAGCGCGCACCCTGCGATGTCGGTGTGCTCTCCGGGACTGGAGAGATGGCCGCCGGACCGGTCGTGACGCCGTTCGGAGGCGCCGAGCACGACTGGACCGCGATCGAGGTGGCCGCCTGGCTCGCGCAGTCGCTCGAGACCACGCTCCGGCTCCTCGGAACCGAGGCGAATCCTGCTCTCGGGCGCCGCGACGCCAGCCGGCTCCTTGCCCGCGCCTCACTACTGGTACAGCAGGTTGTTGGAACCGTGACCGAGCCCGTTCTCGTCCCCGCCGGCGGCGCAGGTGTCCTCGAGGC
The DNA here is from genome assembly GCA_036380275.1 of Gaiellaceae bacterium. Lineage (GTDB taxonomy): Bacteria > Actinomycetota > Thermoleophilia > Gaiellales > Gaiellaceae > DASVFB01. Next base: position 11,668 of record DASVFB010000211.1, on the reverse strand, counting down.
GTCCCGCGACGCCCGCTTGCTCGTCGTCGGCCTCTCCGATCGCTGGCGGACCGATGGCATAGGACACACGCGAATGGCCGTCGCTCTGGGCGCCGACGTGCCAACGCTCTTCGTGCGACGTGGCCTCCGGCCCAGTGGCGTCGCCCCGAACGACACGCTGACACGCTTCACCTGGACGCTCGGGTCCGAGCAGATCCTGCCGGCTTCTCCATAGCGGTCCTGCGCCGACCCCATCGCGAGCTCGACAACGTCCCAGGCGATCTTCCCGGCGCGCGTTCGCGACACCACCGGGGCAACACCGGCGTCATGCACAGCTGCGAATCACGCCCTCAACCGACGCCCTTTCGCCACTCCAATCCAAGGCAACCACGTGACGGTCCCTACATACCCATCGCGTGGTAGCCGCTGTCGACGTACAGCGTCGTCGCCGTGACGTTGCGCGCTTCGTCGCTGAGGAGATACGCGGCAGCGGCGCCGACGTCGTCGGCGTCGACGTGTCGGCGTAGCGGGGCGCGCTCCTCGACGATCGCCTCCATCGTCGGGAACCCCGCGATCGAGCGCGCCGAGAGCGTGCGCACCGGCCCTGCGGAGATCGCATTGACGCGGACGTTCTTCTGCCCGAGGTCCCACGCGAGGTACTTCACCGACGAGTCGAGCGCGGACTTCGCAACGCCCATGACGTTGTAATGCGGCACGGCGCGCTCGCCGCCGAGGTACGTCATCGTCACGATTGCTCCGCCGCCGCGCGCCTCGAACAGCGGCTCGGCCGCGCGCGCACACGCGACGAGCGAGTACGCGCTCACGTCGAGCGCGAGCCAGAAACGCTCGCGCGGCGTGTCCGTGAACCGGCCCTCGAGATCCTCGGCCGCGGCGAACGCAACCGAGTGCACGAGCAGGTCGAGTCCGCCGTCGAACGCCTCGCCGACCTCACTGAAGACGCGGGCGATGTCCTCGTCGGAGCGGACGTCGCACGCGGTGACGAGTGGGCTGTCGACCTGCGCAGCGAGGTCGCGGACGTTCTCTTCGATCCGCTCTCCCTGGTACGTGAACGCAAGCCGCGCGCCGCCATCGGCGAGCCGCCGCGCGATCGCCCACGCGATCGAGCGCTTGTTCGCGACCCCGAGAACGAGCCCCGTCTTCCCCTCGAAATTCACGTGAGGACTTTATGGATTTTCGGCTACATTGGGCGTTCTTGCGCCGCCTTCTTCTCTTTGCTGCGCTTGCGGCGCTGACGGTCGTTCCGGCAGCCTCAGGTGCGTTCCGGCCGATCCATCGCGACTTCGGCGAGCGCATCGTGCCGCTCGTGCGCCACGGCACCGTGACGATTCCGAAGGGGCACGGCAGCAGCCGTGTGCGCGTCATCGTCTCTATGAAGCTGCCGCCGCTCGCGCGGGCCTACGGCCGCGGCCTCTACGCAGCCGGGTCGGCGCACCGGCTGAACGTCCGTTCCACTGCCTCGAAGGAGTACCTGCGCAGGATCGAGAACGAGCAGGCCGTCGCAATCGCGCAGCTGCACAGGGCGCTGCCCGACGCGCGCGTGTCGTGGCGCTACCAGGTCGTGCTCAACGGGTTCGCCGTGTCGATCCCGGCCCGGCAACTGGCGAAGCTCTCGCGGCAAAGCTTCGCGGGTCGCGTCTGGCCGAGCTTCACCTATCAACTCGCTCTCAACCGTAGCCCGACCGTGATCGGCGCCGACGTCTTCCACAACGCGACCGGCGCAAACGGCGAGGGCGTGAAGATCGGCATCGTCGACGACGGCGTCGACAACACGAACCCGTTCCTGAGCGGTGCCGGCTTCACGGCGCCCACGGGCTTTCCGATGGGCCAGACACAGTTCACGAACGGAAAGATCATCGTCGCGCGCGCGTATCCAGGCCCCGGGTCGGACGCGCCGGCGAAGCTCGCGCTCGACCGCAAGGCGTCGTTCCACGGCACGCACGTCGCCGGCATCGCTGCAGGCGACGCGGGCACCTGCGCACCGGTCGGGAACGACCATCCGCCCACCTGCGGGCTCACCGGCATCGCACCGAAGGCCTTCATCGGCAACTACCGAGTCTTCAGCCTCCCGACGCCCATCGGCCACATCGCCGAGTCGCCGGAGATCGCCGAGGCGTTCGAACAGACGGTCAAGGACGGCATGGACGTCATCAACTTCTCCGGTGGTGGTCCCGCGGCCGAGCCGCTGAACGACGTCCTGATCGCGGCGACGAACAACGTTGCGGCGGCGGGCGTCGTTCCCGTCATCGCAGCGGGGAACGACCGCGACGACTTCGGCTTCGGCTCGGCCGGTTCCCCGGGCACAGCGCCTGATGCGATCTCGGTCGCCGCCGTCTCGAACTCGCAGGTGTTCGCGCCCGCGCTCGTCGCATTCGACTCGACCAACAAGGAGATCCTGCACCTGCCGGTCCAGACGAGAGGCGAGACGCCCGACACGTGGGCGAACTCGAACCAGCAGCTCGTCGACGTCGGCAAGATCACCGGGCGCAACGGCCAGCCGGTGGACCGTCAGCTCTGCGCCGGCGGTGCCGACCCGAACGGCTCGGACAATCCGCTGCCTGCGAACGCGCTGAACGGCCTGATCGCGCTGGTGTCTCGCGGCTCGTGCTCGTTTGCCTCGAAGGCCGGGCGGGCGCAGCGGGCGGGTGCGACCGGGATCATCCTCGTCGACAACCGGTTCGGCGAGGCGAATCCGCTCCCGATCCAGCTGCCGATCCCAAGCGGCATGGTCGCCGACGTCGACGGAGCGGCGCTCCGGAACGCGATGAGCGCGTCCGGTCGCATTCAGATTCGCATCGGGCGGACGTACGAGGACATCGCCACAGGACGCAGCGGCATCATCACGAGCTTCTCCTCGGCGGGTCCGACGGCGTTCGGCCATCTGCTCAAGCCCGACCTCGCCGCACCTGGCGGCCAGATCCTTTCCTCCACGCTGAGCGAGTTCGCCGGCTCGCCGTTCGCCGTGTTCGACGGGACGAGCATGGCGACGCCGCACGTCGCGGGCGCTGCCGCGCTGCTCGTCCAGCGGCACCCGACGTGGTCGGCGCAGCAGGTCAAGTCGGCGCTGATGTCGACGGCCGGGCCCGCCTGGGGCAACACCGAGCGCACGAAAGAGGCCGCGGTCACCCTGGAGGGCAGCGGGCTGATCAACGTCGCGCGCGCGGACAGCCCGCAGGTGTTCACTGACCCCACGTCGATCTCGCTCGGAGAGCTCGACATCACGGGCGGTGCAGTGTCGCGCGGCAAGCTCTTGGAGATCAAGGACGCGGGCGGCGGCGCGGGCGCCTGGTCGGTGACGCTGCAGGCACAGAGCGCGACGAACGGCACGACGATCTCCACGCCTCCGCTCGCCGCGCTCGCACCGGGCGGCACGGTCGACCTGCCGGTATCGGCACACGTGGCCGCGAACGCGACTCCAGGCGACAATATGGGCTTCATCGTGTTGACGAAGGGCGTCGTCACGCGGCGCATCCCGTACTACTTCGAAGTCTCGAAGCCCGCGCTCGCGAACGTGGCGGCGACCGAGTTGCGCCTGCAGCAGTCCGGTGACACGACGACCGGCGCGAACGCCGTGTCTCTGTACCGCTTCCCGTCCTGGCCGTTTGGCCCACCGCCGACGTACAGCGGGTCGCCGTACGCCGAGCCCGGCGCTGAAAAGCTCTACACGATTCAGCTCGGCGTCCCGGTGGTCAACTTCGGTGTCTCCGTGCTCGCGCAGTCGGCGAGCTCTGAGATCAACCCGTTCGTTCTCGGGTCGAAGGACGAGAACGACGTGCAGGGCTACGCCGGCCTGCCTGTCAACGTCAACGGCTTGATGTTCGACTACCGCGCTGACATCGAGTCGGCCGGCGCCTCCTACCCGCTTGCGAAGCGCTACTACATCGCCGTGGACTCGGGGAGCGACGCGTTCACCAGCAAGTCGCTGCCCGGCCGGTACGTGCTGCGGGCCTGGGTGGACGATCTCAGCCCGCCGTCCGTCAAGCTCGTGACGACGCGCATCGCCGCCGGGCGGCCTACGGTCGTGGCGGTCACGAAGGACTCGCAGTCGGGAATCGATCCGCTCTCGCTCGTCCTCAACTACAACAACAACGTTCTGCTCGGCGCATCGGCGTACGACCCGACTACCGGCCTCGTTCTGTTCGTAATCCCGTCCAACGCACCGGCGATCAAGGCGGCCAAGAAGAAGAAGGCGGCCGTGCTGATCGCGTCAGACAACCAAGAGACGAAGAACGTGAACACCGTCGGGGCGAATGTGCTCCCGAACACGAACTTCAAGCCGGCGAAGTTTGCCGTCGTCAACAAGCCGACCGTCACGTGGCTCGTCCCGCAGCAGAAAGCCTGTCTACGCACGACGACGAGGCTCGTCGTCGTCGCCGGCTCGACGAAGAAGCTCACCTCTGCTGTCTTCCGCGACGGCACGAAGAAGATCGGGTCGAAAAAGCCCGACTCTGCAGGCCTGTCGTTCACCGACTGGAAGGTCACGAAGGCGAGCAAGGGCAAGCACGTGCTGCGCGCGACAGTGCGCGACGCACGCGGGCGCACGGCGACGGCGCGTCGTATCGTGCGCGTGTGCAAGTAGCGGTCATCACGGGTGCATCGAGCGGGATCGGCGCCGCGCTCGCGCGGGAGCTCGCGCCGCGCGGCTGGCTGTGCGTGCTGCTGGCGCGGCGAGAGGAGCGGCTGAGCGCGCTCGCCGAGGAGGTGAACGGCGAGTACGAGGTCTGCGACGTCGCAGACCGCGAGGTCGTCGAGGCGACGGCTGCGCGCGTCCTCGACCGTCATGCGCAGGTGAAGCTGCTCGTCAACAACGCGGGATTGTCGGGACGCGCCGGTTTCCTCGATGCCGATCCCGAGCGGATCGAGCAGGTGATCCGGACGAACTACCTCGGCGGTGTCTGGTGCCTGCGCGCGTTCCTCCCCGCCCTCGAGGCGGCGCGGCCCTCGGACGTCGTCAACGTCGTCTCGGTCGCGGGCACGGTCGCTTTTCCGCCGAGCGGCCCGTACTCGGCGTCGAAACACGCGCAGCTCGCGTTCTCGCGCGCGATGTCGGCGTCGCTCCGCCGGCGCGGCATCAGCGTGCAGACGGTCAATCCCGGCCTAGTCGAGACCGAGGGCTTTCCGCAGCGCGCGATCCTGCGCAGCCCGTTCTTCCGCCGCTCGGTGCTCGAGCCGGAGGACATCGCCCGGCACATCGCGGGCCTGATCGGGAACGGCCCACGCGAGACGACGATGCCGCGCTTCTATCGCGTTCCCGGTGCGATGCAGGCGCTCGCGCCGAACCTCGTCGCGCGGCTCGTCGCGCGCCGCGGTGGTCTCTAGCGCTTCGCGCAGAGGTACCAGGACGACTCGGCGACGTAATGCTCGCGGTCGCCGGGCGAGACGTCCTTCACGCGCTCGGCGGTGTCGCCCGTGCAGCCGGCAAGCCCGAGGTAGAAGTCGAGCGGTCGCTTGTGCGTGGAGCGCTTGCTGCGGACGAGGACGAGATCGTTCATCGCGAAGAGGTCGCGAAAGTCGCCGTCGGACAGCGTGCGGTAATGCGACGGATCGCGCAGTCGCTCGAACCGGTCGAGCTCGGCCGCGGCGGCCGGGTCGACGGGCGCGATCTGATCGTCGACGAACACGCGGCCGCCTGGGCGCGTAACGCGCACGAGCTCCGAGAAGGCGAGCTCGGGCCGGCTCACGTGATGAAGCGTCCGCCGCGAGCACGCGAGGTCGAACGTGAAGCCTTCGAACGGCAGCGCAGTCGCATCACCCTCGACGAACGTCGCGTTGGCCGGCGCGTCGCGTCGCGCGGCCTCGAGGAGCTCGGGAACGAGATCGACGCCGACGACCTCGCCGACGAGCGGGGCAAGCGCCAGCGCGAGCGTGCCTGCGCCTGTTCCCGAGTCGAGCGCGCGCTCGTCGCCCCGCAAGGGCGCAAGGAACGGGCCGAGCTTCTTCCTGACCTCTTCGATCTGCTCACGCGAATGCGCGGTGACGCCTTCGGCGGTGGAGCCGAAGCGGGCGCGCACAGCGTCGTCGTGGCTCATGCGCCGACGACCTGCCGGTTCGCCCTGCGCGGATCGGAGTTGATGCCGGTCACGAGCTCGTAGTTGATCGTGCCTGCGACCTTCGTGTGCGTCTCCGCGCGCACACCGTCGCCGATCAGCGTCACCGGCGTGCCGGCGGGCAGCTCACGGTCGAGCTCTACGGCAAAGGAATCCATCGAGACGACGCCGACCACTTTGCGGAGCTCGCCTTCGACGCGCACCTCGGTGCCGGTCAGGTCGCGCCTGAAGCCGTCCGCGTAGCCGACGGGGACGAGACCGATCCACGTGGGCCGTTCGGCGACGAAGCGTCGCCCGTAGCCGGTGCTCTCGCCCGGCGGAAGGAGCTTGACCTGCGCGAGGTGGCTCTGCCAGGTCAGCACGGGCTCGAGGTCATCGTCGGCGGGATCGCTCATGAACGGAGACAGACCGTAGACCGCGATCCCGCAACGTGCGGCATCGAACTGGGCCTCCGGCAGGCGCAACGCGGCGGCGCTGTTGGCGATGTGACACTCGAACGTGCCGCGATAGGGCCGCACGAGCTCGGCGAAACGGGCGGTCTGCTCGCGCGCGAACGAGGCGTCGGTCTCCGCAGTCGCGAGGTGGCTCATCAACCCGACGACGTCTCGCGTCGGCGTCCGAAGCTCGGCGAGCCCGTAGCGGCCCATCCCCGTGTCGAGCTTCAGATGGACGCGTAGGCCCTCCGGGATGTCGCCGTCGCCGACTGCGACCTCGACGTTCGCGTCCCTCGCAGCTGTGACCTCGCTCGGCTCGAGCGGACCCAAGCAGAGGATCCGGGTCGAGGGGAACTCGCGGCGCAACTCGAGCGCCTCGGGGACGGTGGCGACGCAGAGTGCATCGGCGCCGGCGTCGAGCGACGCTCTCGACACGTCGACCGCGCCATGGCCGTAACCGTCTGCCTTGACGACCGCCCACAACGCAGCGCCGTCGAGCGCGCGCAGCAACGTACGTACGTTGCGGCGAAGCGCGCCGAGGTCGATCGTCAGCTCGGATCGATGCATCCGGGCAATGCGTCGATCACGTCACTCGCGATGAGCCCGTGCCGCGGGCCGCGCGCCGCCGCGAGACGGTGCGCTACCGCCGCCGCCGCCGTGGCCTCGCGAGCGTCCATGCGCTTCGCAAGAAGCGCCGCGATGATTCCCGTCAGCACGTCGCCGGTTCCCGCCGTCGCCAGCGCCGGGACGTTGTCGCCCACTACCCAGACGCCTTCGTCCGGCGCGCCGATGAGCGTGTCGGCGCCCTTGAGCAGCACGATGCAGCGGAAGCGGTCGACCGCGCGCTCGAGCGCTTCGAGGCGATGCGCGTCGACCCACTTCGATTCCTCTCCGAGCAGGCGCGCGAGCTCGCCGCTGTGCGGCGTCAGCACGGTCGGCGCCGCGCGGTCGAACGGCTGGAGCTCGAAGAGCGCGTCCGCATCTACGACCGCAGGAAGGCTCGTCTCCTCGAGCAGACGCCGCACGAGCGGCTGCTGGTCGCGACCGAGCCCGGGGCCGAGCGCGAGCGCCGTCGCCCGCTGCGCCGCCTCTACGGCCAACTCGAGCGGACGCTTCACGGCCTCGACCACAAGTGTCTCGATCGTCGAGAGCGCGTCCGCGGGCGCGGCGATCGCCACGTAGCCCGCGTCGGCGCGGAACGCGGCCCGGGCCGCGAGCGCGACGGCGCCTGTCGTGCCGCGCGCGCCGCCCACTACGAGCACGGATCCCGCCGTGTACTTGTTGTCCTCGCCGCGCTTGCGGGGAACGCTGCGCAGGATGTCGCGGGTCACGAAGCGGTGTCGCGTCTCGCGATGCTCGAGCCCGATGTCCGCGGTCACGACGTCGCCGGACAGGAAGCAACCGGGCCCGACGGCGAGGCCGACCTTCGGACCGTGCATCGTCACGGTGACCGCGGCACGCACCGCTGCACCGTCGACCTCGCCGGTCGATGCGTTCACGCCGGACGGAATGTCGACCGCCAGGACGGGTGCGCCAGAGTCGTTGATCAGCTCGATCTGGGCGGCGACGTCGTCGCGCGGCGCGCCGTGGATCCCTGTCCCGAGCAGCGCGTCGATCACGACGTCTGCGCCGTCGCCGACCTGCGTCCAGCCGCGCTCCTCGAGAATGCGTGCGGCGATCTTCCCGTCGCCTCCGTTCGCGCCCTTCCCCGCGTGCAGCGCAAACGTTCGTGCGCGCGGAAACCGGCGCATCGCCGCCTCCGCGACGGCCTGCCCGGCGTTCTCCATGAGCGTCGACACGTCGTGCCCCGCCTCCGCGGCCTTCATCTCCTCGGACGTGTAGAGCGGTGCGAGCATCAGCGCATCAGCCTTTTTCGACGATCGCGACGGCCACCGCTAGGTCGCGGTTGTGCGTCATCGAGAGGTCGATCGCGCCGGCGGGAAGCCTCTCCGCCCACGCGAGCGCCCTGCCGCTCAGTCTCACGCTCGGCTTGGGCCGACCGGCGATCTCGATGTCGCGCCACGCGAACGCGCGCGCGACGCCGAGCCCGAGCGCCTTCCCGACGGCTTCCTTGCCGGCGAACCGGCCGGCATACGACTGCGCAGGGTTCTTGCGCGAGTCGCAGTACGCGCGCTCCGCCTCCGTGAAGCAGCGCTCGCGGAACGACGGATAGCGCTCGAGCGCGCGGCGGATGCGCGAGATCTCGATCGCGTCAACGCCCACCTTCATGCGTCGAGCAGAATGGACGGCATGGCCGCCGAGTCTATTCGCGTCACACGAACGGTCGAGCTTCCCCTTTCGGACGTGGACTTCCGCACGTCACGCTCGAGCGGGCCGGGCGGCCAGCATGCGCAGAAGACGGAGACCCGCGTCGAGGCTGTCTTCGAGGTCGAACGCTCCAGCGCGTTGAGCGACGTGCAGAAACGGCGCGTCGTCGCGCGTGCCGGCCCGGTTCTGCGGGCGATTGCGCAGGACGAGCGCAGCCAGGCACGGAATCGCGAGCTCGCACTCGAGCGGCTGGTCGGCCAGCTGCGCGAGGCGCTGCGCGTGCCGCGCAAGCGCAGGCCGACGAAGCCGTCGCAGGCGTCGGTCGAGCGCCGGCTGGACGAGAAGCGCCGCCGCTCGCGCGTCAAGCGCCTGCGCGCGGGCACGGACGAGTGAGCGAGCTGACATGGCGGCAGGTGATCGCGCGCCGGCTGGCTCGCAGCCACCTGCTCGACCCCGCGCTACGCACGCGCCTCGTTGACGTCGTGCGCGACGTCGGCCTCATCCAGGCACAGGTGCTGTCGGCTGCGGAGATCGGCCTCTGCCTGCGCGTCGATGGCATCACGGCCGCAGATGTGCGCCGTGAGCTGTACCAGCGCCGCAGCCTCGTTAAGACGTGGAGCCTCCGAGGCACGCTGCATCTCGTCCCGGCCGACGAGCTCGGCTTCTGGGCGGCGGCGGCGCGCGGGCCGGAGCCGTTCTGGGAAGCGCGCGAGTGGCTCGCGAAGCACGACCTGACGCGGAGACGAGCCGGCGCGCTGTTCGATGCGATCGCCGACGCGCTCGACGGGCGGTGCCTGACGCGCGCGGAACTCGCCGACGCTGCGGGCGACGATAGGCTGCTCTCCGGCTGGGGCGAGCTTCTCGGACCACTGGCCTTTCAGGGGCGGCTCTGCTTCGGCGAGCCGCGGGGCGCGAACGTCACGTTCGTCCGTGCGGATCAGTGGATCGGCGGCTGGGCCGAAGTCGATCCCGCCGACGCGCGCCGCGAGGTGCTAAGGCGCTACCTGCGCGCGTACGGGCCGGCGAAACCCGCCGACTTCCAGCGCTGGTCGGGCTTCGGCGGCGACGCGGCGCGGGCGCTGTTCGACGAGCTGGCCGCCGAGCTCGAACAGGTTCGCGTCGAAGGCACGCGCACCTGGCTTCTCAAAGACGACCTCGGGGGCTTCGATCGTGAGGCGAGGATGATCCGCCTGCTCCCGCAATACGACGCGTACGTCATCGGCTTCCGCCCGCGGGAGCCGATCCTCCCCGACCCCGTCGAGGTCCACATCAAGCTGGATCCGAAGGGGCGGTTCGAGAGCGTGACCGGCATGTCGCCGCTCGTCGTCGACGGGGTCGTGACCGGCTTCTGGCGGCGGGCCAAGGGGCAGATCGAAATCAAGCACGTCGTGCGGGTGCCTCGGGGCCGCAAGCGCGAACTGCAAGCCGGCGTCGCGCGCGTTCAGGAAGCGCTCTCGTAGATCTCAGTGCGCTAGAGGTTTGATGTGAAATTCAGGTGCCTCTGGGGACGGCACAGACCAAGCTGTGTAGCGTCGTGGGCGTGCTGTCCGGTGGGGCAGTGAGTGTGAGGCGGCGGCGGGATGACCCGAGACCAAGCTGGCACTGCTGCCTTTCGGCTGACTTGTCTCCCGCCGCGCTTCACACGGCTGGCTGCTGACCTAATAGAAGCCTGCGTCGTCGCCCGACACAGCCCTGTCCAGGCCAGCCTCTTCTCGTCCCTTGCGCCAAGGAGGCTAAGTCATGGAGTGGACGGTCGCGGTCGGTGTCGACACGCACAAGGACGCGCATGTCGCGGTGGCGCTGAATCGGCTCGGCGCGCGGTTGGGGAGCTGCCGTGTGCCCAGCAACGAGCGGGGCTACCGCGCGCTGCTGGAGTGGGCGCGCTCGCTCGCAACAACCGTCGCCTTCGCTGTTGAGGGCTCGGGCAGCTACGGCGCCGGGCTCGCTCGCTTCCTGGTGGCCGCTGGGGAGCTGGTCTTTGAAAGCGAGCGTCCCAGACGCCGCGACCGGCGCAGCGCCAAAAGTGACCTGATCGACGCGACGCTCGCCGCCCGTCGGCTGTTCAGCGGTGATGGGCTCAATCAGCTGCGCGGTGCCGGTAGGCGTGAAGAGCTGCGTCTACTCCTGTTGGAACGCCGCAGTGCGAGCCAAGCGCGCACCGCGGCGCTTAACCAACTCCACGCCGTACTCCTGGTTGCACCCGAAGCTCTTCGAGGTCGTCTCAGCGCGCTCGCAGCAGGATCGCTCGCACGAGCGTGCTCGCGTCTGCGCAACCTCGAGGACAAGCCACTCACCGCCGTGCTACGACGGATCGCGCGCCGCGTCTTGATGCTCGACCAAGAGCTCGCTCTAATCGACGACGAGCTCAAGCGGCTCGTCTCCGAGCTGTTTCCCGAACTGCTCGACGAATGCGGCGTCGGCGTCGTCTGTGCCGCGCAACTGCTCGTCTCAAGCGGCGACCCGAAACGCATGCGCAGCGAGGCCGCCTTCGCGGCACTCGCCGGCACCAACCCAGTCGACGCCTCCAGCGGACGCCAACAACGCCACCGCCTCAACCGCGGCGGTGATCGCCAACTCAACCGCGCCCTCCACGTGATCGCGCTCGCACGCATCCGCCACCACCCCGAGACCGCCTCCTACTACAAAAAACTCCTCGCGACCGGCAAAACCGCCCGCGAAGCCCGCCGCTGCATCAAACGCGCCCTCGCCCGCCACTTCTACCGCCGACTCACCCTCACCCAACCAACTTGACAACATAGAAGCGTCAGCTGAGTTCGAGCGGCCGCAGTTCGCACTCGCGGTACGGGCTGCGGCCGATCGGGCGCAGATGCGCCGCGTCTGGGACGCCATCCAGAGGTGCGGGAGTTTCACATCAAACCTCAAGGTCTGTGGCCGTCCCGGTGCTCGGAAGGCTGACCCAGA
>DASVFB010000210.1:0-3932 GCA_036380275.1 Gaiellaceae bacterium | reverse complement strand
CGCGCGAGGTCGCCGACGTCGCGAAGCTCAATCATTGGCTGACCGTCGTGACCCGGATGGTCGACACGCACCACATCGAAGCCGGAGAGCGCATCGGCCTGGGCCTCCCACATCTCACTCGTCGCGCCGAGTGACCCGGAGAGGACGACGGTCCTCATCGGCGATAGAACGCGAGCGCGCGATCGACAAACACGTCGGCGGAGCCGAGATAATCCTCCGGCTCGCGCGCCGCCGGCGCGAACCGCTCGGCCTCGGAGAGAGCGTCGGCTCGCAAGTTCGAGCGCATCTGGTCGACGTCGACCTCGAGGCCCTCCAGCGTGTCACGCAGCGCCGCCGCCGCACCGCCCGTGTAGGCGAGCGCGTCGGAGAGTGCCTTCCATTCCGCGTGCCAGGCGCCGGCCGCACGTTCGTGCTCGTGCTCGAGGTGCAGAAGCACGCCGGACGCCGCCCGAACGTGCTCCGCACAGGCGCGCGTGAGTACGGGGCCGACCGGATTGCGCTTGTGCGGCATCGTCGACGACCTGCCGTCCGCGGGAAACTGCACCTCGCCGACCTCCGTCTGCGCGAGGAGCTCGAGATCGAGCGCGATCTTCCCGCAAAACCCCGCGGCGACGGCCAGTGTCGCGCCGAGCTCGGCGAGCGGCAGGCGTCGCGTGTGCCATGGCACGACCGGCTCGGGCAGGTCTAGCTCCTTCGCATAGGCGCTGAGCACCGCGATGCCCGTGTCGCCGAGCGCGGCGAGCGTCCCTCCAGCGCCGCCGAGTTGCGCGGGAAGACGCGCAGCCGCGAGACGCTCGCGCGCATGCACGATGCCGACGAGCCAGCTCGCGGCCTTCAGCCCGAACGTCGTCGGTACAGCCTGTTGCAACAGCGTGCGCGCAGCGGTGACGGTTGCTCGATGCTCGTCCGCGAGCCCGGCGGAGGCAGCGGCAACGCCGTCGAGAGTACCGAGGATGATCGTTGTGGCGTCGCGCGCGACGAGCGCCGCGGCGGTGTCGAGAATGTCCTGGCTCGTCGCGCCGTGGTGGACGTGCTCCGATCGCTCCCGGAGTTTGCGCACGAGCGGCTCAACGGGATTGCCCGCGCTCCGGCCTTCGCGTACGAGCTCGCCGAAATCGAGATCCCCCACGGTGAACACGTCGTCGCCGACCGGTAGCGACTGAACGTGGGCAAGCGCGCGCTCGGCGGTGAGCATCGCGCGGAACCAGGCGTCGTCGTCGACGGCCGCACGTAGCTCGTCCGGGACGAGGAGCGCGTCAAACGGCAAAGAACACCGTCTGCCGCTCGCCCTGGAGGCGGATGTCGAAACGCAGCCCGCCGTCCTCCTGTTCGGCGACGAGTGCCGCCGGCGCCTCGCTCGCGGCGCCGGGGAAGTAGATCCGCGTCAGCTGGTGCCTGAGCAGCCCGCGCGCGAAGACGTAGACCTCGAGGTGTTGCACGCCGCCGACGAGAAACGAGAAGCGGCCGTCGGCATCGGTGCCGCATCGTCCCCAGCGGCGGTTTTCCGCGTCCCAGACCTCGATCACGCCGTCGCTCACCGGCACCTCATCGCCGTCGAGCAGCTGACCGGTCAGCCGCACGGCGCTCGGCTCGCCCGGCGGCACGAGCTCGTTCTCCGAACGGCGGCACAACCCGATCTCGTAATAGGGGCCGACCGTCTGCGAGGGTGTACGCGGAAGCGTCACGTCTCCACCGGGGTTGCGCCGAGGACGATGTCCCACTGGAAGCCGAGCGCCCACTCCGGCTGCGTCGTCTCGAGGTCGAAGCGGGCGACGAGCAACCGCCGCGAGCTCGGGTCTCGAACGGCGTTGAAGATCGGGTCGTACGCGAACAACGGATCGCCAGGGAAGTACATCTGCGTGACCAGCCGCTGCGTGAAGAGGCGCCCGAAGATCGAGAAGTGAATGTGCGCCGGACGCCACGCGTTCTCGTGGTTTCCCCAGGGGTAAGCGCCCGGCTTGACCGTGACGAAGCGGTAGCGGCCGTCGTCGTCGGTCAGGCAGCGTCCGGCGCCAGAGAAGTTCGGATCCAGCGGCGCGGGATGCCGATCCACATCGTGGTGGTACCGGCCTGCGGCGTTCGCCTGCCAAACCTCGACGAGGGCGCCGCGGATCGCGCGCCCGTTCTGGTCGAACACGCGCCCGGTCACGATGATCCGCTCGCCGAGCGGGTCGCCCGCGTGCTGTCGCGTCAGGTCGCTGTCGAGCTCGTCGAGCGCGTCGTTGCCGAAGACCGGGCCCTCGAGATCGTGCAGCTCCTCCGGCAGCGAAGCGATCGGTCGGTTCGGCACGCGCAGCCGCGTCGAGCGATAGCCGGGATAGTCGAGCTGGACATCGGGACCGAAGCTCGGGTCGTCCGGCAGGACGATCGGCGTCCGCTCGTCCGTCATGGCCACGGGCTGCTTCCTTTCGTCTCGAGCGCGCGCAATGCGGCGAGCTCCTCGGCGGTCGGCGGCGCGGTCTCGTGGACGTCGTCGGCGACGCGAAGGTCCCAGCCGGTTGCGCCGGAGACGTCGCCGACCTCTACGCCGGGATGGATCGCGACGAGCGTCAGCTGTCCGGCGCGCGGCTCGAGGATGCCGAGATCGGTGACGACGACGCGCACGTTGTCTCCCACGCTCGTCATGAAGTCGAGCGTCTCGACGAGTGCACGGGGCGAGTGGCGAAGCATCACGAAGACATTCTCGACCGACGTGGCGATCTCGGGCGCGCCACCCCCTCCGGGCAGGCGCACCTTCGGCGCGTCGTAGTCACCGATCACGGTGCTGTTCAAGTTTCCGTGACGGTCGACCTGGGCGGCGCCGAGGAAGCCGACGCCGATTCGGCAGCCTTGCAGCCAGTACGCGAACATCTCAGGAACGGAGACGACGGCGTCGGCGGTCTCCGCGAGCTCTCCGTCGCCGATGGACAGCGGCAGCGAGGACGGCTTCGCGCCGATCGTGCCGCTCTCGTAGACGAGCACGCAGCCGGGCGCGTGCGTGCGTCGCGCGAGGTTCGCCGCGAGGCTCGGCAGACCGATGCCGACGAAGCAGACGGTGTCATTGTCTAGTCGCCGTGCCGCCTCGACAGCCATCATCTCGTCCGCGGAATAGCCGTTTCCGGTCACGTCCGAGGGACTGTCCCTAGGACTTGGCGCTTCGGCTCATGTCCCAGGGACTGTCCCTGGGACAGGGACGCGTGGTACTCGCCCACGTCGGTCGTGTCCAGTACATGCTGTTGCATCCACTCGCGGAAGTTTTCGCGATCGCGGCTGATCGCGTCCCACGCGACATAGAAATCGTTGTCGCGGTCGTAGTAACCGTGCGCGTACGACGGATGAGCGCCGCCCGGTGCAAGCGCGACCGCGTCAATCACCCAGCTCGGCAGTACGACAGCACCCGGACGTGGCTCGAGCTCGTCGACGATCTCCTCCACCGTAACGATCGAGCGCGTCGACGCGAGCACGACCTCCTTCTGAACGCCGAGGATTCCCCAGAGCTGCACGTTGCCGCGCCGGTCGGCCTGCTGCGCGTGGACGATGCCGACGTCGGGGCAAAGCGCGGGCACCGCGGCGAGCTGCTCGCCGGTGAACGGGCAGATGATCGGCTCGACGCGGGTTCGTGACGGTAGTTCGCCGGCGAGATAACCGCGCAGCACGCCGAACGGCAGGTTCGACGCGCCAGCTGCGTACGCGGCCGCCATGCCCGCGTGCGAGTGCTCCTCGAGCTCGAGCGGCCGCGGCCAGCCGTGCTCGACAGCGTCGCGGAAGCGGTGCAGCGAGCCGACGCCTGGGTTGCCGCCCCACGAGAAGACGAGCTTGCGCGCGCAGCCCATCCCGATCAGCTGGTCGTAGACGATGTCGGGCGTCATGCGAACGAGCGAGAGGTCGCGCTTGTTGCGCCGGATCAATTCGTGGCCCGCGGCGTGCGGGATGAGATGCGTGAAGCCCTCGAG
>DASVFB010000209.1:0-9046 GCA_036380275.1 Gaiellaceae bacterium | reverse complement strand
CACGGCCGTGGTGACGGCCGGCATCATCGTGGGCTTCGAGCTCGTCGGGCTCGCGGCGATCCGCTGGCGTTTCTTCGAGACGAGCTTCATCAAGTCGCTCGGCTACGTCACGTTCGGCGGCGCAGTGATCGCGCTCGTCGGGGTGACGATCGGCACCGCCGTTTAAGCTCGGCGCGTGCGTTCCGTCGCGGGAATCGCGCGCTGGAGCATGCGCCGACCGTGGCGCGCGATCGCGCTCTGGCTGGCCTTCGTCGCCGTCGCAGGTGCGATCGGCTTCGCGACCGGCATAAAATCCCTGCAAAACGGCGCGGTCGGGGAATCCGCACGCGGCTACGAATTGATCGACGAGCACCAGGCGTACGGTCCGGCGCGCGAGTACGGCTACGTGCACAGCGACACGCTGCGCGCCGACGACCGTGCGTTCGAGGCCGCGGTCCGGGACGTCAGGGCGCGGATGGAGCGCGACCTCGGCGACATACAAGTCCGCACCGCGAGCACGCTCCACGACGTCATCGTCGTCGGTCAGTGGACGCATCCGTACGACTTCGACGCGCTTCACGCGTCGGTACTGGCGTTGGGCAAGGCGCATCCACAGGTGACCATCGAGGAGACCGGCGACATCTCGGCGAGCGAGGCACGCGATCGTGTCGTCAGCAACGACCTGCGCCGCGCCGAGTTGCTCTCGGTCCCGGTGACGCTGTTCGTGCTTCTGTTCGCGTTCGGCGCCGTCGTGGCGGCGCTCGTTCCCGTGCTGCTCGCGCTCACGGCCGTCGCCGCCGCGTTCGGCCTCCTCGGACCGATCAGCCAGTTGTTCCCGCTCGACGACGCGACGAAGACCGTCGTCCTTCTGATTGGCATGGCCGTGGGCGTCGACTACGCGCTCTTCTACGTCATTCGTTCGAGGCAGGAGCGCCGCCGCGGCCTTCCGTCACACGAGGCGCTCGAGCTCACGGCGCGCACGTCCGGCCGCACGGTGATCGTGTCCGGCACGACCGTCGCGGTGGCGATGGCCGGCATGTACTTCGTCGGCTCCAAGATCTTCAACGGCATCGCGAGCGCCACGATCGCCGTGATCCTCTGCGCGGTCGCCGGGTCGGTGACTGTGCTGCCGGCGGTGCTGGAGCTGCTCGGGCCGCGCATCGACCGTGGTCGCATTCCTTTCCTGCCCCACCTGCACACCGATTCGAGCAAGTCGCGCTTCTGGCCTGCCGTGATCGACCGCGTGCTGCGGCGCCCCGCACTCTCGGTGGCGCTCTCGGCCGGGTTGCTGATAGCGCTCGCAGCGCCCGCGGTCAATCTGCACTTCTCGAAGCCGAGCGACAACGCGCTGTCGTCGCAGAGCGAGCCTGAGGTCGCCACATTCGCGAGGATCCGCGCCGCGTTTCCGGGCACGTCTGAGCCTGCGATCATTGTCGTCGCGGGGCCGCCGGAACGCCGAGCCGCCGTCGAGCGTGCGCTGCAACGGCTCGAGACGCTCGCCGTCAGCCGTCGCATCACACGTGGTCCGTTCACGGTCAGCGCCGGCTCCGACGGGCGCGCCGCTTCGCTCGAGGTGCCGCTGATCGGTGCCGGCGACAACACAGCGAGCAGGCGCGCGATCGCGATCCTTCGGAAGGAGCTCTTGCCGGCGACGCCGGGCAAGATCCCGGGAGTCGAGACCGCCGTCACCGGGGCCACCGCGGAGGACGTCGACTTCACGCGACAGATGAAGCACGGCGTGCCGTACGTGATTGCGTTCGTGCTCGTCTTCGCGTTCCTCCTGCTGCTCGTCGCATTCCGGTCGATCGTCGTGCCGCTGAAGGCGATAGTCCTGAACCTGCTCTCGGTCGGCGCCTCGTACGGCGTCCTCGTGCTCGTCTTCCAGCACCACTGGGCCGAGTCGCTGCTCGGCTTCAAGTCGAACGGCGCAATCATCTCGTGGCTGCCGCTCTTTCTCTTCGTCGTGCTCTTCGGGTTGTCGATGGACTACCACGTGTTCATCCTCAGCCGCGTCCGCGAGGCAGTCGACGGCGGAATGGCGACAGGCGACGCAGTCCGGCACGGCATCACCGTGACCGCAGGCGTCGTGACGAGTGCCGCGCTCGTAATGGTCGGCGTCTTTTCGCTGTTCGGCTCGCTGTCGTCGCTCGATGTGAAACAGGCGGGAGTCGGCCTTGCCGTTGCGGTGCTGCTCGACGCGACCGTGATTCGAGCCGTGCTGCTGCCTGCGTCGATGGAGTTGCTCGGGGAGTGGAACTGGTACCTGCCGCGCTTCCTCGAGCGTCTTCCGAAGACGCAACTCGAAACGCCTGCAGCTTAGGGAAGGCGCAGCGACTCGTTGGCGTCGCTCACGAACAAACCCGGCTTCGGGCCGCCGCCGATCACGTAGACACGGCCGCCTAGCGCTGCAACGCCGAGCCCGTGCCGTGGCGTCGGCAAATCGGCGAGCCGGCGCCAGCGGCGACGCAGGACATCGTAGGCGTAGACCGTGCGAACCGTTCCGCCCGGTGCCTCTCCTCCCACGGAGACGATGGTCTTCCCGACTGCCGCCGCCCCGGTGCCTCCCCGAGCCTGTGGCACGGGCGCCTCACGGCGCCAGCGCTTCTCGCCGGGTGCCCACGACTCGACGAGGGTGAAGTTCGTGTTCAGGCTCGTAACGCGGCCTGCGATCGCGTAGATTCGCCCGCGCGCCGCGGTGACGGCGAGATGTTGGCGCGGCTTCGGACCCGGGAGTGTCCGCCAGCGATTGCTCCGCGTGTCGTACGCGAGCATCGAGCGCGCGTTGCCGCCGTCGCCGACCCCGCCGACGACATAGATCGTTCCGCGAAGAGCCGCGGCTCCGGCCGCCGCTCGCCGCGATGGCAGCGAAATCGTTCGCCAAGCGTTGCCGTCGAGTACGAACGCGCTGCGCTCGGCGCCGTAACCGCCAAGGACATACAGCGATCCCCGCGCGACCGTTGCGGCGGCATGGTTGACGCCCGCAGGCAGGTCCGGCCCGCTCCGCCACGTGTCCGACGCAGGCGAGTAGAAGTCGACCTTGCGGCTGCTGGAACCGTCCTCGTTGAATCCGCCGGCGACGACGATGTCGCGGCCGAATGCGGTCGACGCAACCTCGGTGCGCGGCACCGGCAACGGCGCGTGCGCGCTCCAGCCGCCGCCGAGAACAGCCAGCGCAACGAGCGCCGCCCGGACGAGGATGGCCTACCCCCGCTGGGTCGGGCCGACGCCGGCGCCGGCCGGCTCGTAGTCGACGAACTCGAGGTACACCATGTCGGCCGCGTCGCCCTCGCGGGGGCCGAGCTTCACGATGCGGGTGTAGCCCCCGGGGCGGTCGGCGAAGCGCGGCGCGACGTCGGCGAAGAGCTGGTGCACGACGTCCCGCGACCGAAGCGTCGAGATCGCCTGCCGCCGTGCGGCGAGGTCGCCTCGCCGGCCGAGGGTGATCATCTGCTCGGCGAGCGGCTTGACGGCCTTGGCCTTTGCCTCGGTCGTCTTGATCCGGCCATGTTCGATCAGCGCACCGGCGAGGTTCGCGTAGAGCGACTTGCGGTGGGCGGACGTCCGCCCCAGCTTCTTGCCGGCGCGCTGATGTCTCATGATCCTAGAGCTCTTCGCCTCGCAGGTTCAGCCCGTGCGCGGCGAGCGTCTCCTTGACTTCCTCGATCGACTTCTTGCCGAAGTTCGGAATCGCGGCGAGCTCGTTCTCGGTCTTTGTGACGAGATCGCCGATCGTCTCGATGCCGACGCGCTTGAGGCAGTTGTACGACCGCACGCCAAGCTCGAGCTCCTCGATCGGGAAGTTCTCCATCCCGTGCGCGAGCGACTCGGTCGGCCCACCGCCGTCGACCGGCGCTGCGGCGACCTCGCCGAAGCCCTGGATCTTCTCGATGTCGGTGAAGATCGCAAGCTGGCGGATGAGGATCTCGGCGGCCTGTGCGATCGCCTCCTTTGGATCGAGCGTGCCGTCCGTCGAGACGTCGAGACGCAGCTTGTCGTAGTCGGTGCGCTGACCGACACGGGCGGCTTCGACGTCGTACGAGACGCGGCGGACGGGCGAGAAGATGGCGTCGATCGGGATGACGCCGATCGTCGTCTCGGAGCCGCGCGCGAGCTCGGTCGGCGCGTAGCCGCGGCCACGGCCTATGGTCAGCGTGATGTCGAGACGGCCTTTGTCGGACAGGTGTGCGATCACGAGCTCCGGGTTCAGGATCTCGAGGTCGGCAGGCGCCTCGATGTCGCCGGCCGTGACCTCGCCCGTGCCCTTGGCCGACATGCGCACCTCGATCTCCGGCGATTCGCCGTGGAGCACGCAGATCATGCTCTTGAGGTTGAGGATGATGTCGGTGACGTCCTCGCGAACGCCGGGAAGCGTCGTGAATTCGTGCGAGACGCCCTCGATCTTCACCGAGGTGACGGCGGCGCCCTCGAGCGACGAGAGCAGCACGCGGCGCAACGAGTTGCCGAACGTGTAACCGAAGCCGCGATCCAGCGGCTCGATCACGAAGACACCGCGGTTCTCGTCCACCTCCTCTTCGACGATCTTCGGAATCTGGAACTCCCTCAAACTGGTCATGGTTGCCAAGACAGTCCTTTCTTTCTTACTTGCTGTAGAGCTCGACGATGAGTGACTCCTGGACGGGAGTGTCGATCTCCTCACGCTCGGGCCACTTCAGGATCTTGCCGGTCAGGTTGTCGTGGTCGGCCTGCAGCCAGGGCGCGACCGATGCGGTCAGGTCGGTGGCGTCGCGGACGACGGCCTCGGCCGACGAGCCGGGCGCGATCGTAACGACGTCGTTCGGGCGCACTTGGTAGCTCGGGATGTTCACCCTCCGGCCGTTCACATGGAAGTGCCCGTGGCGGACGAGCTGCCGGGCCTGCGCGCGCGAGGCGGCGAAGCCGAGTCGGTAGACGACGTTGTCGAGGCGCGTCTCGAGGATGCGGAGCAGGTTCTCACCGGTGACGCCGGTGCCACGCGTTGCCTTCTCGTAGTACGTGCGGAACTGCTTCTCGAGCAGGCCGTAGTAGCGGCGAGCCTTCTGCTTCTCGCGCAGCTGCAGCAGGTACTCGCTCTGCTTGATGCGGCCGCGGCCGTGCTCGCCCGGCGGATAGCTCCGGCGCTCGATCGCGCACTTCTCGGTCAGGCAGCGCTCGCCCTTGAGGAAGAGCTTCATCCCCTCGCGGCGGCACTGCTTGCACTTCGGGCTCCGGTCGCGCGCCACTAGACCCTCCGCCTCTTTTTCGGCCGGACGCCGTTGTGCGCCTGCGGCGAGACGTCGCGGACCCCGAGGATCTCGAGCCCCGCGGCCTGAAGCGAACGGATCGCCGTCTCGCGGCCCGAGCCGGGTCCCTTGACGAAGACCTCGACCTTCTGCAGCCCGTGCTCCATGCCCTTGCGCGCGCACGAATCGGCGGTCACCTGCGCGGCGAAAGGCGTCGACTTGCGCGAGCCCTTGAAGCCTGCGGAGCCGGCCGACTCCCACGCGATGACGTTCCCGTCCTTGTCGGTGAGCGAGACGATCGTGTTGTTGAACGACGTCTTGATGTGCGCCTGGCCGATGGCGATGTTCTTGCGCACGCGGCGCCGCGTGCGACCGCGGGTCGCCTGTCTACGAGGAGGCGCCATCAGGTTTTGGAGGCCGCCTTCTTGCCGCGCCCGACAGTCTTCTTCGGGCCCTTGCGCGTGCGCGCATTCGTCTTCGTCCGCTGGCCGTTCACCGGCAGGCCGCGGCGATGGCGGATGCCGCGGTAGGCCCCGATCTCGCCGAGACGCTTGACGGCCTGCGTGCGCTCGCGGCGCAGGTCGCCCTCGACCTCGAGTTCCGTGTCGATGTAGTCGCGCAGCTTCGTCACTTCTTCGTCGGTGAGGTCTTTCACCTTCGTGTCCGGTGAGATGCCGAGCTCGGCGGCGACCTTCTGCGCGGTCGACTGGCCAATGCCGTAGATGTACGTGAGCCCGATCTCGAGCCGCT
The DNA here is from genome assembly GCA_036380275.1 of Gaiellaceae bacterium. Classification (GTDB taxonomy): domain Bacteria; phylum Actinomycetota; class Thermoleophilia; order Gaiellales; family Gaiellaceae; genus DASVFB01. Next base: position 3,098 of record DASVFB010000209.1, on the reverse strand, counting down.
TCTGATTCGGAAGATTGACTCCGGCGATGCGTGCCATTGGTCTCCTAGCCTTGGCGCTGCTTGTGACGAGGGTTCGTGCAAATGACCATGGTCCGGCCGTGCCGCTTGATGACGCGGCACCGCTCACACATGGGCTTGACGGACGGTCTGACCTTCATCAGCGATACCTGTACGTAATTCGGCCGCGCGTGAGGTCGTATGGCGACAATTCCACCTTGACCTTGTCGCCGGGAAGGATCCGGATGTAGTGCTTCCGCATCTTCCCTGAGATCGTTGCGAGAACGCTGTGGCCGCCTTCGACCTCGACTCGAAACATGGTGCTCGGCAGAGCCTCGGCGATCTCACCCTCGACCTCGATTTTGTCCTCTTGCTTGGCCAAATCCCTTTCGTTTCGAATGCACAAAAAATGCGCACGAAATACCGCCTCGTGCGGACGGATTATGGTAGCAAACGCGGTCTTGCCGGCAACGTGGCCCGCTTACTGAGTCGCGAGCACCAAGCCAGAGGCCGCGATCGACCGAAGGCAAGGCGCCAGCCTTAACGAGGGCGAGCGTGGACTCTGGCGCCGTGTGATCGCGGATCAGGAAGCCTGGCGCACGTTGCCGGTAAGGCCGCTTGCCTCGAGCCTCTGAGTGAGGATTTTCGGGCCCGCCTCCGTCACCGCGACGGTGTGCTCGAAGTGGGCCGAGAGCGACCGGTCGGCAGACGAGATCGACCACTCGTCGTCGTGGAGGTACACGTCGGGGCCGCCTGCGTTGATCATCGGCTCGATCGCCAGGGTCATCCCGGGCTGCAGCAGGGGCCCGTGCCCGGGCTCGCCGAAGTTCGGGATCTGCGGATCCTCGTGCATCTTCCGGCCCACCCCGTGCCCGACGAGACTGCGGACGACCGAGAAGCCGGCGTCCTCCGTCGTCTTCTGCACGGCGTGGCCGATGTCGGAGAGATGGTTGCCGGGACGGGCCTGCTCGATCCCTGCCGCGAGCGCGGCCTGTCCCGCGTCGAGCAAGCGCTGCGCCTCGTCGGAGATCTCGCCGACGGGAAACGTGTAGGCCGAGTCGCCGACGAAGCCGCCGAGCGTGACGCCGACGTCGACGGAGAGCACGTCTCCCTCCGCGAGCTGGTACGGGCCGGGGATGCCGTGCACGACCATCGCGTTCGGCGATGTGCAGATCGAGGCGGGGTAGCCGCGGTAGCCCTTGAACGTGGGGTCGGCGCCCCGCGAGCGGATGAACTCCTCCGCCAGCTCGTCGAGCTCCTCTGTCGTGACGCCCGGACGGATGTGCTCACCCAGCAGGTCGATCGTCTCGACGACGATGCGCGCGGCGCGCTCCATCTGCTCGATCTCGCCTGAGCTCTTGCGGATGATCACGCAACAGCCGCCTGCTCGAGTGCTTGCTGGATCTCGGCGAAGACTTCGTTCACGGTGCGGTCGCCGTGGACGGTGACGACGTTGGAGCGGATGCGGTACCACTCGATCAGCGGCTCAGTCTCGCGGCGGTAGATCTCGAGGCGCTTGGCGATCGCCTCCGGCGTGTCGTCGACGCGGCCTTCGATCTGTGCGCGCTTCAAGAGACGTTCGATGGACACCTCGTGCGACAGTTGCAGCACGAAGACGACGGTGAGCTCCTTGCCGATCTCGCGCAGCATCGGATCGAGCGCTTCCGCCTGCGGCAGCGTGCGGGGGAAGCCGTCGAGCGCGAAGCCCTTCTCGGTGTCATCTTGTGCCAGGCGCTCGCGGATCAGCTCGATCATTAGCTCGTCCGGCACGAGGTCGCCTCTGTCGTAGATCGGCTTCACCTTGCGGCCGAGCTCCGTCGCAGCCGCAATCGCGGCGCGGAGCATGTCGCCCGTCGCGATGTGCGGGATCCCGTAGGCCTCGGAGATCCGCTTCGCCTGCGTCCCTTTTCCGGAGCCCTGCGGCCCCAGCAGAAGAATGTTCACGTAACGGGCTCTATTTCAGGAAGCCCTCGTACGAGCGCATCATCATCTGCGATTCCATCTGTCTCATCGTGTCGAGGGCGACGCCGACGACGATGATCACGGACGTCCCGCCGAGCGCGCGCGACGTCGCGTTCGAGAAATGGAAGTAGTAGATGAAGATGCCGGGCAGCACGGCGATCAGAGCGAGGTAGATCGAACCGGGCAACGTCAGCCGGGAGAGCACGCGGTCGAGGTACTGCGCGGTGGGCGGCCCCGGGCGAATGCCGGGGATGTAGCCGCCGTACTTGCGCAAGTTGTCGGCCTGGTCGACCGGGTTGAACTGGACCGCGGTGTAGAAGTACGTGAAGATCACGATCAGCAGCGCCTCGATGCCGAGGTACTGGATCGAGCCGTACTGGAAGTGGTTGTTGATGAAGCTCTGCGTAGTCGGGAAGAAGCTGGCGATCGTCGGCGGGAACGCCATCACGGCGGCGGCGAAAATGATCGGGATGACGCCGGCCATGTTCACGCGCAGCGGCATGTAAGTCGACCCGCCCGCGGTCATCTTGCGGCCGACCATCCGCTTGGCGTACTGAATCGGGATCCGGCGCTGACCCTCCTGGATGAAGACCACGGCAACGATGACTGCCAATGCGATCACAGGCAGGAAGAGCTTCTCGGTCGCGCCGCCGTTGATCCACGCGGTGATCCCTGCCGGAATCGTCGAGAGGATCGACGCGAAGATAAGCAGCGAGATGCCGTTGCCTATGCCGCGCTTCGTGATCAGCTCGCCCATCCACATCAGGAGCGCCGTTCCTGCCGTCAGCGTGAGCACGATCAGCACGAGCCGCCCGGCGTTCGCCTGCAGCACGCCTTCCTTCTTGAACAGGAAGGCGTAACCGAGCGACTGCGCTGCGGCTAGCGCGACCGTCAGGTAACGCGTGTACTGGTTGATCTTCGCGAAGCCGGCTTCGCCCTCTTTCTGCAGTTGCTCGAGCGAGGGCACGACGACCGTCATGAGCTGCAGGATGATCGAGGCCGTGATGTACGGCATGATCCCGAGCGCGAAGATCGAGAAACGCGACAGCGCCGACCCTGAGAACGTGTTCAGCAGGCCGAAGACGCCCTGACCGCGGCCGCCGGTGTTGAAGAACGTCTGGATCGACTGCGAGTCGATA
>DASVFB010000208.1:0-7432 GCA_036380275.1 Gaiellaceae bacterium | reverse complement strand
AGCTGGGCGCCGACCACGCTTGCCTGGGGGCTCGACAACAGAACGTGCGGCTTCCGCATCGTGGGCCAGGGCGCGGCGAAGCGCGTCGAGACGCGCATCCCGGGCGGCGACGTGAACCCGTACCTCGCTTTCGCAGCGATGATCGCGGCCGGGTTGCACGGAATCGAGCAAGGGCTCGAAGCGCCGCCGCCACTCGAGGGCAACGCATACGAGTCCGACGCGAAACGCTTCCCGTCGACGCTGCGCGACGCGATCGCCGCACTCGAGCACGGCAGCGTCGCGCGCGCGGCGTTCGGCGACGAGGTCGTCGACCACTATCTGAACTACGGGCGCGTCGAGCAGCGCCTCTTCGACCAGGTCGTCACCGGTTACGAGCGCGAGCGGTTGTTCGAGCGTGGCTAGGCCCCTCGTCGGCGTCACGACCTACGTCACGCCAGCCAGGTGGGGCGTCTGGGAGACCGAGGCCGCGCTGCTCCCCACCGAATACGTTCGCATGATCGAGCAAACCGGGGGCACCCCCTTGCTCGTTCCGCCGCTGGCCCACGGAGTCGACGAGACGCTCGATGCGCTGGACGGGATTATCTTCTCCGGCGGCTCCGATCTCGATCCCGAGCTTTACGGCCAGGAGGCACACCCCCAGACGACCGGCATCGTGACGGAGCGCGACCGGGCGGAACTGGCGTTGCTCGAAGCGGCGCTCGAGCGCGATATGCCGGTGCTCGCCGTCTGCCGCGGCAGCCAGGTGCTCAACGTCGCGCTCGGCGGGGATCTCGTTCAGCACCTGCCCGACGTCGTCGGCGACGAGAAGCACAAGCACACGCCCGGGACGTTCGCCGACCACGATGTTCGCCTCGGGGGCGACAGCCGAATCGGCGCGATCCTCGGCGATCGCACGCCGGTCAAGTCGCACCACCACCAGGGTTTCGGTCGGCTCGGCGAGGGCCTCACCGAGGTGGGATGGGCGGACGACGGAACTCTCGAGGCCGTCGAAGACCCATCGCGCCGGTTCGCGGTAGGCGTCCTCTGGCATCCCGAAGCAGGCGACGACACCCGACTCTTCGAGGAGCTCGTGCGACAGGCCGAGGCGTACCGTGCAAGTCGTTAACCCGGCCACCGAGGAGCCGATCGCCGAGCTCGAGCAGGCGGGCGTCGAGGAGGCCGACGCCGCAGTCGCGCTCGCGAAGGCGGCGTTCCCGGCGTGGCGCGCTGTAACCCCTGCCGATCGCGCACGCCTGTTGCGCCGGCTGGCGGCGCTCATCGAGGACAACGGCGAGGAGCTCGCGCGGATCGAGACGCGCAACGTCGGCAAGCCCATCTCCGATTCGCGCGGCGAGGTCGGCATGGTCGCCGACGTCTTCCACTTCTACGCGGGCGCGGTCGACAAGCACCACGGCGAGACGATCCCGGTTGCCGGCGGCGTGGACATGACCTTCCGCGAGCCGCTCGGCGTGGTCGGATTGATCGTCCCGTGGAACTTCCCGCTGAACATCTCGAGTTGGAAGCTCGGCCCCGCGCTCGCCTGCGGCAACACCGTGGTGCTGAAGCCCGCGGAGCTGACGCCGCTCTCGGCGCTACGGCTCGCCGAGCTCGTACTCGAGGCGGGCATCCCGGAGGGAGTGGTCAACGTCGTCGCCGGCAAGGGCTCGATAGTCGGTAGCCGGCTCGTCGAACATCCGGACGTGGCGAAGATCGGCTTCACCGGCTCGACCGAGGTCGGGCGCTCGGTGATGGCGGGAGCGTCCGCGACGATCAAGCGCGTCACGCTCGAGCTCGGCGGCAAGTCCGCGAACGTGATCTTCGCGGACGCCGATCTCGAAGCGGCGGCCGCGGCTGCGCCCTACGCCGTGTTCGGCAACGCCGGGCAGGACTGTTGCGCGCGCTCGCGCATCCTCGTCGAGCGTGCGGCGTACGACCGCTTTCTCGAATTGCTGGTCGACGCGACGCGCAACGTGAAGGTCGGCGATCCGGAGAACGAGTCGACGGAGATGGGACCGCTCATCTCTTCACAGCAGCGCGAGACAGTCGCGTCGTTCGTCGACGGGGAGCCGCTCTTCCGCGGCGACGCGCCCGACGGGACCGGGTTCTGGTTCCCGTGCACGCTGGTCGAAGCGTCGAACGAGGATCGCGTCGCACGCGAGGAGGTATTCGGCCCCGTTGCGGCAGTGATCCCGTTCGCGGACGAAGCCGAAGCGGTCCGCCTCGCCAACGACACGCCGTACGGACTCTCGGGATCGATCTGGACCGAGAGCGGCGCGCGCGCGCTGCGCGTCGCGCGCGCGATCGACGCCGGCGTCCTGTCGCTCAACGCGAACACGTCGGTCCGCGTGCAGACGCCGTTCGGCGGGTTCAAGCAGTCCGGCTTCGGGCGAGAGCTCGGGATGCACGCACTCGACGGCTACTCCGAGATCAAGAACGTGTTCGTGGCGACATGAGCAAGCGACTCGACGGCAAGGTCTGCGTGATCACCGGTGCGGCGGGAGGCATGGGCCGTGATGCGGTCCTGCTCTTCTGTTCCGAGGGCGCAAGGGTCTGCGCCGCCGACATCGACGGCGAAGCCGCCGAGCGTGTTGCCGCTACGGCCGGGGAGGCGTTCGCCGTCCAGGTAGACGTGGCGGACGAGAGCAGCGTGCAGGCGATGTACGCGGAGACTGCCGGGCGGTACGGCGGCATCGACGTGCTCTACAACAACGCCGGCATCTCGCCCGCCGACGACGGATCGATCCTCGACACCGAGCTCGACTCCTGGGAACGCGTGCAGGCCGTGAACACGCGCGGAGTCTTCCTCTGCTGCAAGCACGGGATCCCTCACCTGCTCGAACGAGGCGGTGGCTCGGTGATCAACGTCGCGTCGTTCGTAGCCCTGGTAGGCGCCGCCACGTCGCAGATCTCCTACACGGCGTCGAAAGGAGCCGTGCTTTCCCTCAGCCGCGAGCTCGCCGTACAGTTCGCGCGGCAAGGCGTTCGCGTGAACGCGCTTTGTCCGGGGCCGGTCGAGACGCCGTTGCTGCTTCGGATCTTCGGGGACGATCCCGCAGCCTTCGAGCGCCGGCGGATTCACCTGCCGATGGGACGCCTCGCGAAGCCGAGGGAGATCGTGAACGCGGCGCTCTTCCTCGCGAGCGACGAATCGTCGTACGTGAACGGCGCGACGTTCGTCGTGGACGGCGGGATCACTGCCGCGTACGTAACACCGGAGTGATCGGGAATGGCGATAGCGCACCAGTTTGTGAACTCGCTAGCAAGCAAGGTCATCGACGACCTCCCGGACGAGCGGATCGTCGACGCTCAGGCCGTAGCTCTCGGTCAGGATCTCCTCGACACACCGGCGCAGATGGCTGCCGACGAGCTCGGCGGGCGCCTCGTCGGAGAGCGGAACCCAGAGCAATGTGAACGGCACCGTCTCGTCCTCCCGTTCGAAGTTCGGCGTTCGGTAGCACGGCGCGCATTCGACCGTGGACGCGCCGTGTCGCATGTAGAAGCCGACCCGGCGCTCGCGAAGCGCCCTGTCCTCGCCCTCGGCCTCCGCGGGCGGCTCGACCTCGAGCACCATGCCGAGCGCCCCCAAGTCGGAGCCGAGATTCGTTCGCAGATGCGTGACGAGCGCGCCGCCGACGCCGGCGTTGCGCTCCTGCGGCGCAACGGCCATGTACTCGAGCAGGGCGACAGAGAGGTCGTCGAGACCGAATACGACCGCGAGCCCGACCAGCACTCCGTCGCGCGCGGCCACGTAGCAGAGCCGCTCCCCGGCCGCGATGCTCGCGAGCAGGTCCGCCGTGTCGTCGCGCTCCGACGGCGGAAAGCTCTGCTCGTAGATCGCCGCGAACCGCTGCGCAGCGCCGGCATCGAGGCGCGTTTGCCGCTCGATTGTGGTCGTCATCGACGTCGTCATGGTCTCACACGGCGGCTGACGCGACGCGTTCGGCAGCGCGATCGCATTCGGCTTCGTGCTCAGGCGAATCGCGCGTCGTGAACAGCTCGGCGACGCGGACGACTTCGCTGCCGAGCGTCCGGAGCTGCAGCTCGACTCCCGGGTCGCTGACGGTGCCGTCTTGATCGAACACACGCGCGGCAGACGGAACCGGCACGACGTACGGCACGGCCCACGCGCGCAGCGCTCGGATCGAGAACTCCATCGTGTTCACCGCCTGCAAGCCCTGCGTTCCACCGGCGGCGCTGATCAACCCGACCACGGTGTCGTGGAGATACGCAGGATCGCGCCCGCCGAGAAGGTGCAGCCAGTCAAGTGCGTTCTTGAACGCGCCGGAGATGGTCCCCTGGTACAGCGGGCTGCTCCAGAGCATCCCGTCAGCGGCGTACGACGACTCGATCAGCCTCGCGGCAGCCTCGGTCGGCTCGTCGTGGTCGGGGTTGTACATCGGCAGATCGAGCTCGCGCACGTCGAGCAGCTCGATCTCCGCTCCTGCGACCGCTGCGCCTTCGAGCGCGACTTGCAACGCTGCCTGGCTCGTCGAGACTTTCGCCAGAGAGCCGCCCAATCCGACGATCGTCAGCGTCTTCGCCATCGTTCAGCGGGATTCTGGCGGCCACGCGATGATGCGTGCGCCACGACCGCGCGTGACGAAGCTGAACGTCCAGCGGATGAATACGAGGATGCGGTTCTGCAGGCCGATGAGATAGAAGAGGTGGACGAACAGCCAGGTGAGCCACGCGATGAAGCCGCTCAGCTGGAGGCCCTTGATGTCGGCGACCGCCTTCGCGCGCCCGATCGTCGCCAAGTTTCCCTTGTCGCGGTAGCGGAAGGCACGCGGCTCCTCGCCGCGCAAGCGCATCCCGATCGCCCGGGCCGCGTAGCGTCCCTGTTGCATGGCGACCGGTGCGAGGCCGGGCAGCTGCACCGGCCCTCCTTCCGCGTCGTGCACCTGCACCATGTCGCCGAGCGCGATCACCTCCGGGTGGCCGGGCAATGTCAGGTCCGGTCCGACCGCGACGCGCCCGGCTCGGTCGAGCGCCGCGCCGCTTTGAGCTGCGAGTGTGGAAGCGATCTCGGATGCGACGACGCCGGCGGCCCAGACGACCGTGCGTGCCGGGAGCCGCTCTGTCTCCCCCGCGGCGTCGGCGATCGAGACCGATTCGCCGTCGATGTCGACGACGGTTCTCTCTACGAGCAGCGTCACGCCGAGGTCTTCGAGCGCGCGCGCCGCCCGAGCCGACAGCCGCGGCGGAAACAGCGGCAACACGCGGTCGTCTCGCTCGATGAGCAGAATGTGCGCGGCGCGCGTGTCGATCGCGCGAAAGTCGCCGCGCAGCGTATCGCGCGCGATCTCGGCGATCTGCCCCGCCAGTTCGACGCCGGTCGGGCCTGCGCCGACGACGGCAAACGTGAGCCAGGCGTCTCGGCGCGAGGGATCCTGCTCGACCTCGGCCCCCTCGAACGCAGAGAGGATGCGCCGCCGCACGTCGATGGCGCTCTCGAGCGACTTGACCTCGGGTGCGAAGCGCCGCCAGTCCTCGTGCCCGAAGTACGAATAACTCGAGCCGCCGGCGACTACGAGACTGTCGTACGGGATCTTGCGCGCCTCGCCGCCGCTCGGGAGGCCGTCGACGATCACTTGCCGCGCGGCGAGGTCGAACCCGGTGACTTCGCCGAGCAGGACGCGGACGTTCTCGTCCCCCTTGAAGATGGCGCGCAGCGGCGACGCGATCTCGCTCGCCGAGAGCGCGCCCGTCGCGACCTGGTATACGAGCGGCTGGAAGAGGTGGAAGTTTCGACGGTCGATCAGCGTGACGTCGACCGGCGCGTCGCGCAGCCGGAGCACGGCTTGCAGCCCGCCGAAGCCACCGCCCACGACGACAACTTGGTGCCTACTGTTCGTAGCGCCGTCCAGGCATCGCGACGCAAGCGTAATCGGTCAGCGAGTCGCCGTCGCGTCATCGGCGAGGACTTCGGTCAGCCACCGACGAGCCTCGCGCACGAGCACGGCATTCGTCGCGAGCGTGTAGTACGAAAGCGCGTTCAGCGCCTGGGAGAGCGCCCAGCCGCGGCCGCGCGTCCACGATGCGTCGTCGACTGACAGCGCTTCCCGGAACATGCCGCGTGTGTCCGCGGACAGAAGCTTCCACGCGACCATCACGTCGCACGCGGGGTCGCCGACGCCGAGAGAACCCCAGTCGATGACGGCGCTGAGCCGTCCGTCTTCGACGAGCACATTTCGCGCATCCAGGTCTCCGTGAATCCACACAGGCGGTCGCTGCCACTCCGGCGTGCGGAGGGCCGCTTCCCAAGCTGAAGTGACGGCGTCGACGTCGATCTCGCTGCGCAGAGCGGCGATCGACGCGCGGACTGCGGCGTCCCGCGCGACGAGCGCCTCGCCGCGGAAGAAATTGTGCGCTCCCGGAGGAGGCCCGCCGGTGGCGTCGATCGACTGCAGCGCGGTGATGAAGCGCGCCAAGTCGGTCGCCGCGCGACCGAGATCGGCGATGGGCTCGACCGTCGCGTCGGCGCCTTCGAGCCACCGGTACACCGACCAGACCCATGGGTAGCCCTCGGCCGGCTTTCCTTCCGCGAGTGGGATAGGGACGGCAAGAGGCAAATGCGGAGCGAGTCGCGGCAACCACGCCCGTTCCTTCTCCAGCGTCGCGACGGTTCGTGCGACACGGGGGAGCCGCACCACGATGTCGTCGCCGAGCCGATAGATCGCGTTGTCGGTCCCGGTTGGCTCGATCCGCTCGAGTGGCAGCTTGGCCCAGTGCGGGAACTGCGAGGCGACCAGCCGGCGCACCAGGGACGCGTCGATGTCGAGCTCGTCGCTGTGCATCTTGGGGACGGTCACTCGCGGCCGGCGCGCGATCAGAAAACCGTGGCCCAGTCGTTCTTGATGCTGACGACCGTCCAGTTGTCCGCGGCCGCTCGCGCGAGCGCAGCCTCGGCACCGGAGGCGTAGTCGAACTCGCGCTCGGCATCGTCGTGGAGCACGAGCAAGCGCAGTGTCGGCTTGTCGTCGTGCTTCGTGAACTCGAGCATCTGCACGTCGCCGTTCGAGTTGCCTCCGGCGACGAGCGGCCGGCGGCCCATGCGGCTCCAGATCCTGATCGGCTTCTGCGGCCCGTCATCGAGATACTCGGCCTCCGCCTTGTGCGTGATCGTGCCGCCGCGCTCGTTGCTCTCGTATGCAAGGACAGCAGCGCTGCCGATCACCCGCTCGCGCGGGATGCCGTACACGTCGTCGCTGATCGGTCGCATGAAGTCACGCCCGCCGCCCGAGACGATGTAGTTCGTGAATCCGTTCTCCGCGAGGTACTCGAGCAGATCGATCATCGGTTTGTATGCGCACTGCAGGTAGCCGCGCCCGAGGGTCGGATGTTGCGCGGTGCGGAGGAACTGGTCGGACTGCGCTTCGAAGTCCTCGACGCTGATCCCCTCGTACGCCGCGAGGATCCCAGCACCCAGGACCTTCACATTGGTGTCGTCGCC
>DASVFB010000207.1:0-5216 GCA_036380275.1 Gaiellaceae bacterium | reverse complement strand
GGCCTGCACCAGCCAGGCGGCCCGCTCGCGCGCGCGCTGGTACGTTCGGGCCGAGGCGCTTGCGACCGCGGTGTCGGGCTTGCGACTCGCGACGCCGAGGGAGAGCACGATCTCCAGCAGCACGGCAGCCGCGAGCACGATCGCGGCAACCCAGTGCGCGAGGATCGCTAGCACGATCGCAACCGCGAGCGTCGCTGTCGCCACTCCGAAGAGCAGCGTCGGCGGCGTCACCCCGAAGTAGCGCGGCATGGCTACCGAGACGTCAACGGGCGACGGAGTCGTCTCGTGCGGAGGCACGTTTCTTACCTGCGTGTCGTTCTGGTCGTCAGCGGTCATTTCGCCGGCTCGATGCCCTGGAGCGCCGCGGCGGCCCGGCGCCGGTAGGCGCCGACGAGCTCCCGGTAGTCGGCGTCGGAGAGCTTGCCCGTGCGATGGTCGAACTCGAGCTCCTTCAGCGCGGACAGCGCTCGGTCGCGCTCCTCGGCGTGCGCGAGCGCCCGCTTCCCAGAGTCTTTCGGCTCCGGCAGCGTGTCCTCGTTCGGCGCCGGCTCGCGGAGAAACGGGACGGCGACGAGCAGCACGGCAGCGGTTGCCACCAGCGCCGCGAGGACGAGCGCGACCGTCACGCCTCGGCCAGCGCGTAGCGCGCCGCCAGGCGGCGCTGCTCGCGCGCGTCGGGCCAGAGCGCGACGAGCGCACCGGCGAGGAAGACAAGCCCGGCAACCCAGATAAGGTTCACGAGCGGCTTGACGAGCACCTTGAAGTAGATCGCGCCTCCCGGGTTGATCTGGTCGGCGATCACGTCCACGTCCTCCGCCCGCAGCCAGTCCGTGTGGATCGCCATCTCGTTCGACACCTGCTGCTCGGCGAAGTAGCGGTTCTTGCCAGGCTGGACGCGAGCGACGAGCTTGTCGCCGCGCGAGACGTCGACCGCAGCACGCAGCGCGATGTGGTTCGCGCCGCGCTGCTGCGAGAGCGACCGGTACGTGAGCGTGTACCCCGCGACGCTCAGCGACTGCCCGGGCGAGAGCTTCCGCTCGGCCGTCGAGCCGTACGCTCCCGAGCCTGCGACGCCGAGCGCCAGCAGGACGACCGAGGCGTGCACGATGTATCCCCCGTACCGGCGGCGGTTCCGCCCGACGAGCTGCGTGAACGATCCAACTGCGCGCGTACCGCGCACGAACTCGAGCACGATCGTCGCCAGCACAAAGGCGGAGAACGTGTATGCGACGAGGCCGGGCGTGGACGAGCCCGCGCCGAGAGCCAGCAGCACGACGCCGACCGCGACCGCGATGCCGGCGGGCCACACGAACATCCGCCCGAGCGAGCGAAGCGACGCGCGGCGCCAGGCGATCAGCGGCCCGATCCCCATCAAGAGCAGCAGCGGCAACCCGAACGTGCGAAGGAAGAAGTCGTAGTACGGCCGCCCGACCGTCCGCGTCTCGCCGCGCACGAGCTCCGACAGCATCGGGAACGCGACACCCCAGAGGATCGTCAGGCACAGCGCGACGAGCAGCAGGTTGTTGTAGAGGAACGCGGCCTCGCGCGAGACGAGCGACTCGAGCCGCGTCTTCGTGCGCAGCAGCGGCAATCGCCAGAACACGAGTGCGAGAGACCCAGCCGTGACGACGCAGATGAACCCGAGGAACCACGGCCCGAGCGGGCTCTCGGTGAACGAGTGGATCGAGTTGACAACGCCAGAGCGGGTGAGGAACGTGCCGAAGAGCGAGAGGCAGAACGCGAGGATCACGAGCAGCACGTTCCACACCTTCAGCATCCCGCGCTTCTCCTGGATCATCACCGAATGGAGAAACGCCGTCGCCGCGAGCCACGGCATCAGCGCCGCGTTTTCGACGGGATCCCACGCGTAGTAGCCTCCCCAGCCGACCTCCACGTACGCCCAGTGCGCGCCGAGCAGCTGCCCTACACCGAGCGCCGTCCACGCGACGAGCGTCCAGCGGCGGGTCGCGACGATCCAGCGCTCGTCCGTGCGGCCGGCAAGCAGCGCGCCCATGCCGAACGCGAACGGCACGGTAAGGCCGACGTAGCCGAGATAAAGCAGCGGCGGGTGCGCGAGCATGTACGGGTTCTGCAGGCTCGGGTTCAAACCGGCGCCCTCGATAGGCGCCGTCTGCGTTTCGAACGGGCTCGAGACCGCGACGAGCATGAACGCGAAGAAGACGGCGACCGCGCCGAGCACAGGGACGCTCCACGCGACGAGGTCGGGAGCGCGGCGGCGGTTGATCAGGACGGCGGCCGAGGCGTAAGCCGTCAGCACCAGCAGCCAGAGCAGCAGCGAGCCTTCCTGTCCTCCCCAGAACGCGGAGATGGAGTAGCCGGTCGGCAGCTCCGTCGACGTGTGCTGTGCGACGTAGGCGAACGAAAAGTCGTGCCTGAGCAGCGCCGAGAGCAACACGGCCGCCGCGACCGCGGTCGACCCGAGCGCGGCCAGCAGGGCGTTGCCGGCCGAGTCGGAAAGCCGCCGCTTGTGCGTGCGCGCAGCCCACGCACCGACTACGGTCGCGTAGACGGCGAGCCCGAGCGAGACGAACAGCGCGGCGCGGCCGAGGTCGGCCATGCGCTAGGTGTTGGAGCTCTTGGCGGGCGCGTACTTCGACGGGCACTTCGTGACGAGCGTGCCCGGCGCGGCGACGAACATCCCGTTGACGAGCTTGCCCTGCACGACGACTTCGCGACCCGGCTTGAACAGGTCGGGGACCGAGCCTCGGTACACGACAGGCACGGCCGCGGTGCCGTCGCGGTCGCGCAGGTGGAAGCGAAGCGCCGTGTCGTGACCGTCGCCGGTCGGTTGCCCCGTGACCTTCCCGACGAGTGAGACGCGGTCCTGGTGCCCGGCGAGCTGGCTCGGCTTGAGCGTCGGCGTCCCGCCGCCGGCGATCGACGTGTAGAGCAGGAAGATCGCAAGGACGCCCGCGATCGAAAGCGCAATCACGAGCCGCGCGGGATTTCCGCGGCGAGCCACGCCTGAAGTCTAGAGACGTAGTCTGCGTCTCGTGCCCCAGTGGGATCCCGAGATCGCCGTGGATTCCGCACTGGCGCAGCGGCTCGTCGCGGAGCGGTTTCCCGAGCTCGCGGCTCTGCCGGTTCGGCTACTTGGCGCGGGATGGGACAACACGGTCTTCGTCGTGGGCGACGAGTGGGTGTTCCGATTTCCGCGGCGCGAGGTCGTGCTGCCCGGCTTCCGGCTCGAGATCGAGCTGCTCCCCGAGCTCGCGCCGCTGCTGCCGATTCCGATCCCGGTACCGGAGCACATTGGGGCTCCGTCCGACGCCTTTCCGTGGCCCTACTTCGGCGCGCGGTTCCTGCCCGGGGTCGAGCTCTGCGACGCGCCGGCGAACTCCCTAGAGACGCTCGCCGTCGAGCTGGCGCGCTTTCTCAGGACGCTGCACGGCGCCGAAGTGATGGCCGCGCTCGGCGAGCGCCTGCCCGAGAACTGGACGAAGCGCGCGGACATGGAGCTGCGCGTTCCGATGATCGTCGACAAGCTCGCTGCCCTCGAAGAGCTCTGGCCCGCGCCGCCGCACGTGCACGCAGTTCTCGACGAGGCGCGGTCGCTGCCGCCGCCCGAGCCGCGCGTCGTCTGCCACGGGGACCTGCACTTCCGCCACGTGCTCGTCGACGACGGCCAGATGAGCGGAGTCATCGACTGGATCGACCTCTGCCGCGGCGACCGCGCGCTCGACCTGCAACTCGTGTGGAGCGCGCTGCCGCCGGCTTCGCGCCCGGCGTTCTTCGCCGAGTACGGCGACGTCGACGACGCGACGTTGCTGCGCGCACGCGTCGTCGCTGTGTTCCTCGGAACTGCACTGCTCGAGTTCGCGCGCCACGAGGGCCTCGAGTCGGTCGAACGTGAGGCTCGCGCGAGCCTCGGACGCGCTGCTAGTCCGTGACGGGCTGCCGGCGCGGCTCCGGGACGCGGTACCCGTGGTCGAGGCAGAGCGAGCCCGGCGAATCTTCGGTGAGCGCGTCGCAGTAGCCCTTGCCGTAAGCCGCGCGCATGAACGCGGCGACGACCTCGAGGTTCCACTCGGAGATGTCCGCCGCTTCGCGCCAGAGTTCGGCGAGACGGAGATCGATGTCGAGCTCGAGAAGGTCGATGCGGCTCGGGTGTTTGCTCATGGCGATTCGCAATGTAGAAAAGGCGTCGGACGTCATAGTTCGCGTGTGGCAGAGGTTCATTTCGGCCCGGCGCGCGTCCCGTCCCAGGATTCTCCGGAGGCGGCGGTCGAGGCGCTGGTCGAGCGCGGCTACTCGGCGTGCGAGATCGACTTCGAGGGCCGCTTCTGGATGGACTACGACTTCGCGGCGCGCTTCGGCGAGCTATGCCGCGGCGCGGGAATCGTCCTCTCGGTGCACGCGCCGATCGCCGGCTTCATGGGCCACGCGGAGCGCGGCAAGAAGCTGAACATGGCCGTCGGCATGCTCGACCACTCAGCCGGCATCGCGAAAGCCGCCGGCGCCGAGGTCGTCGTCTTCCACCCCGGCTACCTGCTCGGGCGCACGCGCGAGGCGGCGATCGACTCCGTCTGCGAGCAGCTCGGCGAGTTGCGCGCGCGGCTGGAGAAAAAGGACCGCGGCGTGCCTTTCGGCATCGAGGTGATGGGACGCGTGCGCGAGCTCGGAACCGCGGACGACGTCGTCGAGATCTCGCGGCGCCTCGGCTGGGTCCGCCCAGTCCTCGACTTCGCGCACATGCACGCGACCTCCGACGGAGGCTTCACCTCGGTCGAACCGTTCGCAGAGGCGCTCGGAAAGGCCGATGCGGTGCTCGAGCCGGGTGCGCCGTTCCACATTCACTTCAGCGACATCCAGTTCGCGAACCGCAACGAGACGAAACACCTCTCCTACGGCGAAGGGACGCTGCGCGCGGAGCCGCTGCGGGATGCGCTCGCGCAGTTCGAGCGTCCTGCGACCGTCATCTCGGAGTCACCCGACGAGGAGTCGAGTCAGACGATCAAAGCCGTGCTCGGCGCCTAGCCCGACGCCGCGGCTGGCGCCAGCGCAAGCGCGCGCTCTTCCTCTGCGTGAGCCTCGCCGTTCCGGCCGCGCTCGTGGAGGAACGCCGCGAGGTGGTCGAGCGCCTGGAGCTCCGCGAACCGCAACCCGCTCGCCGCGAACGCGTTCACGGCGTCGCGGAGGAGCTGCTCAGCCTCCGCGTCACGGCCCTGCGCGGCGCGGACGACGCCGAGCGCCAT
>DASVFB010000206.1:0-4351 GCA_036380275.1 Gaiellaceae bacterium | reverse complement strand
CAGCGAGAAGAAGATGTGGCCGCCGTCGAGCGGTAACAGCGGCAGCAGATTCAAGAGCGCCAGCGAGAGGCTGATCAGCCCGAGCACCCACAGGTAGCTCTCCGCTCCCTGGTCGACGGCTTCGGACGATCCCTGCACGATGCCGACCGGGCTCGAGATGTCCTCGCGGCCTTGCTTGTGCACGAGGTGGCCGAGCGACGAGACGATGTCCCGCGACACGAGAGCCGTGACACGTATCGATTCCTGAAGCGCCGCTGGCGGGCTGAGGCTCTTGCCCCGCAGCCGAAAGCCGAGCTGGTACACGCCGTTGGATCTCCTGGGCCGCGTCGGCCCGAGCGTCAGCGTCCGTCCGCCCCGCAGGACGAGCAACGTCACCGCGTGCCCGTGCGAGCCCGAGATGGTGCGCGTGATGTCGGACGGTGCGGCCACTTGCTTCCCGTCGATTGCGAGGATCTTGTCGCCGGGACGAAGGCCCATGTGCGCAGCCGGCCTAGTCGAGAGCACCTGGTCGACGGTCGTGGTCGCCTTGCCGCCGCCCGACATGAAGAGAACGGCGAAGATGATGATCGCGAAGAGCAGGTTCGTTCCCGGACCGGCGAAGATGACGAGCACCTTCTTCCACGTGCGCTGCCGCCAATAGGCGTCGGGCGCAAGCGCGTCGCGGACGTCGGTCAGGACGTCCGTCGGTTGGCCGGCTTCGCGCAGCGCCTGTTCGAGCTCGTCCAGCGCAGCGCGCGCCTCGTCGTAGTTGCCCCGCTCGAGCGGCCGCTTCACCGCTTCGAGAGGCTTGACGAGCTCCGGCGCCTGGCTCATTGCGTGCTGGAGGCGAAAGTCGAGGTCCCGCGCTGCGGGCCTGTGCATCCCCGGAATCTTCACGTAGCCGCCGAGTGGGATCGTGCCGATGCCGTACTCGATGCCGCGCCGCCGCACGCGCACGAGTGCGGGCGGGAAGCCGACGTAGAACTTGCGCGGCCGCATGCCGACCGCGAGCGCAGTGTAGAAGTGGCCGGCCTCGTGGATGAGGATCAGGAACGCCAATCCTGCAACGGCGACGAAGAAGCTCATGCCACTGCTACGAGGTTGCGGGCTTTTCGGTCTGCCTCGACCAGCTCGTCCACGTCACGAGCGGACGCGCCGTCGACTCGGGCGAGCACGTCGGCCACGGCGACATCGATGTCGAGGAAGCGGATCCGCCCCTCGAGGAAAGCCTGCACGGCGACCTCGTTCGCTGCATTGAAGGCGCAGGGATACGTTCCGCCTCGCTCTCCAGCCTCGCGCGCGAGCGCGAGCAGCGGAAACGCTTCGAGGTCGGGGGCGTGGAACTCGAGCCGCAGGCCGGAGCTGAAGTCGAGCTGTTCCAGCGGCGTCTCGGCACGCGCCGGGTAGGTGAGCGCGAAGGAGATCGGCACGCGCATGTCGGGGTACCCGAGGTGCGCGAGTGAAGCGCCGTCGCGCAGCCGGACGATCGCGTGGACGATCGACGTCGGGTGGATCGCAACATCGATCCGGTCGTACGGGAGGTCGAACAGAAAGTGCGCCTCGAGCAGCTCGAGGCCCTTGTTCGCGAGCGTCGCGGAGTCGACCGTGATCTTGGGCCCCATCGTCCATGTTGGGTGCGCGAGGGCGTCCTCGGGCGTCACGTCGTCCAGCTCTCCTCGCGAGCGGCCGCGAAACGGCCCGCCCGACGCGGTGAGGACGAGTCCGCGGACCTGGTCCCGGGAGATGCCCGCGAGGAGCTGGAACGCCGCGGAGTGCTCGCTGTCGACCGGGAGCAGCAGGCCGCCGCCGCGCGTCCATGCGTCACGGGCCAGCGCGCCTGCGGCGACAAGGCTTTCCTTGTTCGCGAGCGCGAGCGTCACGCCCCGTTCGAGCGCCCAGAGAGTCGCGTGGATGCCGGCGAACCCGACGATCGCATTGAGGACGACGTCCGGCTCCGCTTGCTCGAGCACATCGGTCGCGTCGCCGCCGACCTGGGTGAGCGGCGCCAGCCCGTCGATCGGCGTCGAGCCCGACGTCGCAGCGACGAGCTCGAGCTCGGGATGCGCCTCGATCACCTCGAGCGCCTGGCGCCCGATCGAGCCCGTAGCGCCGAGGACTGCGATGCGCCGTCTCATCGACTCAGTTTAAGTGAGTGCTGCAATCGTGAAGTACGCCGCAGGAAGCGCGAAGAGGAAGGCGTCGACACGGTCGAGGACGCCGCCGTGGCCGGCGAGCACGCGGCCGCTGTCCTTCACGCGGAGGTCGCGCTTGAACGCCGACTCGAAGAGGTCGCCGAGCCCTGCGCTGATCGCGACGACCGCACCGAGGACGATCGACTCGGGAATCGTGAGGAAGTTCTCGTGGTACAGGGCGAAGAACACGGTGAGGATGCCCGCCGCGGTCCCCGCGACGAAGCCCTCCCAGGTCTTCGCGGGCGAGATGGCGGGCGAAAACTTGTGGCGGCCGACAGCGCGTCCGATGAGGTACGCCACCGTGTCGTCGACCCACACGGCGATGACGACGGCGAACGCGGCGAGCCTGCCGTTCTCCGGGATGTCGCGAAGCAGAAGCAGGAAGCCGAGGCCGAAGGCGATCCACGCTGTCCCGAGCACAGTGCCGCTCACGGCCGCGGTCGCAGGCGCGCGCGTCGTCGCGACGAGGTAGAGGAGAAACGCGAGAACGAGCGTCGAAAGAAAGCCGCCGAGCATCCACTCCACTCCGCCGAGCTGCGCGCCGACGAGCGCCGCCACGGCACCGGTGTAGCCGGCGAGCACGAGCGGCCGCAAGCCTCGCGCCATGGCGTAGAACTCGTGCAACCCCACGAGGCTCCCCACGGTCACGAGCGCGAAGAGCCACCAGCCGCCGAGCCAGATCGCGCCGAGCACGATCGGCGCCCCCGCGGCGACGACCAGCAGTCGCGAAAGGAAGCTTCTCAACGACCGCCGAAGCGGCGGCGGCGCCTCGCGTACTGATCGAGTGCGGTGCGGAGGTCCTCGTCGCCGAAGTCGGGCCAGAGCGTGTCGACGAAGACGAGCTCCGCGTACGCCAGTTGCCAGAGAAGGAAGTTCGACACGCGGAGCTCGCCGGAAGTGCGGATCAGCAGATCCGGATCGGGAAGCTCGGGCGCGTAGAGCCTGCGTCCGAGCGCCTCCTCGTCGACCGCCTCGGCCGCGACGCCGTCCTCGACGAGTCGCCGAGCAGCGTCGACGATCTCGGCGCGCCCGCCGTAGTCGAACGCGATCCAAAGCTCGAGGCGGCTGTTCGCCGCCGTCTCGGCCTCGAGGCCGGCCATGCGGCGCCGCAGTTCGTCGGGCGCACGATCTCGGCGCCCGATGAACCGGGTACGCACGCCCTGCTTGCAGAGATCGGGCAGCTCGCGGTCGATCGTCTCGTGGAAGATCTCCATCAGCGCGTCGACCTCGTCAGGCGGCCGTGTCCAGTTTTCCGTCGAGAACGCGTAGACGGTCAGCGACTCGATGCCGAGGTCGATCGCCGCCTCGACGGTGCGACGCAGCGCCTTGGTCCCAGCGCGATGTCCCTCGGCCACGGGGAGGCCGCGGCTTTCGGCCCAGCGGCCGTTGCCGTCCATGATGATCGCAACCGACCGCGCGACGTCGTCCTGCGCATGCAGCGGCGACGCTGCTGTCTCGGGCTGCGTGGTCACACTTCCATGATCTCGGCTTCTTTATGCTTCAGAAGCTCGTCGATCGTCGTCGTGTGCGCGTCCGTGAGCTTCTGCACCTCCTGCTCGGCCCGGCGCTCATCGTCGTCGCCGACCTCGCCGTTGCGCACGAGCTCCTGGAGATGCCTGAGCGCGTCGCGGCGCACCTCGCGCACGGCGATGCGGTGCTTTTCGGCCATCTGGCGGACGACCTTGACGAGTTCCTTCCTACGCTCCTCCGTCAGCTGCGGCACAGGCAGCCGCACAAGCTTGCCGTCGTTCGAAGGCTGGAGGCCGAGGTCCGACTCCTGGATCGCCTTTTCGATCGCCTTGATCGAGCTGGGGTCGAACGGCTGGATGGTGAGCATCCGCGGCTCGGGGACGTTGATCGTCGCGAGCTGCTTGAGAGGCGTCGCCGTGCCGTAGTAGTCGACTGTGATCCTGTCGAGCAACCCGCTCGACGCGCGGCCGGTGCGCACCGTGTTGAACTCGTTGCGCGCATGCTCGACCGACTTGTCCATCCGGCTGCTCGCGCCCCCGATGAACTCCTCCGCAGTTGCCATTCAGCTCCCTCCTTCTTTCGAGATGATCGTCCCGACGCGCTCGCCCGACACGACCCTGCGGATGTTTCCCGGCACCTGTTCGAACACATGGATCGGGATGTCGTTGTCCATGCATAGCGACAGCGCGGTCGTGTCCATGACCTTCAGC
>DASVFB010000205.1:0-4432 GCA_036380275.1 Gaiellaceae bacterium | reverse complement strand
TAGCCGAGCATCGCGACGCCGATGCGAGTCACGTGAGCTCCCGCGCGCCGTCAGACGCTTCGCAGACGAACGCCGCGCCTTTGTCGCCTGCGTGGTTGCGGTACTCGGCGAGGACGTGCTGCGCAAGAGTCTCGGCGCGATCGCGCTCGACGAGGGCGACGATCGAGCCGCCGAACCCGCCGCCGGTCATGCGCGCCGCGACGGCGCCTGCCTCGACGGCGAGCGCGACGAGCAGGTCGAGCTCGGGGATCGTCACCTCGAAGTCCTCCCGGAGGCTCTCTTGCCCCTCGGCGAACAGCGCACCGAGCTCGTCGAGGCGCGGCCGTCCGGGCTCGCGCAGGATCGTCGCTACTTCGCTCACACGCCGATTCTCCGTCGTGACGTGGCGAACGCGCGCCGGGTGTCCCGCCTCGAGCTCGCGGCGGCGCTCGCCGTAGGCGGACGACTCGAGCCGACGCGAGACGCCCGAGTCGACGATGACGAGCGCGAGCTGCGGCGGCAACGGGATGAATTCGAACTCAAGCGTTCCTGTGTCGATGAGGATCGCGTGGCCCGCGCGGCCGAGCACCGACGCAGCCTGATCCATGATTCCCGACGGAACCCCGACCGCTCGGCGCTCGGCTCGCTGCGTCGCGCGCGCGAGCTCCAGCGGGTGAAGCTCGAAGTCGGCGACTCCGCACAGCGCGACGGCGACCGCAACCTCGAGCGCGGCGGACGACGACAGCCCAGCGCCGATCGGCAGGGTCGAGTGAACCGCTCCCTCGATGCCGACGGGCGCGCGCCCGAGGTCGGAGAGCTCCGCCTCGACGGCGGCGACGTAGCGTCCCCAGCCGGCGTCGTCACTCGTGCCGTGGAACGCGTCCGAGGTGAGGAGCGTCCGCTCCGAAGCGACACAGTCCACGCGGATGCCGAGGTCGAGCGCTGCCGGAAGGACGAGCCCGCCGGTCAGATCGGTGAACTCGCCGATCAGGTTCACGCGTCCGGGAGCCCAGAACGAGCGCGTGTTCAGGGGGCGAGCGCGTCTTCCGTCTCGGGATCGAAGAAGTGCAGACGGTCGACCTCCACGCTCACCGTGACGTTGTCGCCGACTCGAACGCCGGTGCGCGGCTCGAACGTTGCGCAGAACTCGCTTCCCGAGCGCCCGAGATGCGTCACTTCCTCGATGTGGGCTCCGAGTGCTGCGGCGACGCCTGCGCTCTGTGCGAGCGGCGCGTCGACGCCGAAGTAGACCAGGAGATTCGCGCCGAGTGCCTCGACACGGTCGACCTTGGCGGGGAGCGTCACCTTGCCGTCGGTCGGGGCACCCGGGCGAGGCCCGTGCAGGTCCTCCGGACGCAGGCCGACGACCACCTTCTTCCCGGCCCACTTCTCGAGGCCGCTCTTCCCCGCGCGAAGCGGGATCTTCGTCTCGCCGAGGGGAACGGCGAGGTTTCCGTTCGCCTGCTCGAGCGTGACCTCGGCGAGGTTCATCGGCGGCGAGCCGATGAAGCCGCCGACGAAGAGGTTCGCCGGCCGGTCGTAGACGTTCGACGGCGTGTCGACCTGCTGCAGGAGGCCGTCGCGGAGGACAGCAACGCGGTCTCCCATCGTCATCGCCTCCACCTGGTCGTGCGTCACGTAGACGGTCGTAACGCCGAGTCGCTTCTGCAGCGACTCGATTTCGCCGCGCATGTGCACCCGAAGCTGCGCATCGAGGTTCGACAGCGGCTCGTCCATCAGGAACACCTGCGGCTGCCGGATGATCGCGCGGCCCATGGCGACACGCTGGCGCTGGCCGCCGCTCAGCTGCTTCGGACGTCGGTCGAGCAGCGCCTCGAGCCCGAGCAGGCGTGCCGTGTGCGCGACGCGCTCGCGGATCTCGTTCTTCGGCACCTTCGCGAGGCGCAGGCTGAACGCGATGTTCTGCGCGACGGTCATGTGCGGATACAGCGCGTAGCTCTGGAAGACCATCGCGATGTCGCGGTCGCGCTCGAGCACGTCGTTGACGCGCTTGCCGCCGATGTAGAGGTCGCCGGACGTGATGTCCTCGAGGCCGGCGATCATCCGCAGCGCGGTCGTCTTGCCGCAGCCGGACGGGCCGACGAGCACGAGCAGCTCCGCCTCGCCAATGTCCAGAGAAAGCTCCTTCACGGCCTCGAAGCCGTTCGGGTAACGCTTGGACAGCTTGTCGAGCTTGATCTCCGCCATCAGCTTCCCACTAGCCCTTCAGGGATCCTGCGAGCAGTCCGCGCACGAAGTAGCGGCCGAGCAGGATGTAGACGACGAGCGTCGGCAGCGAGGCGAGTAGCGCCCCCGCCATCTGCGTGTTGTACGGCGTGACGAGCGAGCCGGCCACGTTGTTCAGCGCGACGGTGACAGGCCATTTGGACGGGTCGGTGATGATGAACACGGCGAAGAGGAAATCGTTCCAGATCGACGTGAACTGCCAGATCGCTGCGACGACGAACGCCGGCGCCGAGACCGGCAGCACGACAGACCAGTACGTCCTGAGCATCCCCGCGCGGTCCATCCGCGCTGCTTCCATCAACTCGTTCGGGATCGTCGCGTAGTAGTTGCGGAAGATCAAGGTCGTGATCGGGATGCCGTAGACGACGTGCGCGAAGACGAGACGCGGGATCCCGTCGGGAAACTGAACGTCCTCGAAGAGCTGCGTCAGCGGGATCATCACCGCCTGGTACGGGATGAAGAGCCCGAACAGGAAGAACGTGAAGACGACGTCGGCTCCCGGGAAGCGCCACTTGGAGAGCACGAAGCCGTTGAGCGATCCCAGGACGGTCGAGATCAACGTCGCCGGGATCACGAGCTTGAAGCTGTTGCCGAGCGCGGGCGAAAGGGATGTCCACGCATCGCGCCAGCCCGAGAGGCTCCAGTGGTGAGGCAGGCTCCACGCGTGGCCGGGGTCCGTCTCCGCGAGGCCTTTGAAGCTCGTCACGAAGAGGATGTAGACCGGCATCAAGATGATCAGGATGAACACCAGGAGCAGCACGTACTTGATGACTCGCGTGTCGCTGCGGCGCGGGCGGCGGCGCTTGCGCCGGGTCGGCGTAACCGGAATCGGGGCGGCGGTGCTCGTCACGCGTTTCGCTCCGAACGCACCGTGTAGATGAGGTAGGGGACGATCAGCACGGAGATGCCGATCAGCAACAACGTCGCGATTGCCGCTCCCTTCGCGTAGTCGCTGGCGTCGTAGATCAGGATCCACATGTAGACCGCCGGCGTCTGCGTGATCAGCTGCTTGCCGCCGATTGCGACGATGAGGTCGAAGACCTTGAGCGAGATGTGCCCGAGGATGATCAGCGCGGAGAGCGTCACGGGCCGCAGGTACGGGAAGACGACGTGGCGATAGACGCGGAACTCGGATGCTCCATCCATCCGCGCCGCCTCTCGCAACTCTTCCGGCACGCCTCGGAAGCCGGCCAGGTAGAGCGCCATGATGTAGCCGGAGAGCGCCCACATCGCGGGTAACGCCATCGCCGCCATGCCCCAGTTCGGGTCGAGGTACCACTGGTTTCCCAGGAACCCGAGCCCGAGCTTGTCGAACACGAGGTTGAGGCCGGTCGAGCGGTCGCCCGGCGCCGGGTTCATCAGCCAGCGCCACACGACGCCGGCCGCGATGAACGACACAGCCATCGGGAAGAGGTACACCGAGCGGAAGAACCCCTCGCCGCGAACGCCCTTCTCGAGCAGGAACGCGAGCGTGAGCCCGATCAACAGTGTCCCGATGATGAACGCCAGGGTGAAGATCAAGATGTGGCGTAGGTTCGTGAACTGGCCGCAGCACCACGCCTGATCTGCGTCGAAGGGCCTGAACGGGAACCCGAGGTCACGGTACGCCTGCAGCCCGGCCCAGTGCGACGACGGTACCGACGTCCGCCGGTCACTGACGGAGATCTTGGCGTTCCAGCCGATCAGGCCGTAGACGAAGACCGCGATCAGCACGATGGAGGGGGAGACCAGGAGTAACCCTGGTCCCCACCTCCGTACGTTCCTCACTTGCCTGCCTTACTTACGCGCGCTTCTTCGCGGCGGCGACGAGTGCGGACTGGAACTTCGCCACGTCCTTGTTCTGGACGAACAGTCCCAGGGCGGTGTCGACGTCGGTGTTCCACGCGTTGCTCGCGACGACGCCGTGCGTGAGCGAGCCCGCGAGCTTGTCCGTCTTCCACTGCTTGAGCGCCCACTTGAGGTAGGGCCCGTACAGCTTCGCGTTCGCGTCCTGCCGGGCAGGGATCGAGCCCTTGACCGGATTGAACGTGTCCTGCGCCTTCTTGCTGCCGAGGAAGCCCAGCCACTTGACGGCGGCTGCGCGGTGCGGTGCGCCCTTGGGCAGCGTGAAGCTGTCCGACAGCCAGTCGTAGACGCCGGTGGAGCCCGGAACCGCGGTCCAGCCGTAGTCGACGTTCGGCTTCAGGGCGAGGTTGCCTCCCGCCTT
>DASVFB010000204.1:0-15787 GCA_036380275.1 Gaiellaceae bacterium | reverse complement strand
CCCCAACCGGAGATTCTCGGCGACGGTCAGGTTCGCGTAGATACGGCGTCCCTCGGGCACGAGGGCGATGCCGGAGCGAACGAGCGCCTCGGTCCGGCGGCCACGGATCGACGCTCCGGCCAGGCGGATCTCGCCGCCGTGAACCGGGACGAGGCCCATGATCGCGTTGAGCGTCGTCGACTTGCCGGCGCCGTTCGGACCGATGAGACCGACGATCTCCCCGTGGTCCACCTCGAGGCTCAAGCGGCGGACCGCTGCGACCGCGCCGTAGCGGATCTCCAGCTCGTCGAGCTCGAGCGCCGCGGTCACTCCTCGGCCACCGGGGCCTCGCCGAGGTACGCGGCCGTCACGTCGAGGTTGGCGCGGATCTCGGCGGGCGCTCCCTCTGCGAGCGTCGTGCCCTGGTCGAGCACCTGGATCCGGTCGCACACGTCCATCACGAGCGTCATGTTGTGGTCGATCAGGAGCACGCCTGCCGCGTGCTCGTCGCGCACCGAACGGACGACCGCCGCGAACTCCGGCACTTCCGCCTCTGGCAGCCCTGCGGCAGGCTCGTCGAGGAGCAGGAAGCGCGGCTCCGTCGCGAGCGCGCGTGCGACGCCGAGCTTCCGCTCGTCGCCGTGGGGCAGGCCGCCCGCCGGCTGGTCGCGACGGCGCTCGAGTCCGAGCAGCTCGAGCAAGCGCGCCGCGCGCCCACGCGCCTCGCGCGGCCGGGCGCCCGAGCCGAGCGCGGCCACCTCGACGTTCTCGCGCACCGACAGCGCAGCGAACGACCGGCTGTGCTGAAACGTGCGCGCGAGCCCGGCGCGGCCGCGGCGGTGCGGGCTCCACGACGTGATGTCACGTTCCTCGAGCTCCACCGACCCTTGCGAGGGAAAGTCGAAACCGCTGAGCACGTTCACGAGCGTCGTCTTGCCCGCGCCGTTCGGCCCGATCAAGCCTACGACCTCGTGGCGGTGCAGTTCGATCGTGACGCCGCGAAGTGCGTGGACGCCCTCGAACGCTCGTGATACGGCGGTGGCCCGGAGAGCGTCTCCGGGCCACCCGTTGGTCGTGCTGGAGTGCGTGTCCTGCAAGTCGCGGTCTACTTTAGGCTGACCACCTTCCGGGTCTTCCACATCCGCAGGAACGTCTCTTTGTTGTTCTGGACCTTCATGATCCGCCACGGGCGTCCCTTGACGCTGTGCAGCGTCGACGAGTACGTGACCGGCCCCGAGATCGTCGCCACGTTGCGGAACTTCTCGAACGCCGCAGCGAGCTTCTTCCCGTCCGTCGAGCCACCGGTGCGCTTCAGCGCCACGGCGAGCAGGTCGATCGTCGCCGCACCGAGAGCAAAGCTCGCGGTGTACGGGACCTTCTTGGCCGCAAGCACCGCCTGCAGCAGCTTGTTCACCGCAGGGCTCGGGTCGTCGCCGAACGACGACGCGTAGTTGTTCACGTAGTAGTCGGTCACCTTCGGGTTCTTCGGATTCCAGTACGTCCCGTCGCCGCCCCACGAGTTGATGATCGGGGTCTTGTTGCCGGCGCTGCGGATTCCGCCCACGAACTGCGGCAGCTCGCCGAACGCAGTCACGAAGGAGATGACGTCGGCTTTCTTCGGCGCGACCTTGCTGATGACGTTGCCGATCGTCTTATCGCCGGAGGCGAACGCTTCGCGGTCGACGATCTTCCCGCCGAGCTCCTGGAACCGCTTCGCGAACGCGTCGGAGACGTTGCGGAAGTAGACGAGGGCGTTGTCCTTGACCACGATCGCGGTTCGCCACCCGCGCGAGTAGGCGTACTCGGCCTCGGCCGAGCCTTCGTCCTGCGCGGTGCTGCCGACGGTGAACGCGAGCTTGCCCTTCGCGCCGAAGCGTTGCGGGCCCATCTGGTCGGTGGTGGTGCACGGTGCCAGCGTAAGGAGGCCCTTGTTCAGGAACTCCTGCGTCGCAGCAGCCCCGTACTCGACGTCGCACGTGTCGAGCGCGATCTTCGCCCCGGCCTGGATCAGCTGGGCCGCACAGGACTTCTGCTTCTTCAGCTGGTGGTTGCACACCTTGATCTGGAAGTTCGGCCCTCCCTTGGCGGCAAGCTTCGCCGCCTCGATCTGGGCGCCGGCGAGCGCGGGAGAATCGAACGGCTTCATGCTGCTCGTCAGGTCGACCGCAGCTCCGATGATGATCGGAGCTTTCGCTGACCCCTGCCCGGAAGCGGTCGCCGCCGCAACCGTGAGACCGACCGCAGCCGCCACGACTCCGAGCGCGGCGACGATCCCATACCTCGGTTTCCTCATCGTTCCTCCTCCAGAAGGTGATCCGGTCCGGGGACCTTACGCCCGGTGAGTACGCGCGTTCAACGTCGTCGGTTTAGCGTTGGGCCCGTGCGCGTCTCGATCAGCGAGTTCACGACGCTGGGCGCCAGCTTCGACGAGGATCTCGTGGCGTACCGGGCGGCCGGCGTCGAGGGGATCGGCGTCTGCGAGATCAAGCTGGGGAAGTGTGCGGTGGAGCGGTTGCGCGAGAGCGGGCTCCAGGCGACGTTTTGCGTGCCTATTGTGCCGTCGATCCTGCCGCTGCCATTGATGGACGGGCCGGACTCGCCGGAGGAGCGCGTCGAGGCGCTGTGCGCGAGCGTGTCGCGCCTGGCCGAGCTCGAGCCCGTGTGCGTGCTGTTCATGACGGGGCCTGTCGGGGATTGCGAGGATGCGCGGTCGGTCGTGCGCGAAGGTATCCGTACGATCGCGGCTACGGGTCGGGCCGCCGGCGTGCGCGTCGCGCTCGAGCCGTTCCACCCGACACAGGCGGCTGTCTTCTCGTTCGTGCACACGATTCCGGACGCGCTCGAGCTGATCGACGGCGAGGACGTCGCGATCATCCTCGACACGTGG
Source organism: Gaiellaceae bacterium (assembly GCA_036380275.1). GTDB lineage: Bacteria > Actinomycetota > Thermoleophilia > Gaiellales > Gaiellaceae > DASVFB01. The sequence continues at coordinate 12,921 of DASVFB010000204.1, read as the reverse complement.
CACGTCTCCGATCCGGCCGCGATCGAGCCGTACGTCGAACAGATCGTGGGCGTGCACGTCGCAGACCGGCGCGAGCCGACGCGCAGCCACTTCGACCGCGTGCTCCCCGGCGACGGCGTGCTCAACCTTGGCGCGGTGCTCCGCATGCTCGAAGGCGCCGGCTACGACGGGTGGTACGAGGTGGAGCTCTTCTCCGACAACGGTTCCTTCGGCGACGCATTTCCCGACTCGCTGTGGGACGTCGAGCCGGGTCAGCTTGCACGTCGCGCAAAGCAGAGCCTCGAGCGGGCCTGGGAGCAGCGCTGACCCGCCGCTACGACGCGGTCGCGATCGGGAGTGGGATCAACTCGCTCGTCGCAGGGGCGCTGCTTGCGAAGGCGGGATGGAGCGTCTGCGTGCTCGAGCGGAACGACTGGCTCGGCGGTGCAATCAGGACAGCGGAGATCACGAAGCCCGGCTTCGTGCACGAGGTCTTCGCCAGCTGGCATCCGCTGTTCACGGGCTCCGCTGCGTACGCGGAGCTCGAAGGCGACCTGACCGCGCGGGGGCTCGAGTATCTGAACACGGACCTCCCGACGGCGACGCTCTTTCCCGACGGCGAGAGCGTCTTTCTCACGACGTCGCACGAGCGAAACGTCGAAACGCTCGGGCCTGCGTGGGAGCGCACCGTCCGCGAGTTCATGCCGAACGCCGAGCTCGCGTTTGGCGTGCTCTCGAGCGAGCTCTGGTCACGCGACGGCGCGCGGCTGGCTTGGAAGGCGCTGCGCAGCCTCGGCCTCCGCGGCCTCGTCGAGTTCACGGGCAGCGTCCTCGTCAGCTGCCGCGACTGGGCGGGCGAGACGTTCGACGACGAGCGCGCGCACGGGCTGTTCGCGCCGTGGGTGCTGCACACCGGGCTCGGTCCGGACGCTGCGTCGTCCGGCTTCATGGCGCAGGTGATCGGCGTCGCGATCGAGATCGGCGGGATGCCCGTGCCGCGCGGCGGCGGCGTCAAGCTCGTCGAGGCGCTCGCAGGCATCGTCGGCGACAGCGGCGGAGTGTGCGAGATCGGACGCGAGGTCGAGCGCATCGTCGTCTCCGACAGTCGCGCCACCGGCGTGCGGACTGCCGACGGCGAGGAAATCGAGGCAGCGCGCGCCGTCCTCGCGAACGTGACGCCGCAGCAGCTCTACGGTGGGCTGCTTGGAGCGGGGGAACGGGTCGTGGCCGAGGCGCGGCGCTTCCGCTTCGGCCGCGGCGAGATGCAGATCCACTTCGCGCTCTCGGAGCCGCCTGACTGGCGCGGCGACGAACGTCTCGGGCGCACCGCGATCCTGCACCTGACGCCGGGGCTCGACGGCGTCTCGCGCGCCGTGAACGAGGCCGAGCGTGGCCTGCTTCCGGCCGAGGCGACCGTGGTCGTCGGCCAGCCGATGGCCGTCGACCCATCGCGCGCGCCCGAGGGGAGCTGGATTTTCTGGATTCAGCTGCAGGAGGTGCCGTCGCGGCCCAAAGGCGACGCCGCCGGCGAGCTCGACACTGGGAACGGAACGTGGACGGAGGAGTTGCGCGAGCGCTACGCCGACCGCATCCAGGCGCGCATTGCCGCCCACGCGCCGAACCTCGAATCGTCGATCCTCAGGCGGGTCGTCCTCTCGCCTGCGGACATCGCGGCCACGAACCCCAACATGCCGGGCGGCGACATCTATTCGGGCTCGTGCGCGCTCGACCAGAACCTGCTCTGGCGTCCGCGACCCGGCCTGCCCGGACACCGCACCTCTGTCGACGGCCTCTGGCACATCGGCGCGAGCACGCACCCGGGGCCTGGCCTCGGCGCCGGCTCAGGCACGCTCGTCGCGAAGCAGCTGCTACGGCCGAGCCTCGCCCAACGGCTGGGCGTACAGAAATCAATACGATCCGCGGAGTGAGCGCGCCGCCGGCCTTCGAGACGCTGAGGACGAGGCTCGGCGAGATTCACGATCTCGTGAAGGTCGGGTCGCTGCTGTCGTGGGACCAGCAGGCGATCATGCCGCCGCGCGGCGGCGACGTTCGCGCGTACCAGCTGGGCACGATGGACAAGCTCGCGCACGAGTTCTTCGCGGCCGACGACATCGGCGCGCTGCTCGAAGAGCTGCGCCCGTACGAGGAAAGCCTCGCCGCCGACTCGTTCGAGGCGAGCCTGATCCGCGTCACGAGGAAGGACTACGAGAAATCGATCCGCGTTCCGCCTGAGCTGTCGGCCGAGATCACGCGAACGGGCTCCCGCGCGTTCGCCGTCTGGGTCGAGGCGCGCCAGACGTCCGACTACGAGCTGTTCCGCCCCTGGCTCGAGCAGCTGGTGGAGCTGAAGCACCGGTACGTCGAGTGCTTCCCGCCGCCGGACGAGCTGTACGACACGCTGCTCGACGACTACGAGCGCGGCATGAAGACCGCAGAGGTGCGCTCGATCTTCGACCGCCTGAAGGAGGTGCTCATCCCGCTAATCGAAGCGGCCGAGTCGGGAGCGACGTCTCCGGTCACTGGGCACTTTCCGGCGAACAAGCAGCGTCAACTCTCGCTCGAGATCGTGCGCCGGTTCGGTTTCGACAGCACGGCGTGGCGTCTCGACACCGCTCCGCATCCGTTCGCGCAGTCGCTTGCGACGTCGGACATCCGGATCACGACGCGTGAGCCGGAGGATTCGCTCGACGGTCTCTTCGCGACGATGCACGAGTGCGGTCACGGGCTGTACGAGTACGGCGTCGACCCCGCGTTCGAGCGAACGCTGCTCGCGCGCGGCGCCTCGCTGGGACTGCACGAGTCGCAGTCACGGCTCTGGGAGAACCTCGTCGGCCGTTCGCGACCCTTCTGGAGCTGGTTCTATCCGCGACTGCAGGAGACGTTCCCCGGCGAGCTCGGCTCGGTCGACGAGGAAACGTGGTTCCGCTCGATCAACGACGTCTCACCCGGGCTGATCCGCATCGAGGCCGACGAGGCGTCATACAACCTGCACATCATCCTGCGTTTTGAGCTCGAGCAGCAGATCATGGGTGGCCTCGACCTGCGCGAGCTGCCGCAGGTGTGGAACGAGATGATGGAGCGGTACCTCCACGTCGACGTGCCGGATGATGCGCGCGGCGTGCTGCAGGACGTCCATTGGTCGCGCGGCGGCTTCGGCTACTTCCCGACGTACTCGCTCGGGAATGTGTACAGCGTGCAGATCTGGGAGCGCTTGCGTGCGGACGTGGACGATGTCGAGGAGCAGATCGGGCGCGGAGAGTTCTCCGCGATCCGCGAGTGGCTTCGCGAGCACCTGCACCAGCACGGGCGCAAGCACGAGCCTGCCGAGACGCTGCGACGCGTCGTCGGCGGCCCGGTCGACCCGGAGCCGTACCTCGGCTATCTGCAGGGGAAGCTCGCCACCGCATGATCGAGCGCGTCTGCGTCGTCGGCGCGGGCGTGATCGGCTCACTGTTTGCCGGGCACCTCGGTCGCATTGCTGAGGTTTCCGTGCTCTGCCGGCGTGACGAGCATGCGCGCGCGCTCAACGAGCACGGCCTGCGCGTGAGCGGGAAGGCCGAGTTCGTGTCGGCTGTGTCGGCTGCGACGTCGGCGGCGGAACTCGAGGCTCCGCAGCTGGTCGTCGTTGCGACGAAGGCGGGCGGGCTCGAGGACGCGGCTGCTTCGCTGCGTGACCATTGGCCGGACGCTGCGGTGATGACAGTGCTGAACGGGCTCGGCGCAGAGGAGGTCGTTCGTCGTCACGGTGAGTGGCCGCTCATCTCCGCGGTGACGTTCATCTCCGGCACGAAGCACGCGGACACGCACGTCGAGTACATCCTCGACACCGAGACGTGGCTCGGCCCGTACGCTGGCGCCCCTTTGGAGCTCGCGGAGGGCGTCGGAGAGTTGATCGCGCGCTCCGGCCTGAAGGTCGAGGTGTTGCCGGACCTGCGGCCCGCGCAGTGGTCGAAGCTGATCTTCAACGCGACGGTGAACGGCGTCGCCGCGCTGACGGGGCTGCCGCACGACTTTCACTTCGCGCAGGAGGGCGAGCCGGCGGACCTCGGCCGTCTGGTGCACGGACTGATCGACGAGGGAAAGGCCGTTGCGCGTGTAGTCGGCGTCGAGCTGCACGACGATCCATGGGAAATGAACGTGCTTGCGACCGGGCGAGGCAGCGCGCATTTCCCGTCGATGCTCGAGGACGTCGAGGCCGGTCGGCCGACGGAGGCCGCGCTGATCAACGGCGCCCTCGTCCGCGAGGCGCGCAACCACGGCGTCGAGACGCCGCTGCACGCGGCGATCTACGCGCTGGTGCGAGGCCGGGAAAGCGCCTACTCGTGAGATCTAGCACGGCCGTGGCCGAAACGCCGCTGTCCCAGGGACAGTCCCTCGGCCGTGTCCTGAACGTCGCTGTCCCAGGGACTGTCCCTGGGACATGGTTGGAAGGGACGCGTTTGTGAGGATCTGCGTCGTCGGCTGCGGGGCTGTGGGCTCCCTGTTCGCGGCGAATCTGGCACAGCTCGACGGCGTCGAGGTCTGGGCCCACGATCTAGCGCGAGAACACGTCGACGCGATCAACGCGCACGGGCTCAGGCTCTCGGGCGCCGGCGACGTCCTCGGCATGGTTCGCGCGACCTCGGAACCGGACGAGCTTCCCCAGTGCGACTTCGGCATCGTCGCGACGAAGGCGATGCACACGTCAGCGGCTGCCGAAGCAACGGCGCACGCCTTCACGGGCGGCTGCGTCGCGTCGGTGCAGAACGGCATCGGCAACGAGGAGGCGATCGCGCAACACGTCGAGCGCGTGATCCGCGGCACCACGTTCCCGGCGGGCCGCATGCTCGCACCGGGTCACGTCCAGTGGGACGTGAAAGGCGACACGACGTTCGGCCCATTCGAGCCAAAGCCCGCGCCGCAGGAGGAGGTCGAACGTCTCGCCGACGCGTGCACGCGAGCGGGGATGCCCGCCGCCGCCGTGCCCGACGCGCGCGGCCCGCAGTGGCGCAAGGTGATCTTCAACGCGGCGACGAACCCGCTCGGCGCGCTGACACGACTCACACACGGCCGAGTCTGCGAGCGACCCGACCTGCGCGCGCTCGTGACCGGGCTCGTCGACGAGGGCAAGGCCGTCGCCGCCGCGCAGCACATCGAGCTCGACGACGATCCCGAGCGGCTCATCGACCACGCGGCGCGCAAGGACGTCGCGTACGACCACAAGGCGTCGATGCTGCAGGACGTCGAGGCGCGCCGCCCGACGGAGGTCGACTACCTGAACGGCGGCATCGTGCGCTTCGGCCGCGAGCACGGAGTACCGACGCCACTCAACCAATCGGTATGGGCGCTCGTGAGAGGGTTGGAGGCTTCATGGACGAGGTGAGCCGCCGCTACACGAATGTGCGCGCCGCGCTCGAGCGCGACGGGCTCGACGCCGCCGTTGTCTGCGGCTCCGAGTACACCGGCTTCGAGGGCGCCGTCACGTACATGAGCGGCTTCACGATCGTGCATCGCTACGCGTACGTGCTCTTACCCCTCGAGGGCGACCCGACCATCGTCTTCCCGTCCGAGGCGCGGTACGTCGGCAAGCACGGCGACACGTGGATCGAAGAGCAGGTCTTCGCCGACGGCCCCGGCGAGTGGCTCGCCGACCGGCTGCACGGCAAGCGCGTTGGCGTCTACGGCCTCGACTACGTGATGACGACCCGCGACTTCGCCGCACTGGACGCGTCGACGGACCTGGTCCGGTGGGACGTCGAGTTCGACCACGCACGCGCTGTGAAGTCGGACGCGGAGCTCGAGTCGGTGCGCGACAGCGTGCGCATCAACACGGACGGCTTCTTCGCCTTCCGTGACGCGTACGCACCGGGAAAGACCGCCGCGGAGGTGATGGCGCCGGCCGAGGAGTTGTTCGTCGAGCGCGGCTGCGGGCGGCTGACGATGAACATGGTCCTCGTCGGCGCCGAGTTCGCGCTCGCTCGCGACGATGTGACGCTCGGCGACTTCTGCATTCCGTCGCTCGAGATCGCCGGCCCCGGAGGTCACTGGGTCGAGGTCTCGCGCGCGCTCGGCTCGCCCTCGGCAGAGGTGTCGCGCATGCTCGAGGCGTACGGTGAGTACTACGAGGCCGCAAAGACCGCGCTGCGGCCGGGAGCGAGCGCCCACGACGTCCATCGCGCAGTGTCAAAGGGATTCACCGAGCGGGGCTACCAGCTCGGCCACGTCACAGGACACTCGATCGGGATGACGATGATCGAGTTCCCGAAGATCGGCGAAGGCGTCGAGACCGAGCTCGCCGAGAACATGGTCTTCTCGATGCACCCGCACGCGATCGCCGCGGACGGGCAGGAATGCCTCTACATGCAGGACACCTGGCTCGTCAAGAGCACGGGAGGAGAGCCGCTCGCGGCGTTGGAGCTGAAGCTCTACTGATTGCATAACCCGCGTCTAGTTGGCATACTATGCACGAATGTCGACTGTTTCGATACTCGGGTGCGCCGGATATGCAGGACAGGAGACCCTCGACCGCGCGCTAGCCCACCCAGGGCTCGAGCCGATCGCGCTCGGCTCGGACTCGCTCGCCGGCAAGCGCGCGTCGACCCTCGACCCGCGCCTCAACGGCGACCTGCCGCCGTTCGTGACGAACGCCCAAGCGCTCAGCGCCGGCGCCGACGTCGTCTTCGTCTGCCTGAGCCACGAGGCGGCGGCCGGCCTCGAGCCGCCGGACGCCGGCGTCGTCATCGACCTGTCGGGCGCGCACCGCCTTCGCGACCCGTTGCAGTATCAGCAGTGGTACGGCTTCGAGCATCCACGCCCCGGCGCCTGGAGCTACGGGCTGCCGGAGCTGTTCCCACCTGAGCCGCCGCTCATCGCGAACCCGGGTTGCTACGCGACGGCCGCGCTGCTTGCGCTCGCGCCGCTCGCCGGCGCGATCGAAGCCTCGAGCGTCGTCGTCGACGCGAAGTCGGGAGTGTCGGGCGCCGGCCGTGAGCTCAAGCCGTCGTCGCACGCCGGCTTTGTCCTCGAGAACGTGACGCCATATCGCGTCGGCGCGCATCAGCACGCACCCGAGATCGAACAGGCGCTCGGCTTCCCGGTCTGCTTCGTCCCGCATCTGCTACCCGTGCGCCGCGGACTGCTGGTCACGTGCTACGTGCACCCACGCGGCGATCTACGCACGCTGCTCGAGGAGGCGTACGCGGGCTCGCCGGTGGTTCGCGTTCTTGACGAGGGCGTCACGCCCGAGCTGTCGCGCGTGCAGCACACGGACGCTGCGGAGATCGCGCTCTACGACGATCGCGCGACTGGGCGCGCGATCGTCGTTTGCGCGATCGACAACCTCGGTAAGGGCGCTGCCGGCAACGCCGTGCAGAACGCCAACGTCGCGCTCGGCCTCAACGAGACCGCCGGCTTGCGACTGACGGGGGTGCTCGTATGAGCGTGACCGCTGCCAAGGGCTTCACCGCGAGCGGCGTCGCAGCGCGCATCAGCAAGCTCGGTCCCGATCTTGCGCTCGTCGCCGGCCAACGTGACTGCGTCGGCGCGGGGATGTTCACCGCCAACCGCGTCCAGGCTGCGCCCGTCGTCGTGAGCAAGGAGCATCTCGAGCGCGCGCAACCGCGGGCCGTCGTAATCAACTCCGGGAACGCTAACGCCGCGACGGGCGCGCAGGGAATCGCGGATGCGCGAGCGACCGCGGACGAGACCGCGCGCGTGCTCGGACTCGCGCCCGACCAGATGCTCGTTCTCTCGACGGGCATGATCGGCGTCCCGTTGCCGATGCAACGGCTGCTTCCGGGCATCGCCAGCGCCGCGGCCGCGCTGTCGCCCGACGGCAGTCGCGCGGCGGCACAGGCGATTCTGACGACCGACACGTGCACCAAAGAAGCGGCCGTGCACGGCAAGGGCTTCGCTGTGGGCGGCATGGCGAAGGGCTCGGGAATGATCCACCCGAACCTCGCGACGATGCTCGCGGTCATCACGACGGACTACCCGCTCGAGCCTGGCGAGCCGTTCGACTTTCTCCGGCCGGCCGTCGACGACAGCTTCAACTCGATCTCGGTGGACGGCGAATGCTCGACGAACGATGCTGTGGTGCTCATCTCCAGTTGCGCCGGTGTGCGCACCGGCGACGCCGCGTTCGCCGACGCGTTGCACGCCGTTTGCTCCGACCTCGCGCGGCAGATCGTCGCGGATGGAGAGGGAGCGACCGTCGTCGCCGAGATCAACGTCACCGGGGCGCTGTCGCAGGACGAGGCGAAAGCCGTCGCGCGCCGAATCGCGACATCGCCGCTCGTCAAGACCGCGCTGTTCGGCAAGGACGCGAACTGGGGACGCGTCCTCGCCGCAGCCGGCTCGGCGCCGTTCAACGGCGGCTATGCGCAGCTCGACCCGAACCTGGTGACGCTGCGTTACAACGGCACGAAGGTGCTCGACCGCGGCGCGCCGCAGGGCGTCGAGCCCGCCGTCGACGGCGCCGCCTGCGCGATCGACCTCGACCTCGGCCTCGGCGACGGCGAGGCGCAGTACCTGACGAGTGACTTGTCCTACGACTACGTCCGCATCAACGCGGACTACCGCTCGTGACGCGGCCGGTCGTCGTCAAGTGCGGCGGCGCGGTCGCCGAGAGCGCCGCGGACCTGATCCTCGAGCTCGCCGACGCGGAGCCCGTCGTCGTCGTGCACGGCGCCGGACCCCAGATCAGCGCCGAGATGGAGCGCCGCGGCCTGGAAGTTCAGTTCGTCGGCGGACGCCGCGTGACAAGCAGGGAGGCGCTCGACGTCGTCCGCGAATCGATGGTCGAGGTCAACGCGACGCTCTGCGCGGCGATCGGCGAGCCGGCGGTCCCGCTCTTCGGCGACGAGATCGGCCTGCACGCACTGCAGGTTCCGATGCTCGGAATGGTCGGCGATCCCATCCCGTGCGCGCCGGAGGTCGTGGTCGCCGCGCTCGAGGAGGAGCTCATCCCAGTCGTCGCGCCGCTCGCCGCGGGGCCGCTCAATGTGAACGCCGACGAGATGGCAGCCGCGCTCGCCGTCGGGCTCGACGCAGAGCGGATTCTCTTTGTCACGGACGTGCCCGGCCTGCTGGACGGAGGTGTCGTCGTGCCTGTGATCGACGCGGACGAGGCCGGCAAGCTGCTCGACGCAGGCGCCTTCCAGGGCGGGATCATCCCGAAGCTCCGCGCCGCGATCACGGCGGCGCAACTCGGCGTCCGCGCGGAGATCGGCGCGACCGAGGTCGTGGCCGCGTGACGATCGCGACGCATAGCGCGCATCTGCTCGAGACGTATGCGCGCACCGACGTGACGTTCGTGCGCGGCAACGGCGCATGGCTCGAGGACGTCGACGGGCGCCGCTACCTCGATCTCCTCGGCGGCATCGCGGTCGTGGGGCTCGGCCACCGCCATCCAGCACCGCTCGCGGCCGCGCACGAGCAGCTCGACAAGCTCTGGCACGTCTCGAACCTCTACTGGACGGAGCCGATGACGCGCCTAGCCGAACTGCTCTCCGAGCGCTTCGGCGGGGCGGACGCGTTCTTCTGCAACTCCGGCGCCGAGGCCGTCGAGTCGGCGATCAAGTACGCGCGCAAGGCGACCGGCAAGCCGGGCATCGTTGCGCTCGAGAACTCGTTCCACGGCCGCACGCTCGGCGCGCTCTCGGTCACGGGGCAACCGGCCAAGCGCGCGACCTTCGAGCCGCTCTTCCCCGGCGTCACGTTCGCGAAGATCAACGATTCGGCATCGCTCGCGGCTGCCGTCGACGACGAGACGGCGTGCATCCTGATCGAGCCGGTGCAGGGCGAAGGCGGCATCCATCCGGCGCGGCCGGAGTTCCTCGCCCGAGCGCGCGACATCGCCGACGAGCACGGCGCGTTGCTCGTGTTCGACGAGGTGCAGACCGGAGTGGGGCGGACAGGAAGCTTCTTCGCGTGGCAACGGCTGGGCACGAAGCCGGACGCGGTCACGCTCGCCAAGGGTCTCGCCAACGGCTTGCCCATAGGCGCACTGCTCGTCGCGGACGAGCTGCCCGTCGCGTTCGAGCCCGGCGATCACGCGAGCACGTTCGGCGGCAACCCCGTCGCGTGTGCGGCAGCGTGCGCAGTCGTCGAGACCGTGGACGAGGCGTTGCTGACGAAAGTTGTGCGCCAGGGTGACGCGCTCGCGCGCACGCTCGAGCGGCTCCCCGGCGCCGTCGAGGTCCGCGGAGCCGGCCTGTTGCTCGGCCTCGAGATCGACCGCGTCGCGCGCGACGTGATCGCCGCGTGCGTCGAGCACGGCGTCCTGGTCGGTTCCGCGGGCGAGCGCGTCCTGCGCCTCAGCCCGCCGCTCACCATCAGCGACGACGAGCTCGCGCACGGGCTCGCCGTTCTCGAGGAGGTGCTCGCATGAGTAAGTTCGATCGACAGGGCGCGATCTTGCGCCTCGTGCAGGACAGGCAGCTTTCGACGCAGGAGGAACTTGCGGAAGCGCTGCGCCGCGAGGGACTCGACGCGGTGCAGGCGACGATCTCGCGCGACATCGCGCAGCTCGGTCTCGTCAAGGTGCGCGACCCGGCCGGTCGCCTCGTCTACGCACTGCCGGGCTCGGCGGACCTCGACCGGCTCAGCGAGCTGACATCGGCGCTTCGGCGCTGGGCCGTCTCGCTCGACTCGTCGGCGAACTTGCTCGTCATCCGCACGCCGCCCGGTCACGCGAATGCGCTCGCACACGCGATCGACGAGGCGCACCTGCCCGACGTCCTCGGCACCATCGCCGGAGACGACACCATCACCGTCATCGCACGCGAAGGCGTGCAGGGCGCCGCGATCGCGAGCGACCTGCGCCACCACCTCGAAGGAGACACATGAGCAAGACGGCAGTGCTCGCCTACTCGGGCGGACTCGACACGAGCTGCGCGATCGCGTGGCTGAAGGAGGACTACGGCTACGACGACGTGATCGCAGTGCTCGTCGACGTCGGCCAGCAGGCGGACTTCGAGCCCGCCGTGCAGCGCGGCTACGCCGCCGGCGCAACCGAGGTCATGCTCGTCGACAGGCGCGACGAGTTCGCGGACGAGCAGGTCGCGAAGGCGATCCAGACCAACGCGCTCTACGAGGGCAAGTACCCGCTGATCTCGGCGCTGTCACGGCCGGTGATCGCGGACGCCGTAGCCGGCGTCGCGCTAGACGTTGGCGCAGAGGCGACGGTGCACGGCTGCACCGGCAAGGGCAACGACCAGCTGCGGTTCGAGCTCGCGTTCAAGGCGCGCTACCCCGGCGTGCGCGTGATCGCCCCGCTGCGCGACAGGATCTGGTCGCGGGACGACGAGATCGCGTACGCGGAGGCGCGCGGCATTCCGGTCGAGGCGAAGCAGGAGTCGCCCTACTCGATCGACGACAACCTCTTCGGGCGCGCGATCGAGGCCGGCATGCTCGAGGACCCGTGGGCCGCGCCGCCGGAGGACGCGTTCGCGCTCACGTCGTCCCCCACGGATGCGCCGGCACCCGCCGAGATCGTGCTCGGGTTCGACGCAGGCGTGCCCGTCTCGCTCGACGGCGAGGAGCTTTCGCTCGCCGAGCTGATTGCGGTGCTCAACGCACTGGCCGGCCCGTACGGAATCGGGCGGATCGACATGGTCGAGAATCGGGCGGTCGGCATCAAGAGCCGCGAGCTGTACGAAGCGCCGGCGGCGATGACGCTGATCGCTGCCCACCAGGCGCTCGAGGATCTCGTCCTGACGAAGGCCGAAGCGATCGCCAAGCGAGAGATCGAGGCGATGTGGGCGAAGACTGTGTACGACGGCCTGTGGTTCTCGCCCGTGCGCGAGGCGCTCGACGCGTTCGTCGCGAAGACGCAGGAGCTCGTGACCGGCGAGGTGCGCGTGCGCCTGCAGGCTGGCGCTCCTGCAGTCGTCGGCCGCCGTTCCGAGCACGCGCTCTACGCGCACGCGCTCGCCTCATACGGCGTCGAGGACGCCTTCCCGCACGACGCGTCGGAAGGCTTCATCAAGCTCGCGGCGATGGAGGTCGAGCTCGCCGCCGCGCGCGAGCGGAGGCTGGCACCCGCGTGACGCTGTGGGCGGGACGCGTCGGCGGCCAGCTCGCCGGTGACGTGTGGGACTTCCTGCGGAGTGACGACGCCGAGCTGCTCCCGTACGACTGTGCGGCGACGCTCATCCACGCGCGCCGTCTGTACGCGGCGGGGATTCTCAACGATCACGAGCTGAGCGAGGTCGAGACGAGGCTCGCCGAGGTCGAGCCGCCGGGGTCGGAGGACGAGGACGTGCACTCCGCGATCGAGCGGCAGCTCGGCGATGTCGGGCGGAAGATCCACGCCGGCCGCTCGCGCAATGACCAGGTTGCCGCGGCGCTGCGGCTGTACGTACGTGACGCCTGCCGCGAGGCCAACGAGGCGATCCGCGGGTTCTGCTCCGTCATCCTCGACCGCGCCGAGGCGGAGGCCGCGACGCCGCTGCCCGGCTACACGCACTTGCAGCGCGCGATCGCGGTGACGCTCGGCCATCACCTGCTCGCCTGGGTGGAGATGCTCGAGCGCGACCTTGGGCGCTTCAGCGCTGCCGACGCCGCCGCAACCCCGTCCCCGCTCGGAGCCGGCGCGCTCGCAGGCTCAACTCTGCCGCTGCCGCCGCCGGACGGAGCTCAGATGCGCAACTCGCTCGACGCCGTGGCCGACCGCGACTTCGCCCTTGACTACCTCTATGCGTGCACGGTCCTCTTCACGCACCTCTCGCGCATCGGCGAGGAGCTCGTTCTCTGGGCGACGAGCGAGTTCGGCTTCGTCAAGCTGCCCGAGTCGGCGGCGACCGGGTCGTCGATGATGCCGCAGAAGCTGAACCCCGACGTCGCGGAGCTCGCGCGCGGCAAGGCTGGGACGATGATCGGCCGGTTGACCGGCTTGCTCGCCGTGGTGAAGAGTCTCCCGCTCGCGTACGACCGCGACCTGCAGGAGGACAAGCAGCCGGT
>DASVFB010000203.1:0-2191 GCA_036380275.1 Gaiellaceae bacterium | reverse complement strand
CTTCGCGATCGTGCTCGACCGCGAGATCCAGTCGGTGCCGTACATCGATTTCGTGCGCAATCCGGACGGAATCCCCGGTGACAACGGCGCGCAGATCGACATGGGGCGCGGCGGCGGGCTCGGCGAGGCGAAGAAGCTCGCACTCGTCCTGCAGACCGGTGCTCTGCCGGTCAAGTTCGAGACGGCCGAGCGCACCGACGTCTCCGCGACGCTCGGCAAGGACTCCCTGACCGAAGCGAAGAAGGCTGCGCTCGTCGGCCTGCTCGTGGTCGCGCTCTTCCTGCTGCTCTTCTACCGCTTCCTCGGTCTCGTCGCGGTGATCGGGCTGGGTATCTACTCGGCGTTTCTGTACGCGGCGATTCTGCTCTTCCACGTCACGCTCACGCTGCCGGGCTTCGCGGGACTGATCCTCACGATCGGCGTCGCAGCCGACGCGAACGTCGTCATCTTCGAACGCATCAAGGAAGAGGTGCGCGCCGGCAAGTCCGTGCGCGCGGCGATCTCGGCGGGTTACTCGAAGGGCTTCCACACGATTCTCGACGCGAACGTCGTCACCGCGATCACGGCGCTCGTGCTGTTCGCGGTCGCGACGGCACAGGTGAAGGGCTTCGCGTTGATGCTGCTGATCGGAACCGTGATCTCGCTGATCACGGCGGTCGGCGCGACGAGAGCGATGCTCGGACTCCTCGCAGGATTCGCGTGGTTCAACAAGCCGCGCTTCATGGGTGCCCAGGGCCAGCAGACGGCGAAGTGGCTGCAGATCGACTTCATGCGCCGCCGCTATCTGTGGTTCGCGATCTCCGGCGCCATCCTCGTGATCGGCTTCGGTGCCCTTGCCGTGAGGGGTCTGAATCTCGGCATCGACTTCAAGGGTGGGTCGCAGCTCACGTTCAAGACACCGATCGCGCGCACCACCGGCGACGTCCGCGCCGTCATGAGCACGCAGGGTTACGGGGACGCCGTCATCCAAGGGCGCGGGACGGCGGTGAACGGCGATCAGTACAAGACCTTCCAGGTCCGCACGAAGGCGCTGAGCGGGGACAAGCTGACGCAGGTCTCCCGCGCCCTCGAGGACAAGCTGCAGACGAAGGCCCCGGGGGCGACGACCGTCTCGTCGAGCTTCGGCCGGCAGATCGCGAAGTCGGCGATCATCGCGGTCCTCTTCTCGCTCTTCTTAGTGGTTCTCTACATCGCGATCCGGTTCGACCTGAAGTTCGCGGTGCCGGTGATCATCGCGATGCTCCACGACGTCCTGATCTGTATCGGGATCTATGCGCTGCTGGGACGTGAGGTCACGAGCTCGACGGTCGCGGCGATCCTGACCGTGCTCGGCTACTCGATCTACGACACCATCATCATCTTCGACCGCGTCAGGGAGAACATCCCGCTGATGCGGCGGGCCTCGATGGCGACGATCACGAACGTCTCGCTGTGGGAGACGATCCGCCGGTCGCTGGCCACGTCGTTCATCACGCTTCTGCCGGTCGCTGCGCTGTTCCTCTACGGAGGCGCCACGCTCAAGGACTTCGCCTTCGCGCTGGGGGTTGGTATCGCATCGGGTGCCTACTCGTCGATCTTCATCGCCGCGCCCCTCCTTTGTATCCTCAAGGAGCGGGAGCCCGAGTACGCACGCCGCAAGGGCGAGATAGTGACGAAGCGCGGTCTTGAGGAAGCGATGGAGGAGTCCGAGGAGGAGCTTGCGCAGGAGCCTGCTCCGGCGCTCGCACCGGTTGCGACGGTCGACGGCCCTGGAGCGACGGTCGATGGCCCTGCAGCGTCGGCTGCGGCCGCGAAGCGCGAGCAGCGCCGGCAGCGGCGGCGTGCCCGCCCGCATGGACGAGCCCGTTAAGCGGCTCGCGCTCGCTCTCGTCGGCGCGGTCGCGCTGACTGCGGAGCGTGCGGACGAGCTGGCCGACTCGCTTGCCCAACGAGGTGGTATGAGCAAGGACGAGGTGCGGGGTTTCATCGACGAGGCCACGAACCGTTGGCGCGGCGAAGCGATGCGCGTCGGTGAACGCGCAGGCGACACGCTGCACGGCGTGTTGCGCGAGCTCGGCCTTGTCACGCGTGACGAATGGGATGAGCTCGAGCTTCGCCTGGCGCAGATCGAGCACCGCATGAAGCTCGTGGAATCGCGCCCGCGCGCGGTTCCCCCTTCTTGAGGCAGCGGGTAGCCGCCCTCCCAGGTACC
>DASVFB010000202.1:0-8527 GCA_036380275.1 Gaiellaceae bacterium | reverse complement strand
CCTCCTGCAGCGTGTCCGTCACACCGAAAGCCTACCGCGGTCGCGGTAGGATCGAAACATGGCGATCGTCGAGAAAAACAGCGAGCTAGGGCAGCAGATCGTCGCCGACGCGAAGCAGTACGTCCTCCATTCCTGGTCGGTGCAGGACGCCGTCAACCCGATTCCGGTCGCGGGCGGCGAGGGACGGTACTTCTGGGATTACGACGGCAAGCGCTACCTCGACTTCGCCTCGCAGCTCGTCAACCTGTCGCTCGGACACCAGCATCCGAAGCTGATCCAGGCGATCAAGGAGCAGGCGGAGCAACTCTGCACGATCGGCCCGCCGATGGCGTCGGAGCCGCGCTCGACGCTCGCGCGACTGCTCGCCGAGGTCACGCCCGGCGACCTGGCGATGTCGTTCTTCACGAACGGCGGCGCCGAGGCGAACGAGAACGCGATCAAGCTCGCGCGCTGGTACACGGGGCGTCACAAGGTGATCGCGCGCTACCGCTCCTACCACGGCGCGACTGCGGGCGCGATCACGCTCACCGGCGACCCGCGCCGCTGGCCCGCGGAACCGGGCATGCCGGGCGTGTTGCGCATGTTCGACCCGTACACGTATCGCTGCCCCGCAGGCCATCCCGATCCCTGCCCTGTGTGCACCGGCGCGCCGCACCTCGAGGAGATCCTCCAGTACGAGGGCCCGCAGACGGTCGCGGCCGTGATCATGGAGACGGTCACGGGCACGAATGGCGTCATCCCCCCGCCGGACGGCTACCTGCAGTCGATTCGCGAGGTCTGCGACCGGCACGGCATCGTGCTCATCTTCGACGAGGTCATGGCCGGCTTCGGGCGCACCGGCAAATGGTTCGCGTGCGAGAACTGGGACGTCGTCCCTGACATCCTCACCGTCGCAAAAGGGATCAACTCGGGCTACGTGCCCCTAGGCGCGATGGTCATCAACGAGAAGCTGCGCGACTGGATCCGCGACAAGCCCTTCTCGGGAGGACTGACGTACAGCGGTCATCCGCTCGCGTGCGCATCGGCAGTCGCGTCGATCGGGGTGTTCCGCGAAGAGGGCATCGTCGAGAACTCCGCGGCGCACGGCCGCTACCTCGCGGATGCACTCCGTTCACTGCAAGAACGGCATCCGTCGATCGGCGACGTGCGCGGGCTCGGTCTCTTCTGGGGGCTCGAGCTCGTCCGCAACCGCGAGACGCGCGAGCCGCTCGTGCCGTTCAACGCGGGCGGCGAGGCCGCTGCCCCGGTCGCGCGACTCACGAAAGCCGCGCTCGACGCGGGCCTCTATCTCTTCGTGCACTGGAACGTGATCATGCTCGCGCCGCCGCTCAACATCACGCGCGACGAGCTCGACGAAGGGCTCGCGATTCTCGACGAGGCGCTCGCCGTCGCTGACGAGTACTGCGGCTAAGCGGCGAACCTCTTCTCGAGGTACGCCGCCAGGCGCGTGAGCGGGAACGAGATCGCGAAGAACACGGCCATGACGTACGTGTAGATCGCCAACGCGTTCGACGAGCCGGTCAGAAACAGCAGGCGATCGGTCGAACGGTTCGCCACTTCGAGCACATCACCGACGCCGATCAGCCCGGCGATCGTCGTGTTCTGGATGATGTTCACGAGCAGTCCGACCAACGGCGGAAGGAGCCTCCTCGCCGCCTGCGGCAGGATCACGTACACCTGGCGGCCGACCCAGCCGAAGCCGAGCGCCGCTGCGGCCTCGTGCTGTTCCTTCCGGATCGACTGCACCGCGCCGCGCGTTGCCTCGGCGACCTGAGCGCTCCCCCAGAGGATCAGGCCGATGGTCGCCGCCTGGAACGCGGCCAGCGAGTTGATGTTCGGGAGGTGCGGAATCGTCTCGTCGAGCCGCGGGAACGCGAAGTAGATGAGGAAGATCGTCACTACGATCGGCAGTCCCCGCCAGATCTCGATGTACACGCGGATCAGGATGCGCGAGGGCCGAAAGCGGATCGTGAACAGCGTGCCGAGGACGAGTCCGATCACGGACGCGCCGAGCGCGGAGATCGCAGCCATGCGCAGCGTTTCCTTCAGCCCGACGTGGATGATCTGGTGCTGGACGGGGTCCCACCACGGCGGCCGGGTCTGGTACTCGTGCCACAGCCACGGGATGCCGACCGCGAGCACGGCGAGGAGCATCACGGCGCTGATGACGCGGTTCCAGTCGCGCGGGCGTCTCATCCCGCATCCTCGAAGGAAAGCCGGCGTTCGAGCAGTCGCATGCCGCCAGAGAGGCTCCAGGCGAGCACGAGGTAGGCGACCCCGACGGTCGTCAGCATCTCGACGTCCCGGAAGTTCGATGCCGAAATCGAGCGTGATGTGGTCGTCAGCTCCTGGAAGCCGATCGCCGTCATCAGCGACGTGTTCTTCAAGACCGACACGTACGTGTTGGTCGTAGACGGCAACGCAATGCGGCCGCCGAGCGGCAGAGTCACGCGGAAGAACGTCGCCAGGCTGCTGAAGCCGAGCGCGAGGCCCGCCTCGCGATAGCGGTACGGGACGGCTTCGAAACCGGCCCGGAAGTTCTCCGTGTTGAACGCCCCGCCCCAGATCGTCACAGCGAGCCAAGCCGTAGTGAAGCCCGTGAAGGTCAGGTGCGGGCTCAGCAACGGCAGCCCGTAGAAGAGGAGGTAAATCTGCACGAGAATCGGCGTGTTGCGGATGACCTCTACGTAGGTGGCGGCAAGCTGAGTCAGAACAGGGATACGGTTCGCGCGGACTGCGCCGAGCACGATCCCGATCACGGTCGCCCCGACGATGCCGATCGCCGAGACCTGGATCGTCCGCCACAGCCCCTCGGAGAGGAGGCCGCGGTTATCCCAGATCGTCCCCCAGTCGAAGCTGGCGAGCAGGCTCATGAGAGATGAAACGGGCGGCCGTGCAGAGCACGGCCGCCCGTGGTTGCTAGGAAGTGCAGACCGCCGATGGGTCCTGACCGACGGGATATTTGAACGTCGTCTTCGGGCCCGGCGCGTTGGGAACGAACGTGGACCAGTACTTCTTCGGCGCGTTGGCCTTGAGGATCTCCGCGAACTCGCCGCGCTTCCGCATGTAGTTGATCGCGGCGTTCACCCACTTCACTGCCGCGGTGTCTCCCTTGCGCAGTCCGATGCCCCACGGAACGTTCAGGAACTTGTCGTTCGTCAGCTTCAGAGTCGGATCCTGAGCCGCGACGCCGAGAATCAAAGCGTCGTCGAACATGAACGTGTCGGCACGCCCCTCCTTGACGGCGAGGACGGCCGCGGCCGTTCCATCGACCTCGAGCAGGTTCGTGCTCTTGAAGCAGTTCCGGATCCACGTCGCATAGATCGCGCCGCGCGTCGTGACGACCGTCTTGCCGGAGAGATTTTGCAACGAGTTGATCGACGAGTTGTTCGGCACGAGCAAGCGCCCCGTTGCGTTGTAGTACGGAGCCGAGAAATCGATCACCTGTGTTCTCGCCGCCGTCCAGGTAAGCGTCGAGATGATCATGTCCACCTGCGACGATTGGAGGGTCGGGATCCGGCTCGGTGTGGTCACACACACGAGCTTGACCTTCCTTGGGGCGCCGAACGCCAGCGTGGCGAAGCGGCGCGCGATCGCGACGTCGTACCCGCGATGGTTGCCCTGCACGTCGTAGTAGCCGAACGGGACGTAATCGCACTTCACGCCGATCACCCACTTGTGACGCGCCTTCACATACGACGGAAGCGCAGGAAGCTTCGCCGCCGCAGCCGTGCTCTTCGCACCGCTCTTGCCCGACGTCGAGGCCGTGCCCAGCGCGGCGAATGTCAACGACGCGACGACCGCCGCGACGAGAACCGCACCTGTCAGATGCTTCATTCCAATTCTCCTTCCTCGGTGAGGGATAGCTCCTCCAGGGACTCAGCTAGCTGAAGCGTCCGGCGCAGGAAGCGCCGCGTCCGCTCCTCTTTCGGACGATCGAGCAAATCGGTTGGCTTGCCCTGCTCGACGATCACTCCCTCGTCCATGAACACGAGGTGGTCCCCGACCTCGCGTGCAAACTGCATCTCGTGTGTGACGACGAGCATCGTCATGCCGTCCTTCGCAAGGTCGCGCATGACGATCAACACCTCGCCGACGAGCTCGGGATCGAGCGCCGACGTGACCTCGTCGAACAGCATCACGTGCGGGTTCATCATCAGAGCGCGCGCGATCGCGACGCGCTGCTGCTGCCCGCCTGAAAGCTGGTGCGGAAACTGCTTCGCCTTCTCCCCGAGCCCCACGCGCTCGAGCAGTTCGTGCGCGCTCTCCTCGGCATCCGCGCGCCGGCGCTTGCGAACGCGGCGCGCGGCGAGGGTCAGGTTGTCGATCACCCGCAGGTGTGGGAACAGGTTGAACTGTTGGAAGACAATGCCGACGTTCTGCCGAACCTCCGAGACATCAACGCCTTTGCCCGTGATCTCCTTCCCCTCGAGGAAGATCCGGCCGGAGTCGACCGGCTCGAGCAGGTTGACGCAGCGCAGCAGCGTGCTCTTGCCGCTGCCGCTCGGGCCGATGATGACCTGCACGTCGCCCGGCGCGACTGCTAGATCGATGCCGTCGAGCACGACGAGATCGCCGAAGCTCTTGCGCACTTGCTCGAGCTGGACCATCGGAGCGCCCACGCCGCGCGGCGTCGCACGAACGGTCCCTGCCGCCTCACTCGTCAGACCCTGCCTCCCTGCCTTTTCTTGGCCCCGCCGAAAGATGTAGCGAGCCGGTGAACGGAAGTCAAGTCAGCGCGACTTCGCCTTCCCCTTGCTGACGACCAGGTTGACCCTGACGCCGGCGGCGCGGTGCGCGCTCGCCACCGGCCGTTGGGAGACGACGCGCCCCCTCTTGACCGAGCTGGAGTGGGCCCCGGTGACTGAGCCGACCGAGCAGCGCGCGCGAATGATGGCGCGTCTGGCCTGCGCGAGCAGCTTGCCCTTGAGCTGAGGCACAGTGCAGGTCTTGGCAAAGGTGGCCTTGACGGAGCGATTTGCGCTCATCGTCACCGTGCACGTGCCTTTTCCCGAGCAGCCGCTGCCGCTCCAGCCGGAGAAGGTCGAGCCCGTGGCCGCACTGGCCGTCACCGTGACCGCGCTGCCGTTCGCGAAGCCCGCCGAACAGGTTGCGCCGCAGTTGATTCCCGCCGGGCTCGATGTGACTGTGCCCGTGCCTTTCCCCGCCTTCGTAACTGTAAGCGTGCGGGACTGGGAGGAGCCAGAGGCGTTGTACGCGGCGAGCGCGTCGACGAGCCCCGAGCCGAAATTGTTGTTTGGAACGACCCTGCTGCCGCCACAGCCGGTTCCGCCGCCACCGACGGCCGGGTTGGCGGTGTTGGTCAGCAGTTGCTTCGTCGCGGCGATGTTCCGGACCAGGTCGGGGCGGGCCGACCACAACAGGGCGACGACGCCGGCGACGTGCGGGCCGGCCATCGAGGTCCCGCTGAACGTCGAGTAGGCGGTGTCGCTCGACCGAACCGACGAGCGCACGTTGACGCCGGGTGCAACGATCTCCGGCTTCATGCGGTTCGAGCCGTCCGCAGTGACGGGCCCTCTGCTGCTAAAGCCGGCGAGAGTGTTGCTGCTGTCGACGGCACCCGTGGAGAAGGCCGAGGAGTAGATCGCGGGCGGATCGGAGACGGTGCTGCAGCCCGGCCCGCTGTTCCCCGCGGAGGCCTCGACGAAGATGCCGGCGGCCTCGGTGTTCTGCACGACGGTCTGGAGCGTGTTCGCCGCACAACCTTCGCTGGCGGGACACGTCCAGCTGTCGTTGATGACGTGCGGCCGTTTCGTCGGATCGGCGTTCTGACCACTGAGGTTCGTCGGTGCGATGAACCACTGGAAGCACTCGGTGTAGGTCGCCGGGCTCCCGGTGCCCTGATCCATGTTGCGGCAACCGATCCACTTCGCGCCCGGAGCGACGCCGATCTGGTTCGTCCCTCCGTCGCTGCCCACCGCGGAGCCGGTCGTGTGCGTTCCGTGGCTGTCGTCGTCGCACGGCTGGACGGTGTCCGGGCCGCACACGCCACCGCCGCCGTGGATCGCGTCGTGCCAGTTGTAGTTGTTGTCCGCGTTGGTGCCGTTCCAGCCGCGGTACTGGTTCCTGAGCGCGCCGTGCGTCCACCTGACGCCGGTGTCCGCGCTCGCCACGACCATGCCCTGGCCGGTGTAACCGGCCGACCACAACGCTGGGGCATGGACGTCGTTGACGCCCCACTCCACGGCGCCCGGCGTGGTTGGACGCTGTGGCGACGCGGCCGCCGTGAGCGCCGAGACCGAGTCGAAGTCGAACGGCGCCTCGACGTCCTCGAGCCAGTCGGACTTGGCGTCCGACTCGATCGACTTCACGTCGGCGCGGGCGGCGAGCGCGTCGACGAGCGAGCTGTCGCCCTCGGTCATGACGACGTTGGCGGCCCAGAAAGAGCGATACGGCACGCCGCGAGCCTCGAGCTGCGCGATGATCGGTGCCTGAGTTCGCGCGGCGTGCTCGCGAAGCGTTCTGTAGACGTACCAGCCGCGCGCGTCCTGGTCGCGCATGGCGTAGGCGGCGCTCAGATCGGGCTGGTCGCCGAGGTAAACGACGAATCGGGCCTCACTGCCGCTGGCCGTGTCGCGCAGAACCTGCGCGCTGACCTTCGGCGAGCTGCCGTTGTTGGCGCCGGTCTCGCCCGGGAGCACGCCGAATCCGGCGAGCGCGGCCGCAAGCGCCGCGACGAGCCCGATCGCTCTCAGGATCGCCGTTCTTCCGTGTCGTCGAAGCCGCGCTCCCAGGGCGGGAGGTCTGCCTCGGCGACGGCCGTCTCTGGCTGAGGCAGCACCCGGACATGCTTCGGCGCGGGCTCCGGCTCCAGTTCGGGCTCAGGCGCGGCCGCTGTCGCCCGCTGCTTGCGGCGGAGGAAACGGCGCCTGGCGATGACGCCCGTCTCCGCCTCGTCGACCTCGGCAGCCGGTTCCAGCCCGCTCTCCGCAGGCTCCTCCCGCTCCTGCTCCGGCTCCGGCTTCGGCGGCTCATCCGGCGCTGCGATGGCCTCCTGCCGCGGCGCCTCCTCGTCCGCCGCGAGCGCGCCCATCAGCACGACCGGCTCGGGCCCCGCCGGCTCGGCGAACGCGGCCCAGCCGCTGCCGTCGTCGGCGACCTCTTCATCCGCTTCCGTCGATTCATCCACAACTACCGCCGCACGCTCGCGGCGCACCACCTCGACCGACCGAGGCTGCGGCGGAGCGGGCACCGGCGCGACTGTGGGCGGCGCTGCGGGAATCGGCGTCGTGCCGCCGCGTTCGCGCGCCGCGATCAACTCGACGAGAAACGTGATCAGCACGGCGCCGGCCATGACAACGACAATCTCGAGCGCCGAGAGCTCCGCGACGGCGACGACGGCAGCGACAATGACGAGGAAGATGACCTCGAGCGCGATCCGCGGCACGGCTTCGGGCACCGAGCCGAGCATCGAGCGCTCGGGCGTCAGCGCGTAGCCACGCGGGTACGGCGACCAGCCCGCAGCGCGCATCGAGCGCAGCTCAGCGCGAAGGTCGGAGGCCTCTCCCCGGAAGACCTCGACAGCCTCGAGCGTGCGCAGCGTGGCGTCCAACTGCGCGATGTGTCGGTAGAAAGCGTCGAAGGCGGCCTGCACCCGCTCGCGGTCGTAGCCCTCCCAGGCGGCCGGCAGGTCCTCGACGCGCGGAAGGGGATGAGCCTCGTGATGGTGGGGCGAGGGCCATTCCTCGGCCATGCCCCAGTATTACCGGACTTCCGGGCGGCGGGAAACTTATTTGGGCGTCGGCTCGAAGCGGTAACCGACGCCGTAGCGCGTCTGGATGAAGGTGTGATGCGGCGTGCGGCGGTCGATCTTTTCGCGGAGCTTGCGCACGAAGACGTCGACTGTGCGATCGCGGTACGTGTGCCTCCGCCCCCAGAGCGTCTGCAGGAGCTCATCGCGCGTGACGACGCGGCCGCGCTCGGTCGCGAGCATGTGCAGCAGGCGGAACTCGGTCGGCGTCAGATCGACGCTCTCTTCGGAAACGAATGCCTGCACGACGGATGGGTCGATGCGCAGCTCCTCGATCTCGATGGCGTCGCCGCGCTCGGCGGTGACACGCCGTGCTCCGCGACGCGCCGCGGCGCGAACGCGCGCGACGAGCTCCTGCATCGAGAAGGGCTTCACGACGTAGTCGTCCGCGCCGAGCTCGAGCGTCCGTACGCGGTCCTGCTCACTTCCGCGCGCGCTCACGACGACGATCGGAGTGCCGATCCCTTCCTTTCGCGCCGCCTCGATGATCTGCCACCCGTCGAGCTCGGGAAGCATCAGGTCTAGCACGCAGACGTCGGCGCGCTCGTAGCGCAGGCGCGCGAGGGCGGTCGTCCCCTTGCCGACCCAGACCGGGTCGAAGCCGGCGACGCGCAGATGGCGCGACATACCGTCAGCGATGACGTAGTCGTCCTCGACGATCAGGACCTTTGGCATCCGTTTGAATCTTCCGGGTCGCGCCGGCGTCTGTGGGTTCGCGCCTGGTGAACAAGTGGTGACCGAGCTGTGAACTCGGCG